>NZ_JAYGHG010000045.1:0-32044 GCF_034931085.1 Nodularia harveyana UHCC-0300 | reverse complement strand
CACTGAGCGTAGTCGAGGTGAACGCTTCAGGAGATTCTACCTCTACTCGCACTGGAGAAATCCTGTATGAGCAAGTTGGGTCTATGAATGAAGAATCCTCTCGCCTTTAGGCTGAGGAGTGTCAAAAATTTATACATTTTCTAGTCTTAGATTTTGGATTAGACTGCAATCTAAAATCGCTTTCTCCAAAATCCAAAATTCTTTACTCCCCACACCTCCCACACCTCCCACACCTCCCACACTCCCCACACCTCCCACACCTCCCACACTCCCCACACCTCCCACACCTCCCACACTCCCCACGCCTCCCCCAGTCCCTAATTAGAAATGTGGACAACTAATTCCCTAGTATGACTATGCTGACGATGTTCCCAAATATAAATGCCTTGCCAAGTTCCCAGGACTAAATGGCCGCGATTTATGGGAATATGCTCAGAGGTATGGGTCAATGCTGTACGAATATGTGCTGGCATATCGTCTGCACCTTCAGCATCGTGAATATATTTACCGGATTCTGGGACGAGTTGGCTCATAAAGTTGGCTAAATCGACTAATACATCTGGGTCGGCGTTTTCTTGTATGACTAAACTGGCGGAAGTGTGGCGTAAAAATAAGGTACACAGTCCAGTTTCTACACCAGACTCTGCAACTATGGCGGCGATTTTGGCTGTGATATTCTGAAAACTTTTGCCAGTGGTGGAAATTTTGAGTAGTTTTTGGTGATGAGCCATGTTGATTGTATTTGACGGATAATTGATTTTTTCAAACACTACATCAAGTATTTCCAACCTGGGGTGGATTTAAGTGATACTCTTTTTTTATAGAGTGTTAAGTAGTGTTGCTTAAAATAGGAGAATATACTCATGAATTTATTAATGCAAACAGCAGCTGAAGCAGCCGCCCAAGGTTCCCAGTTTCCCTTAGCTTTTACTTTGGTGTATGTGGTTGGTTTT
This sequence comes from Nodularia harveyana UHCC-0300, assembly GCF_034931085.1. Lineage (NCBI taxonomy): Bacteria > Bacillati > Cyanobacteriota > Cyanophyceae > Nostocales > Nodulariaceae > Nodularia > Nodularia harveyana. Next base: position 31,091 of record NZ_JAYGHG010000045.1, on the reverse strand, counting down.
ATTGCTGCTGTCACTATTGGTTCTATCGCTTGGTACAATTCTAAACGACCTGCGGGCTGGGAAAGTAAAGAGCGTCCTGACTTTGTACCTCAAGTTGAAAAAGAAGAAACTCCGGGTGTGGGTGAACCGAAGTCTTAAAACAGTTAACAGTGAACAGTTAACAGTGAACAGATGTCAAGGGATAATGTGGAGGATTTAAATCCAATTATGTCTCTTGACTGATAACTGATAACTGAGGGGTTAGTTTTGTACATCAACCCAACGACGATAAAGCTGTTGAATTTGTTTAAGCAAGGCTGTATGTACTGGGAGAGTGGATTGACTCAGCTGTGTTAATTCCTGTATTTTTGTCAGTAGCCGCGCTTCTTCAACAGCGACTTCGCCATCACTATAAATTAAGCCACTTATAGCTTCAATGAGATTTTCACAATCTTCTAGACTGGGGCTTGAGCCTAAATATTCTTCGACCCAGGCGTAACATACTTTCGGTTTTACAGGAACCAATTCGTATAGCCAAGGTTTAATCTCTGGGTCAGTTGCCAAACCTTTTGCTTGAGCTATTTCCCGCAGATATTGCCGTTCTTCAGGCTGGATTTTACCATCAATCCAAGCCGCACCAATCAAAATTTTAACTAAGTTTTTTACATGGGAATCAGTAACCATTGCTGTCTCTGCCGGTAGATTCGGGGCTTCAACAAAATAGTACAATCACAAACAGTATTCATTCGGAATCGTTGGCTTTTCTTAAGCGCACCATAAAAAAGCCATCCATGTTCTGTCGATGAGGCCAGACTTTCAGCCAGCCTTGGGGTGTGGAATAGGCAGAATCACTGATGGGAGGCTGAATTTGCCAATGGGGATGATGAGCTAGAAATGTGGAAATCACATCTTCGTTTTCGGCTGGATGTAGGGTACAGGTGGCATAAACAAGTACACCGCCGGGTTTGACCAATTCAGATGTATGTGATAAAAGTTCTGCTTGTAAACTTGAGAGTTGCTGAACAGATTCTGGTGTTTGTCGCCAACGTGCATCGGCGTGACGATGTAGGGTTCCTAAGCCAGAGCATGGGGCATCGAGTAGGAGGCGATCGCCTTTATGATAAAGTTGCGGTAAGTTGCGACTATCACCTGTACAAATCTGAATAGATTGTAAATGCAGTCTTTGAGCATTTTCTTTCAGTTTACGCAATCGGGAGGCTGTGCGATCGCAAGCCCAAATTTCCCCCTCATCCCCCATTAATTCGGCAATATGGGTAGTTTTTCCCCCAGGTGCTGCACAAGCATCAATCACCACTTCACCAGCTTGGGGATTGAGTAAATAACCCACCAGTTGAGCGCTAGCGTCTTGTACAGACCACCAACCCTCACTAAAACCAGGTAAATTTTGAATCGCCCCCGGACTACCAATTAATCGTAAAGCTTGGGGTAAATCAGGAACTCGCTTCACCAACACACCAGCTGTCTGCAAAGCCGCTTCAACTTCCTCAATTGTTGTCCGCAGAGGATTAATTCGCAAATCAATGGTCGGTGTTTGGTTCATCCAATCGCAGAGTTGTTCTGTTTCCGCCAAACCCAATTCATCTAACCACAGCTGAATCATCCAATCAGGGAAACTGTATAAAATGCCCAACCGCTCTACTGGATTTTCGGTTAACTTTAAAGGTTCTGGGAATTTCTCTCCTAGTCGAATGTATTGGCGCAACAGACCATTCACAAAACCCGTCAGACCAGAAAAGCCATTTTCCTTAGCTAACTGCACAGTGGTATTCACAGCTGCGGAAGGGGGGATTCGCTCTTGATACCGTAGTTGGTATAAACCCAGATGTAGGATGCTGCGGAGGTCTTTGGATTGTTGGTGAGATTTTTTGCTGGCTAGTTGGTCAATGAGTGCATCCAGGGTGCGTTGTCTTCTGACACTCCCATATACTAATTCTGTCAGTAAACGGCGATCGTGATTGGGTAAGCTAACTTTTTGCAACACTCTATTGAGGGCGACATCAGCATAAGCACCTTTATGAACATCTCGCAAGGCTTGAAAAGCTATTTGACGGGGGTTGGTCATGAAATATAGTAGATGATTTGAACCGCAGAGGTGAGAGAAAATCAACAGAAATTGCCACTATTTATGGCTGCGTCCAAAATTATGTATGTTTAATATATCTAAATTTTAATATTTTAACGAATGCGATCGCATAGTCAGAGCATAACGCGATCGCCAAGTTTTCAGAACATCAAACTTTGACTAATTTTAATTATGCTAATCACTCTAATTATTTCCCACAATTTACAACTCACAAGACTGAGAAGCATTCTCCAAATCAAACTGACCAAAACTGATTAAACCCAAATGCTCTGGATTTCGCATCAACTCCTTAGCTAACAAAAAGCCAGAAACAGTCCAAGTTTGATATCTTCTCGCTTGCTTACCAATTAACAGCCCCCGCGTACCATCGTAATATTCCGGCCAATTATCTTGACTCAAACGTGTTTCAGCAATTTTCCAGGCGCGGTCAGCAATATCAGTTCTACCTATTTTTTGCGCCGCAGCAATCAAAGACCACAATAATACAGGCCAACTACCAGCATTATGATATGACCAAGGCAGATTTCTAGGATCAGATCCCGTAAAAATTCTATATTCTTCCTTTTCTACAGATGGAAAACAGATTTTCATAGGCATTTCTCCCACCAAATCATCCCACTGTTCTTCAATCAGGTTCATAATAGCTTGGGATTGTTGTTCACTGGTTAGAGAAGAAATAATCGCCATCATATTTCCCAATGCAAAAAAGCGGGTATCTAATTGCGAAGGACCAACATTACCTGCTAAGTAACCACCATGTTTAGGTAACCATATCGCCAAATCAGCATAGGGAATAGAATCAGGATAGATATTAAATTGATTGACTGCTGACTCTCCATATTCTTCACCCTTAAAGCGATAAATCACATTCAATCGCTTCATATCAATCCAATAGTGATGACGAATATGATCTCTCAATAGAGGTAAGCGGTTATCAATCCCGATAACAATTTTTTCATTACCTGCACAAATCAACAACTTGCGTGCAGACCGCAACGCTGCATAAAATAGGGCTTGAATTTCCAAAGGATAACCATAGATACCCATCCGCCGATAAATCATGCAAGCCCCATCGGGAACTAACAACGTCGGATACATATCAAACCGAGTCGCCAAGCAAAGTTCCATGATTAACATGATTCCTTGCTGAAATTCTGACTGCAAAGCGAAACGTATATCTTTTGTTGCTTTCACATAAGCGTATAGTAGAATCACCCACCACAGACAAGAATCTACTGGGGTAACTTTACCAATCGCGTGTTCCCCAAAATCAGGCTCTAAAGTGTCGTAACCATTTTTTGATACAACCTTAAAACTACCTGGTATCAAACCTTGGCCAGGTATATAAGCATCAAATAGACCTTTTTTGGGCTGTAACTTTAAAGTTTCTTCTAAAAAATTACGAACAATATCATATTTACCTTTAATTAAAAACAGTAATGCCGACGGGACAAAATCCCTAATAAAACAATGGTCATGATTTAAAACTTTCTGTGTAGGATCATAAGCAGCTATGATACCTACAGGACGACCTTGGTAATTAATAATTGATTTTTCTAAAAGTTCCCATGCTTGTTTCTCTAAATCATCAACTATAACTAATTCCTCTCTTTTCATCACGAGAAACGCTCCATTAATGGGATTTTAGCAAGAGGTAAAATCTGTTATTACTTGCCACTTCAATACTTTTTAATGTCATGAGTAATATATCCTTAACTAGTATTTTTCCACACTGTAGCTAGGATAATTTTCCACAGTCAACACTCTCATGACAAGCCAATTTTCTCATTTATATTATTGTTCCATAGCCTCTATTTTTAAAGTGATCACTAAGAGCAATTCAGAAGAAATAAAACCCCCATGTAAATACAAAGGGGTTTTAAAAATAATGTTTAATTTGGACAGATTTCATACTTAATTTGAAGTATTACTGCATTCAGTTTCACCATATTAATATAATTAATCTAGTGATGCCTCCTAGTGAGGTCAGAAAGTTTCTACACTACCAACTTCAAACTCACAGGCGCGAGAAATAGCTTCAGGTGGTAATTTATCAAAACTGACTAATGGTAAATAATTGGGATTATCTATCAGTTCTTTTGCCAACAAGAAACCAGCAATTGTCCAAGTTTGATATTTTCTAGCTTGTTTGCCAATTAAACGCCCTTTCTTACCGTCATAATATTCTGGCCATTCATCTTCAATCAACCTAGCTTTAGAAATTTCAAGAGTCTTTCTCGCTAAACCAGTCTTATTAGTTTTCACAGATGCTGCTGCAAACATCCACATTAATACAGGCCAACTACCAGCATTATGATAAGACCAAGGAATATTTTTAGGGTCACACCCAGTCACAATTCTATATTCTTCATTTTCTAAGGCAGGGAAACAGATTTTCATCGGCATATCTCCCACTAAATCGTCCCATCTGTCCTCTATCAAAGTCATAATTGCTTGTGACTGTTCTTCCGTCGCTAAATCAGAAATAATCGCCATCAAGTTACCCAGTGTAAAGAAACGAGTATCAAACTGTGATGGACCGATATTCCCGGCTAAATAACCACCTTTGCGCGGTAGCCATTTGTCTAATTCGTAATAGGGAAGAGAGTCTACATAGATATTAAATAGATTGACTGCGCCTTTACCATATTCTTCACTCTTGAAACGATAAATGGTATTTAGGCGATTAATATCTATCCAATAATGCTGGCGCATATGAGCGCATAAAAGTGGTAAGCGATTATTAATCGCTGCAACTATATCTTGATTGTCCTCACAAATCAGCATCTCACGCGCTCCACGCAGAGCCGAATAGAATAACACCTGGAGTTCTAGAGGATGACCATAAATACCCATCCGACGGTCAATCATACAAGCACCATCGGGAACCAAGAGGGTGGGGTACATATCAAAGCGATTGGCCAAGCAAATTTCCATAATTAGCCTGATACCATTTTGAAAATCAGGTTGGTGGGCGATGGAATAATCTTGGGTGGCGACTATATAAGCACGCAACACAATAATCCACCATAGACAAGAATCTACTGGGGTGACTCTAGCGATCGCGTGTTCCCCAAAATCCGCTTCTAAATGTTCCTCTCCATTTTCTGATACAACTTTAAAGCTAGCTGGAATTAAACCGCGCCCAGGCTTATATGCATCTAATTCTCTTTCTTTAGGCTGCAACTTCAAAGTTTCTTCTAGGAAGTTCCGTACAATATCGGTTCTCCCTTTGATCAAAAAGATTAAAGCTGAAGAAACAAAATCGCGGACAAAACACTGATCATAATTCAGTGCTTCGACAGATGGATCATAGGCAGCTAAAGTTCCAATGGGGCGACCTTTATAATAGAGAATTGACTTCTCCAGCGCTTGCCATGCTGCTTCTTCTATATTCTCATCTGTTACTAATTCATGTATTGGCATCACTAGAGTAACTCCATGCATGGGGTGAATTTTGCGTAGATGCGCCTTTATTGATGCTTGATGCTATTTTTAGCATAACAAAAACCATCTTTTGAATAGTAAATTTCAGGGAAAAATAACTTATAAATAATAACTTAAGCTACTAATTCCTCTGCAAGTACATCTCCAGTTAGCTGATTTTCATCAATTATTTTTTGGTGAATCTTAGGTAGGTATTTTTGGAATCAAGCAGCGTTATTTTTCCTAAAAACAGCCACACCATATATTCCCAGATAATTCTGTCTCTTGTCTGTACATCCATAACTTGGCTTGAGCTAACAATCATATCTTTCCGTTACCGCTCAAGGTGTGTGTAGTTTTAGCTATGTCCTGTAGATTTACTTAATCAAAATTCAGTTTTAGAAGACTAGTAAGATTATTCCCCTATAATTTTATAATTTATAATGTTTTTACAGAATATGCAATATAAAATCTAAAAATCATGAGATATGAATACTACTAAATCAGGGTATATTTTACTAAAATTATGTATACATAGTCATGTTTTGGGACTACAGTTTAAATATATATATAGTACATAACTTAACGTGGATACAGGTTTTATCAAAAAAAACAGGAAATCATTACACTAATATGCAGTCATAATTTAGACAATTATAAAATCTGAATAATCAAGATCACAGCATGATTAAGTTAAGCTCAAGAATTGGGTATTTTTTCTTAAATTCAAACTAATTTCAGTAACTAGGCTAACATTTTAGGCATATAAGAAATTAATTTATTATTTATTAATTGCTGAGTTAAAACGAACCACAGAGGCGCAGAGTACACAGAGGAAGAGAGGGGAATCTTTTGATGCAGTTAATTGATGGCTGAGAAATATCAAAATCTTTCGTTTCGTAAGCGTTGAGGTGAGGTTCTGTATTTTATGCTGTTATCTCTGAAATTCTTGATATGCGTGATTAATTGTCTGCATCAAAGTTTTGGCATCGGCTGAACTGTTAATATCAGGATGATATAATCTCGCTAATCGAAGATAAGCAGATTTAACATTTTCTGGAGTAGTGTCTTCATCGACACCTAAGACTTCCCACCATTTCCCAGATAGGGTGAGAATGCAATGATCATCATGTTCCATTTGTCGCCACATTTTAATTGCACCATTTTTCTCGCCACTTAATAGGGTTTTACCATCTGGACTAAATGCAAGGGGACTAAACCCAGTTAGAATTTGAATTACTTCCCCAGTTTGTAAATTCCACAGTTGAATTACACCATCTCTACTGCTACTGGCGAGGGTTTTTCCATCAGGATGAATAGCTAGTGAAACAATCGCCGTGGTGTTTCCCTTCAAAGTACAGCATAATTTCCCAGTTTGAAGATTCCATAGCTTAATAGTGCTGTCTTGGCTTCCACTAATGAGAGTTTGACCGTCAGGACTAATAATGATTGTCTTCGCTGGTGGATTTTGAGTTAAGATACAGCGTTCTGTAGCAGTTTCTAAATTCCAAATTCTGATAGTTTTATCTTTACTGGTACTAACAAGAATCTGGGAGTCTGGACTAATCGCCACATCATATACTGTGTCAGTATGTCCATTCAATATCCGTTTCAGATTACCTGTATAACCTCCCCAAATTCTCATGGTTTTATCTGTACTAGCACTAATAATTATTCTGCCATCTCTACTATAGGTAAGTGAGTTAACAAAGCCATTATGACTATAGGGAGAATTTAAATAAGAGAATGTCCGATGATATTGTTTTGTATCTAATTGCCATTTGCTGATTTTCCGATCCGCACTACCGCTAATAATTTGCTGACTATCAGGGCTGATAGCTACAGATAACACTGCTTCGGCTTGTCCATAAAAAGTATATAAGCGTTTACCAGTGTTTAAATCCCACCAAGAAACTGTTCTATCATCACTTCCACTAATAAAAGTTTTACCATCATGAGAGATAGCTAAAGCATTAACTGCTGCTGAGTGACCTTTAAAAGTTTGTACACATCTCCAAGTTTCCCGCGTTTGGGTTGTTTTTGGTAATATTTCGGGTTCAATTTTAGGAGGTTGAGATTTAGGAGGTGCAACTTTCTGCTTTACCTTCGCTTTGAGTGTTTGTAACTCATCCTCAATTTCCAAAGTGGCGAATTTTTGATTGAGATCCGCACCATTTAACTCCATGAGTGCGGCAGAATAGTAGTCCATTTCTAAGACTTTTTCTTCCATCCTTTCCAGAACTTGAAAGGGGGTTTCCTTAACTTGAGATTCGTCTAAAATTTTGGCGATCGCATAACCTGTAAGTCCCACCACTGCGCCCATTCCCGCCATCGGAACCGTACCAATACCAAATGCTAAACCGACTTTGGGTACAACAAATCCCATTCCACCCACGACGCTAGAAAATCCTACACCACCAACTGCACCCATTCCCATTGCAGCGAAACCGCCTGTATCCCCCTCTGCTACAGCTTGGAAAGCACCATAAACAGCCGCACCAGCCACAGCGCCAGCCGCAACTACGGGAGTTACCCCAATTCCTACACCGCCAAAGCCACCGACAATTCCGATTCCGCCAACTGCTGAAGATATACCCGCACCAGCGATACTTCCGCCGGCGATGAATGCTGCGCCTGTTTGGGTTGGTTTCATTTTAATTTAAGCAGTTGTAGCAAAGGAGGTAATTTGAGTAACTTGGTTTTGGCAATTTAATTTTAAATCAGTTAATTCTAAATAAATAGTATTTCTATCAGTAAATTATTAGACTGCTTCCCACTCCGGTTTTCAGCATTTAATTAACTTTATTTACCCGTCACGCTTCCCTGATAGTCAACCTATAGAATTGCTAGGAAATTTTGTGTAAAATACAGCATTCCGCTATCTTAAGTTTTAAAATTACAAATTGCGCTGAATATGACCTCAGTTTCTCCTCACAAAAAAGCCAAAGCCCTGAAACCGAATAGTCGCCCCCCGGCGAAAGAACTCTGTAGCGAGTGTGGACTGTGTGATACATATTATATTCACTATGTCAAGGAAGCCTGTGCATTTCTTAATCAGCAGATAGAGGGACTGGAAACAGAAACCCACAAGCGATCGCGCGACCTCGACAACGAAAATGAACTCTACTTTGGTGTTCATCAAGACATGATCGCCGCCCGCAAACAGCAGCCTATAGAAGGCGCACAATGGACAGGTATTGTCAGTAGCATTGCCATTGAAATGCTGAATCGTGGCTTAGTAGAAGGTGTGGTCTGCGTCCAAAATACCAAAGAAGACCGCTTTCAACCCATGCCAGTTATCGCCCGTACCCCAGAAGAAATACTGGCAGCTAGAGTAAATAAACCAACATTATCCCCCAACCTTTCTGTTTTAGAAGAAATAGAAAAATCGGGGATGAAAAGATTATTGGTAATTGGTGTTGGTTGTCAAATTCAAGCACTCAGAGCCGTAGAAAAACAACTCGGTTTAGAAAAATTATATGTTTTAGGTACACCCTGTGTAGATAACGTTACCCGCGCCGGACTACAAAAATTCTTAGAAACCACCAGCCGTTCACCGGAGACTGTGGTGCATTATGAATTTATGCAAGATTTCCGAGTTCACTTCAAACATGAAGATGGTTCCACAGAAACCGTACCTTTCTTTGGTTTGAAGACAAATAAACTTAAAGATGTGTTTGCGCCCTCCTGTATGACTTGCTTTGATTACGTTAATTCCCTAGCAGATTTAGTCGTGGGTTACATGGGCGCACCCTTTGGCTGGCAGTGGATTGTAGTCAGAAATGATACAGGGAAGGAGATGCTGGACTTGGTGCAAGACCAGTTAGACACCCAGCCCGTGATGTCCCAAGGGAACAGGAAAGAAGCTGTACAACAGAGTATTCCTGCTTACGATAAGGGCGTGACTCTACCGATGTGGGCGGCGAAATTGATGGGTGTGGTGATTGAAAGAATTGGTCCGAAGGGCTTGGAGTATGGGCGGTTTTCCATTGATTCCCACTTTACGCGCAATTATTTGTATGTGAAGCGGAATTATCCTGAGAAGTTAGAGGCTCATGTACCGGAGTTTGCTAAGAGGATTGTGGGGGAGTATAAGTTACCGGAGTAAAATGTCACGCAGAGGCGCAGAGGCGCAGAGAGGAGGAGGGGAGGTTTTTTAGAGGTTATTAACTACTCTTGAGATTCCTTCTTTGATGAGTGAGACGTTGAAGTTGATTAGCAATCCCACTCGTTTATCAGTAAGTCGGAGATAGGTTAGTAGCTGTTTGTGGTGTACTGGATGAACGGTTTCTACTGATTTGAGTTCAACAATTACTTTATCTTCGACAATTAAATCAGCCCGAAAACCTTCATCCAAGCGTATACCCTCATACATGACTGGAATCAATACCTGTCTCCTCACTTGTAACTTGCGCCTCCGTAACTCCAAATCTAGAACTGTCTCATAAACAGATTCCAACAACCCAGGTCCCAAACTCACATGAACCTTGTAAGCAGCATCCACAATCTCCCCCGTAATCTCATTCTCAATCATTCTTCTCCGCGCCTCTGCGTCTCTGCGTGCAATTATCTTAACTCTTAAAACCCACAGCCTCCATCGCCGCCTCCAAAGCGATCGCCACATGAGTCCAATGAGTCCCCCCCTGACAATAAACCACATAAGGCTCACGCAAAGGACCATCCGCCGAAAACTCCAAAGTACTCCCCTCAATAAACGTCCCCCCAGCCATCACTACCTGGCTCTCATACCCCGGTATCTCATCGGGAATAGGTTCAAGATAAGAACCCACTGGCGAATGCTGCTGAATCGCCTTACAAAAAGCAATTAACTTAGCAGCAGAACCCAATTTAATCGCCTGAATCACATCCCCACGGGGCGCAAGGGGTGCGGGATTTACGGGATAACCTAATTTATCGAAGACGTAACCAGTTAAGTGAGTCCCCTTCATCGCCTCCCCTACCATCTGGGGAGCTAAAAATAGCCCCTGAAAAAGCAACCGATTTTGGTCAAAGGTCGCACCACCATAACTACCAATACCAGGAGCAGTTAAACGACAAGCGGCGGACTCCACTAAGTCAGCCCGACCAGCAACATAACCGCCAGCTGTGACAATTGTTCCCCCAGGATTTTTAATCAATGACCCCGCCATTAAATCCACACCGACCTCTGTGGGTTCTTTGGTTTCAATAAATTCGCCATAACAGTTATCTACAAAGCAGACTGTGTTGGGGTTTTGCTGTTTAACTAGATGAACAATTTTTTCTATATCCGCTATGGATAAACTTGGTCGCCAGGAGTAGCCGCAAGAGCGCTGGATTAATACTAAACGGGTGTTGTCAGTTACGCTATGATTTAGGGTTTGCCAATCTATAGTTCCTTGGGGAGTTAGCTCCAATTGGCGGTAATTTATGCCAAACTCAATAAGGGAGCCTTGGCCTTTACCCCGTAAACCAATGACTTCTTCGAGCGTATCGTAGGGAGAACCGACTACTGCTAACATTTCATCTCCAGGACGGAGAACACCAAATAAGCCGCACGCGATCGCATGAGTTCCTGAAACAAACTGCACTCGCACAGCTGCTGCTTCCGCACCCATAACTTCGGCGAAAACTTTATCTAAAGTTTCTCGTCCTAGATCATCGTGACCATAACCACTCACACCAGCAAAATGGTGTGCGCCTACACGGTGATTACGAAAGGCATCTAGAACTCTTTTGAGATTATGCTTGACCTGAGCATCAATTCCAGAAAAAATCTCTATTAGTGCCTGTTCTGCTTGCCGCAGCTGTTCTAAGCTATTCATTAGTTCCTCTTTTAGAAAAAATTATAGATATGCGGATTTTCCAATCACGCAGATTAGGTTAGATAATTTCAAATCGGGTTATTGCATGACAATTGCTACTTCAACGAAACTTCAAATTAACTGGGTAAATACCCTGTTTTTCCTAGCTCTGCACATCGGCGCTTTGTTTGCTTTTCTTCCCAGTAACTTTAGCTGGAATGCGGTTGGTGTGGCTTTATTGCTTTACTGGATCACCGGGGGATTAGGGATTACCCTGGGATTTCACCGTCTGGTGACTCACCGCAGTTTTCAAACTCCCAAATGGCTGGAATATTTCTTAGTCTTTTGCGGGACGTTGGCCTGTCAAGGCGGTCCAATTGAGTGGATCGGGACACATCGCATTCATCACGTACATTCTGATACTGACCCAGATCCTCACGATTCCAATAAAGGTTTCTGGTGGAGTCACATGGGTTGGTTAATTTATCACTCTCCCTCTCACGCTGATGTTCCTCGTTTTACCAAGGATCTTGCCGAAGACCCAGTTTATCAGTTTTTACAAAAATATTTCATTTTGATCCAGGTAGCACTGGGTTTATTACTCATGTATTTGGGTGGTTGGTCTTTCGTGGTTTGGGGCGTATTTGCTCGCATTGTGTGGGTTTACCATTGCACTTGGCTGGTGAACAGCGCTACTCACAAATTTGGTTATCGCAGTTATGATTCAGGCGATCGCTCCACCAACTGCTGGTGGGTTGCCGTGCTAGTATTTGGTGAAGGCTGGCATAATAACCACCACGCTTTTCAATACTCAGCTCGTCACGGGCTGGAATGGTGGGAAATCGATTTAACTTGGATGACAATTCAATTGTTGCAACTATTCGGTCTAGCTACCAATGTGAAATTGGCAGATAGAAAGCAGTAAATTCCAGGTTATTGTCTAATAGTGGATAAATTACTGAATTTATTCACTATTGGCGCAAAAGTAATTTCTACCAGCAATTCATAACCATGCACAATCGGAGAAAATTATCTCCAAGCACTATTTAATAGTGCGCTTGTGTAGCTCAGGTTGTTATAATCTGAGACGCTAATATTAAGAAACTTTGCGGCCAGCCACCTTTTTGGTGACTTGGTTGTAAAGCATACTGTTTTACAGGTGTTCATGACTACATCAATAATCAACAGCCAGAAACTAGGTGAAGACCTTGGTGATTCCAGCCTGAAACTCAAAGATATTATCAAAAGTTTGCCACGGGAATGTTTTGAGAAAAACAGCCGCAAAGCTTGGACACAGGCTCTACTCAGTGTCTTGATGGTCTCCCTTGGCTACTGTTTTCTGGCAATCAGTCCGTGGTTTCTCTTACCCGTAGCTTGGATTTTTACAGGCACGGCTTTAACAGGTTTTTTTGTGATCGGCCATGATTGCGGTCACAGGTCTTTTGCCAAACGTCGTTGGGTAAATGATTTAGTGGGACACATATTTATGGCTCCCTTAATTTACCCCTTTCACAGTTGGCGGATTAAGCATAATTATCATCATGCTCATACCAATAAGTTGGATGAGGATAATGCTTGGCATCCCATTAGAACTAATGTGTTTGCCAATTGGACACCTTTCAGACAATCAGCTTTTGAAGGCTTCATGCGTAAGCGTCTGTGGTGGGTAGGTTCCATTGGACATTGGGCAGTAGTGCATTTTGATGCCCGGAACTTCAAAACTAAAGACCAATCAAGTGTGAAACTTTCGGTGGCTGTAGTAGTCGTGTTTGCAGCGATCGCATTTCCTCTGTTAATTGCCACCACAGGTATTTGGGGATTTGTCAAGTTTTGGCTCTTACCCTGGATGGTTTACCATTTTTGGATGAGTACCTTCACCATCGTTCATCACACTGCACCAGATGTTCCTTTTAAAACAGCTAACCAGTGGAACGAAGCCCTAGCACAGCTATTTGGTACTATTCACTGTGATTATCCTCGGTGGGTAGAAATTCTCTGCCACGATATCAATGTTCACGTTCCTCATCATATTTCTACAGCTATTCCCTCCTATAATTTGCGGCTAGCTTACAGCAGCATTAAAGAGAATTGGCAACCTTATCTACATGATGAATGTCAGTTTTCTTGGTCATTAATGAAAGAAATTACCAATCAATGTCAACTATACAAAACGGATATTGGTTATGAGACTTTCGACGAATATTATGCAGGACAATAAATAGTAGCTAAACTCCACTCTTTAATATCCTGTAAATTAACTAGATTCTGGTAATTTTGTATTTACCTAAATTGTGACTTCAATTACCAGAGATTATCTCCTGGATTAGTCAAGGCTGATACCAGAAATATCTGAAAACAATCCGATTTATATCCCACAAAATAATCAAGTGCAATCCAACACCATCGCTTTTAATAATCCTGATGACTGTGAACCCTCAGAGGAAATCACCAAACTTCCCTTTACTCTTCAGGATTTGAAAGCTGCAATACCTGCTGAATGCTTTCAGCCCAGCCTCACTAAATCCCTATTTTACTTTTTTCGTGACATCTTGATTATTAGTCTGCTATATGCAGTAGCCCATTATTTGGATTCTTGGTACTTTTGGCCTGTTTTTTGGGTCATGCAAGGTACAATGTTTTGGGCTTTGTTTGTGGTCGGACATGACTGCGGACACCAATCTTTTTCTAAGCATAAATGGTTGAACGATTTAGTTGGACATTTATCGCACACACCGATATTGGTTCCTTATCATGGTTGGCGCATTAGCCATAGAACCCACCACAAAAATACTGGCAACATCGATAACGATGAAAGTTGGTATCCTGTGTCAGAATCTGATTATAAAAAAATGGACTTAGTCCAAAAGCTAGGACGATATTATGTCTTTCTTTTGGCTTATCCAGTGTATTTATTCCAGCGTTCTCCTGGAAAGAAAGGCTCTCACTTTTCTCCTAATAGCCCACTTTTTAAGCCTTCAGAACAAAGGGATGTCTTGACTAGTACTGCACTCTGGATTGGGATGGTAGCTTTACTAGGTTTCTTCACATTTCAATGGGGCTGGATGTGGTTACTAAAATACTATGCTATGCCCTACATTGTGTTTGTAATTTGGTTGGATTTAGTGACCTTTTTACATCATACAGAACCAGATATTCCTTGGTATCGTGGAGAAGATTGGACTTTTCTCAAAGGTGCAATTTCTAGTGTTGACCGGGACTACGGTTTTCTCAATCATATTCATCATGATATCGGTACTCATGTTGCTCACCATATCTTCCTGAATATGCCTCACTACAATTTGCTGAAAGCGACTGAGGCGATTAAACCGATTATGGGTGAATATTTCCACGAGTCGAAAGAATCTATTTGGAAGTCTTTATGGCGTTCTGCTCTTAGCTGTCATTTTGTTCCTGATACTGGTGGTCAGGTTTACTACACTTCTAAGAATCAGAAATAGCAGAATATGCTCTGCTACGCTATATATGGAGTCCGCCTATGCGGGCTTTTTTTATCTCATACAAAAACGCAGATAAAGGAGATTAAGAGAATAAAAAAAATGGCTACATAAATGTTTATTACTAGAAATTGACGCTGGTATTTTTTTATCTCATGATATTTTTAATACTAGACTTGAACTTCTGTAACACCACAAATTAATCCAGTGTAATCAAATACATGACACAAACACAGCCAAAAGTAACTTTTACTAAAAATTACGGTTTGAGAAAGGAATTAAATAAGCGAGTTGATGCTTATTTTGAGTCTCAGAATATCTCTACCAGAGATAATGCGGCGATGTACATAAAGACAACAGTTATTTTGTCATGGGTAATCGCCTCTTGGACTTTTACTCTCTTTGGTCCACCTGAAATCTGGCTAAAATTAATTGGCTGTATTGCTTTAGGATTCGGTATTGCTGGTATTGGGTTTAGTGTGGGACATGATGCAAATCATGGTGGTTATTCTCGCCACAAAATAATCAATAATATCTTTGGTTACACCTTTGATATTATCGGTTTGTCTAGTTTTTTATGGAAATTTAGACATAATTTCTTACACCACAAATACACTAATATATTAGGACATGATGTCGAAATACATGGCGATGGGTTAGTGCGGATGACTCCCTATATGGAGCATAAATGGTATCATTCATTTCAACACATATTCATTTGGTTTATATATCCCATCATTCCTATATATTGGTCTTTTGCTGATGTTTATTTAGTGCTGTTTAAGCGGAAATATCATACTTATAATATTCCTGCACTTAAACCATTAGACTGGTTGGTTTTCTTCAGTGGAAAATTGATATGGCTGGGACTATTCTTGGGAATACCAATTGCTGTTGGCTATTCACCTATTCAAGCACTTTTGGGTTTTTTAATTACTTACATGACCTATGGTTTAATGATTTGTGTCATTTTCATGCTGGCTCATGTTTTGGAAGAAGCTGAGTTTGTTGAACCTAATTCAGATTTGCAGCAAGTTGATGATGAATGGGCAAGATTTCAAATCAAAACAACTGTTGATTTTGCTCCCAACAATCAGTTTTTAAACTGGTATCTTGGTGGTCTGAATTATCAAGCTGTTCATCATTTATTCCCCAATATTTGTCACGTTCATTATCCCCAAATAGCTAAAATATTAGCTGATGTTTGCGAAGATTTTGAAGTGAAATACAATGTTTGTGAAACTTTCACTGAAGCATTAGCTTCTAATTATCGCTGGCTAAAACTCATGGGAAGCGCACCAAATCCAGAGTAAGTCCGCATGAATAAATCATCATAGCTTGTAGTTGCGCTTTAGCGCTAAAGCGCAACTAAAAAGGAAGAGTGATAAAATGATTGTATTATGAACTATATCTGAAAAGTTCTATGACTTTCACTATTGAAGATGTAGATAGACTACAACAAAAGCTACAAGAGGATGAGCAGGACTACCAAATAGAACTGCAAGAAGGAAATATTCTAGTTATGGGTCCATCGGATATTGAATCTAGTGAAATCGGGGCTGAATTAATCAGGTTATTAGGTAATTGGATAAAACCTCGTAAACTTGGGCGGATATTTGACTCCAGTGGTGGGTTTATTATGCCAAATACTGATTTACGCGCACCTGATGTTTCTTTTGTAGCTGCGTCAAGACTAAAACGCACGGTGAGAGATTTTGGTCAGTTAGTACCTGATTTGGTTGTAGAAATAAAATCGAAAACCGATAGAGTTTCTAAGTTAGAAGATAAAGTTAAGTTATTTTTAGAGTTAGGTGCAAGAGTAGGAATATTAATTAATCCTGATGAATTATCTGTGAGTGTATATCGTCCTCATGGTGATGTTGAAGTTTTAACGGGTGAAGATAAGTTATCTATTAATGAGTTATTTCCTGGTTGGGAAGTTGCTGTTTCTGAATTATGGCCACCTGTATTTGAATGATTCAATTAACTAGGAATTTCGAGGACGTTCAGGAATTTTTAGGTCATATAAAAATAAATGTATAATTTCTAGAGGTGATATTGGCGGACTATGAAGCATCAAGTCATCACTACTTGGATGCAGATGAAACCGTTTTCCTCTTTCATGATTATCATGTCCAGGAAGATTAAGGTCAAATCGCAGAAATTTAATGGGGTTATCGTCTAGAAATCTTATTTCAAAGTCAAAGCCAATAATTTCAGCAGGTCTATAGTTTTCATTAACTAAAATTGCAAAGTCAAACCAGCAACCATCAATTCTCTCAAAATGGGGAATTTCTTTAAGTCGCTTAAAGTTTCGTTCTCCTCCAGTAATTTCAATAATTCCCTTTGTTGGCTTAGTTATTTTGAGTAACTTATGAATTTCATGAAGTTTTGCTGACTATCTATCAGAAGTTAGTTGAGTATATTTAATGATTATTTTAAATATAAAACATTTTTACTTCTTTCATAACTTCTAAAACCGTCCATTCCCCTGGACTATATGCTTTGCAGTGGTTAAGGTTTCTAAACTAATAAATCCTCGGCGGTGTCCTTTTTGGTTAGACATACCGAGAAATACTGAGTCTCCCCGTGAAGGGTTGCGAGAAAATTTGGGGGAGGTGTTGATGTAGGTGGAAGCGCTGTTGACTCCTAAAGCAAACTGGCGACTTTCTTGATAGGATTCGGTAACGATGCAGTCTGCATGACCGCTACTATATTGATTTATCCAAGCGATCGCATCTTCTAAACTATCTACCAGTTTAAAGGCTACTGTCTTGGTTAAATAAGAGTTTCCCCATTCTTCTGATTTGACTAGCTGTAAGTGGGGAAAAGCTTCTACCAGTTCCTCATCTCCTCTGATTTCAAAGCCTTTTTCTGTCAAACTGTTCCAGAGAGCGGCTAAAGATGATGGTAAGGCTTGGCGATGAATTAATACTTTTTCAATGGCGTTTACTTGGTCTGGTTCGCTTTCATGGCTATCAATAATCATCCAGCGCACCATGTCTAAGCTGCTATTGACTGACCAGTAAAGATAACAGTTACCCATCGCTGATTTCAATACGGGACAGGTTGATTGTCTCATTACCTGCTGGACTAGACTAGAACGTCCGTAGGGTAAGACTAAATTTATATATTTGTCTTGCGTGACTAAATCTCGAATGGAAGCACCGTGTTCTGCTGTGATTAGTTCTACACATCCAGAGGGTAAACCCACTTCCTCGATGGCGCTTTGCAAAACATTGGCGATCGCCTCGTTGGAATGACTCGCTTCTGTACTACCCTTAAGGATAATACTATTACCAGTTTTAATACACAAACCAGCTGCGATCGCTCCTAAGTCTGGAAAAGCTTCATAAACAAAAGCAATTACCCCTAAAGGCATTAACTGAGTGTAACTCTGGGAGTCCTCTAGTTGATAGTCAGCATTTCTCACTCGTCGTAAAGGATCGGAGATTTCCCCCAATCTTTGCAGTACTTCAACTGCTGCTTCCAACCTCGTGGGAGTCAACTTCAGCCAATCTAAAATCAACTCTGGCACAGCCATTTCTTTACTGGCTTCTAAATCCAAAGTATTAGCTTCTAAAATGTCATCAAAGGCATTTTCCAACGCCTCGGCCATTGCTAACACAGCCCGACTGCGGTCTACACCCTTGGTAAAACCCAACTTCAGAGAAGCTTGATAAGCACGTTGAGCGCTAGTAATTGGTTCGGGAGAATCATCCAAAACTTCAACAGTCATTGAATTAACGTCTGTAGGTAAGCCAAACCATCAGTGCTGGTAGAATAGCCAATAGCACCGCCACCATTGCCCATGCAATAATGCTAGTACCATTTGCCAATCGCAGTGCTAATGGTAACCATATAATCACTAGCACGAAAATCACACCAAGCGCTACAGGTAAATAGTTTTCTCCCAATCGAGTCGGGATAATGCGCCAACTATTTCCCATCCAATGCCAAGTTCGCTTGTAGGGATAGGTGGTTGACAGCTGTTCTAGGACATGACCATTATCTTCTACTACAAAGATTTGTTGACAGCGATCGCAACCAAATGCTTCTGTTAGTGTAATCGGAATCAGTTGTCCTTTGCGACGGCAGGGACAAGGATATTCCGTATTCAAATCGATTTTTTCGTGTTTTTGAGATGGCACAAGCGTTCTAATAACTTGAGCGTGTTTTTTCTGTCCTGTGAGAATATCTTTCCTCACTATTCTGAGGTCTAATTGCCCACATAAATACCCAGAAGATGCTAAATTGTGCTTTGTCTGATTATATTGAATCATCAGAGTAAATCAAGTGTAATACACCGATTTAACACAAATTTTTTACACCCCAAGGAATTATAGTTAGGTTATGGTTTATTAAAACCAGATGTTAACCTAGACTTTAATTTTTTAAAAGCGGGTAACGCGATTCGAACGCGCGACATTCACCTTGGCAAGGTGACGCTCTACCACTGAGCTATACCCGCGATTTGCATGATGGATATATCATCTCAGACATATTTGGATTTGTCAACCCCTAATTTTCAAGTGCTGAGTTTTCGACTCAGCACATAGCATCAGCCTCACAGCCTCAACCTAATCCTTCTGACTCCGGGGCTAAATTACCAACTTTGCTAACAGGCAAAGAACCAGGCAAAGATTGGGTCTGATGAGGATATGATTCGCTGAGGTTAGAGCGCAATTGTCGCATCAAGCTAGCCATTTCCAGGGCGTTCATGGCATAATCCCAACCATGATTACCTTTAATACCTGCCCGTTCTAAAGCTTGCTGCATGGTATCCACTGTCAAAATCCCAAAAATTACCGGTACACCAGTTTGGAAGCTAGCGGCGGCAATGCCCTTAGACACTTCAGCAGATACATAATCAAAATGAGGTGTTTGTCCCTTAATCACAGCACCCAGACAAATTACCGCATCATAACGATGGGAAAGGGCGAGTTGGCGGGCTACCAGAGGCACTTCAAAACTTCCAGGAACCCATACATAGTCTACTTGAGTCCCCTGGGGATCTGGGTCTACACCGTGGCGTTTCAAGCAATCTTGACAACCCTCTAGCAGTTTCCCGGTAACGAGGTCATTGAATCGACCAATAACCACTGCTAAATGCAATGGTTCCGTTTGAGCAAAAGTTCCCTCAAAAACTGCCATGACTGCCTCTTAATCAACTATACTCTGACCAATATACATTTCTTATCTAAATGCGGAAGAGCAGAAAAGCACATTTAACTAAATAGAACAAGAGAATAGGAAAATCTTGTTCTTGGCTCTTCTGCTCCTATATTCGCTATGCTATTTTGGCAAAATAGACCTAAGCGATCGCTTAGACTACAAAAAAGTTTAATACACCAACTAAAAGCACTAAAGCAATCCACACTCCGGAACCAACCCAGAGCAGTTTTTTAGATTCCACCCAGTTTTGTGGGGTAGCATAGGCAACAGGAACGCCTACTACCAAAACAAAAGAGGTGAGAACCAAAGATATCAAAGCGAATTGAAATATTAAGGTCATTTTTCCTTCTCTCAAACTAGCGAAAATACTATATCTAGAATATCGTGAACGGCGACACCAACAGTTTTGCCTTACTTGTTAAGCTAGCAGAAATTGCGTCACTATATTCATCATTCTTGTTTGTAGTCAGGACTTAGGTATTACTCCCCAAGTTCTGAGGGATGAATCCCTGACAACGGATTAGGATTGAAAACAAAAAACTTATGAATAATGAATATGGACTTAATTATTTGTCACACCACAGCAGATTTTGACGCATTAGGAGCCGCCGTGGGGCTAACCTGCCTATTACCGGGCAGCAAAATTGTATTAAGTGGTGGCGCACATCCACCTGTAAGAGATTTTTTAGCACTGTACCGGGATGAATATCCCTTCATTGAGAGACGTGCAGTTAATCCTGAGAATATTCGTTCGATCAGAGTTGTGGATACACAACAGCGCGATCGCCTGGGAAAAGCTGCTGAATGGTTAGAGTTAACCAATGTAAAAGAAATAATAGTTTATGACCACCACTTAAGTCAACAGCTAAATATTCCCGCCACAGCATCCCATATTGAAGCAGTGGGAGCCTGTACAACTTTAATGGTGGAACAACTGCAACAACAGCAAATTCCGCTAACTTTATCCCAAGCCACAGTCATGGCTTTAGCTATTCATGTCGATACAGGCTCGTTAACCTTTGACAGTGCCACACCCAGAGATGCGATCGCCTTAGCTTGGTTAATGCAACAAGGAGTCAGTTCCAAAGTAATTTCCACTTATCTTGATCCTGGTTTATCGCCCCAATTACAGCAGCTACTAACTCAAGCCCTGGAAAACTTAGAATATTTTTCTCTACATGGATATACCATTGCCTGGGTAACACTGAAAACAGAGGAATTTGTCCCAGGATTATCAAGTTTAGCTTCGCAGCTAGTGGAATTGACCGAAATAGATGCCCTACTGCTGGCAAACGAATATCCTCACAAACAAGATGACTGGCGTTTAACAATCATTGGTAGAACCCAAATTCCCGGTGTAAATCTTAACCTCTTATTTCAACCCTGCGGCGGTGGTGGACATTCCCAAGCCGCATCCTTGAGTTTACGCCAAGTCGATACACAGCAAACATTACAACAACTCATAGACGGCATCAAAGCCGCAGTTCCCCATCCTCCCACAGCCAGAGACTTGATGTCCTCCCCAGTCCGCACCATTCGCCCCGAAACCACAATTTCCCAGGCACAGAGCATATTATTACGCTATGGACACTCTGGTTTATCTGTACTCGATAGCCAAGGAAAACTAGTAGGAATTATTTCCCGCCGAGATATAGATATCGCCCTACACCACGGATTTAGCCATGCGCCAGTGAAAGGCTATATGACCACCAAAGTCAAAACCATTACAGCAGATACCATCTTGCCGCAAATTGAAACCCTGATGGTAACTTATGATATTGGACGCTTACCAGTATTAGAAAACGGACAATTAGTGGGAATTGTCACCCGCACCGATGTACTGCGGGAATTACATCAAGCCGACCCAGAAGACAAATTCCCCAGCCCCAATTCCCAATTCAAAATAAATTTTAATACTGAGTTGCAAAATCGCCTTGCGCCGCAACTATGGCAATTACTCACAGTAGCATCCCAAGCAGCCGAAAAACGCGGTTGGCATCTTTACTTAGTCGGTGGTGCGGTGCGAGATTTGCTATTAGCCGAATCAGCTGCACAAACATTAATGATTACAGATATTGACCTTGTAGTTGATGGTTTTCACCAAGCAGCCGATGTGGGCGCTGGTGTAGAACTCGCAAAAGCACTCCAGGAAATTTATTCCGGGGCGCGGTTAGAAATTCATGGGGCTTTTCAAACTGCGGCTTTACTATGGCACAAAGACCCAGAATTAGACTCTTTATGGATGGATATTGCGACTGCGAGAACAGAATTTTATCCTTACCCAGCTGCGAACCCGGAAGTGGAAGCTAGTTCCATTCGTCAAGACTTGTATCGTCGTGACTTTAGCATTAACGCCCTGGCTTTGCGTCTTACTTCTCCCCGTCCTGGGGAATTACTCGATTTCTTCGGCGGTTTACTAGATTTACAAGCCAAGCAAATTCGAGTGTTACACCCCAACAGCTTTATTGAAGATCCTACCCGTATTTATCGGGGTGTGCGTTTTGCTGTGCGCTTTGGCTTTGAGTTGGAATCGCAAACCCAAGAGTTTATTCACTATGCCATTAACAGTGGCGTTTACGATCGCACCGCCGAGACAAATACCAAAACCCCAGCCTTACAAACTCGACTCAAAGCTGAATTAAAATACATTCTCCAAACTCCCTATTGGCAATCAGCTTTACAATTACTGAATAAATTAGGCGCTTTACAGTGTATTCATCCGACTTTGCAGTTAGATAAATCATTGTTGCAGCAATTGCGATTATTAGAACGCTGTTTAAGAAAATTTGACCCCCAAGAAACTCTAATTCACTGGGAAATGCGCTTAGAAGCATTAATTGCCCACTTAGAACCCCAATATCGGGGAAAAGTCGCCAAAAATCTGCATTTAGCAGAGGATAGTATCAAACGCTTGCAAAACTTGGCTACAGCCGAAACTGAGGTGAGGAAATTATTACCAACTTGTCAGCGTCCCAGTCAAATAGTGCAGTTACTACGACAATATGATTTACCCATGCTGATTTTAATTGCTTTACCTAGTCCGCAAATTCTCAGACGGCAGATATGGCATTATTTAACAGTTTTAGCAAATGTGCAGCCCATACTCAATGGTAATGATTTAAAGAAATTAGGCTACAAACCAAGTCCGAAATTTCGCCAAATGTTAGATGATTTACTTGCGGCTACTTTAGATGGAGTGATTAACAATAGAAAAGAGGCGGAAGAGTTTTTAATTAAGCATTACACCCAATAAATTTTCTTGCACAGAGGTCAGTTTTATGCAAATCTCAACACCAAAACGCTATTACAGCCCAGAAGAATATTTACAACTAGAAGAGACAGCAGAATATAAAAATGAATATATAGATGGAGAAATTGTCACTATAGCTGGTGGAACTACCAATCACAACGAAATCTCTTTGAACTTTTGCACCAATTTCAAATTCAGAATGCGGGGTAAAAATTACAAAATTTACATGGGTGATGTCAAATTGTGGATACCCCGTTATCACATCTATACATATCCTGATGTGATGATTATTCCAGGAGAACCGATATATGAAGGAACTGGGACTACAACTGTAACCAACCCTTTAATAATTGCCGAAGTATTATCTAAATCTACGGAAACTTACGATAAAACCAGTAAATTTAGATATTATCGTTCTCTTCCCACATTTCAAGAATATATTATGATTGACCAATATGAATATTTTGTAGAGCAGTTTCATAAAAATAATGATGGTCAATGGGTATTAACAGAGTACGAAACCCAGGATGCAGTGTTATCACTACAAACAATAGATTTTCAAATCTCTCTCAATGACATTTATGAAGGGATAAATTTTGACTAATAGTTTAGCCTTCACTATCACAAGACAAAAAATAACCGCAGCAATGAAAGAGTATTTGAAAGTTAGTGAAGTCATTGACTGGCAGCATCCAAAAATTATGGAACGCGCCAAACAGATCAGATTGGGATTTGACAAACCAATAGCGATCGCACAAGCTTGTTTTGAGTGGGTGCGAGACGAGATTTTTCACAGTTTTGATTACCAAATGAATCCTGTAACGTGCCGAGCCTCAGATGTTCTTCAACATAAAACGGGTTACTGCTTTGCTAAAAGTCATTTACTAGCAGCATTATTACGAGCCAACCAGATTCCAGTAGGATTTTGCTATCAACGGTTGAGTATTGATGACAAAGGTGCGCCGTACAGTTTGCACGGTTTTAATGCCATCTATTTGCCTGACGTTGGGTGGTATCGGGTTGATGCAAGAGGCAATAAAGCAGGAGTTAATGCTCAGTTCACTCCACCTCAAGAGCAATTAGCGTACAAAATTCAGTTACCTGAAGAGTCAGATTTCCCAGAGATTCTTGCCGAACCGCTTCACATTGTCGTAGAAGCGTTGCAAGCACAAAATACGTGGGATGATATGCTTTGTAACCTTCCAGACATATCGTTGGAGTCCGCAAAGATATATAGTTTGCTCTAAGACTTTTTTAAAGCTTTAGTGTTTGTCAGATATTAAATTACGAATTACGAATTACGAATTAAATTGTATCAGGGTCAATATTTAACTCTCGCAGTTTTGCTGCTAAACGTTCGGCTTTTTGTTCTGCTTGTTCTGCTGTTTCTTCCGGTGTTGGGACTAATTCCCCATCGGTTCTAAAAAATCTTACCAGTCCTTCATGAACTCCCAGATATAAACCTAGTTGATGACTCCACAAATATCCTTTGTCATTAGGTTCTAAAGCTTGATATTCTCCATCGACTAAGTGAAACCCTGCAAACTCTAATGTGTAAGGGTCAAACCAAAAATAATCTGGTGTACGGAAAGTATCTTGATAAATTTGTTTTTTTAATTCTTTATCTGTTTTGGCGGTAGATTCAGAAAGTATTTCTACAATGACATGGGGATATTTGCCGTCTTCTTCCCAAACTACCCAACTTTTACGGGTTTTACGTTCTGTGTCTAAAACCACGAAGAAATCGGGCCCTCTAAAGTCTTGTGATTTGCGTTGGTGGGGGCTGTAGTAAATGGTGAGGTTTCCCGCCGCATAAAAATTATTTCTATCTCGCCACAGCCATTCTAAACATTGTAAAAGTAGGATAATTTGGCGTAGATGTAGTTCTGTTTCCAAGGGAGGTTCGTCACTATATAAATCACCAGGGGGAAAGATAACATCTTGGTCAATGCCTGCTTGGGGAGCTAATTCTTGAGCAATGGTCATAGAATAAGTATGGCATTAAATAGTTATAGGTGGATTTTAGCATTTTTATGCTATGCAACAAGCGTTTTCTGAAATTCTTTTATGCTAGACTGTATTTTATAATCAAACCTCCAACGAAATAACTGCAATGAAGTAGTCCCAAACAACTGTTAAACATAATTTTTTGTGTGTTTTATCTATCCGTATTTGTTAATCAACGGGTAGAAGTTTGGGAGTGGAGGTTTGCAAATAATGTCGAAAAAACTAATATTATTAGCTGAGAATTTAGCCTATGAACTCAGCCTAGAAAAAACTTTATTTCAAGAAGTTCAGGTGACTATTGAGGCGGGCGATCGCATTGCTTTAATTGGTCAGAATGGTATCGGGAAATCAAGTCTATTAAAGATACTTGCAGGGCAGAAAATTCCTAGCAATGGCTGTGTATCCCGTAATGGTGTTGTCTACTATTTACCCCAAATCAGCACTATCAGACCAGAAATTACAGCAGATACAGTATTGAATCTCTTGATGTCAATTTCTGATGAATGGTGGGAAATTACAGGAATTTTACAGGCACAATTTCAGACAGACTTGGATTTATATTTACCAATTGCTAATTTAAGCGGTGGGGAATTAACTAAACTATTTTTAGCAATTGGTTTATCCCAAAAACCAGATTTATTATTATTAGATGAGCCAACAAATCATCTGGATTTACCAGCATTAGAAAGCTTGAAGCAGTTTCTGGTAAACTTTTCTGGTTCCTATATAATTGTTTCTCACCAGCCTTTTTTCTTAGACCAAGTAACAGAAGTAACTTGGGAACTAACACCAGGGGGTGTGAAAGTCTATGGAGGCAATTTTTCTGAATATCGCCAGCAAAAAGAAATTGAATTAGCAGCAGCAATGCGATCGCACATAGTCGCCAAAAAGGAACTCAAGCGCGTCCAAACTACGGCTATGCAAGAACAGCAACGCGCCACCCAATCAAACCACAACGGTCGCACCAAGTTTCTCAAAGGTAGTGTGGATAAAATCGCCGCCGGAGTGATCAAAAGCCAAGCTGAGAAATCCACCGGAACTGCGAAAAAGAAACATGATGCAGCTGTAGCCAAAGCTAATCAAAAATTTGCTGATACGAAGGTGAAAACAACTAAGGTAACAAGCATTCAGTTAACAGAAACTAGTCAAAAACGCCGAAATTTAATTGACATTCAGGGTGCAAATCTCTGGGTTTCAGAACGCCTATTACTGCAAAATATTCAGCTACATATTTCATCTGGCGATCGCCTGACTATTGTTGGTGCGAATGGTTCAGGTAAATCAACTCTAGTCAAAGCAATTTTGGGAAGGAAAAACCAAAGCATAACTTTAACATTTGGTGAGGTGATGGTAGCACCAGAAATGAAAGCTGTATATCTTGACCAAAGTTATGAATTAGTCAATCGCCAACAGACGATTCTAGAAAATATGCAAACCGCCAATCCTCGTCTCAACTATCAGCAGCTACGTCAACAGCTAGGACATTTTCTGTTTAAATATGATGACGTTCACAAAAGCGCCTCTGTGTTGAGTGGTGGTGAATTAGCCAGACTAGAAATTTCCATGATCAGTATCTCAGAAATTGATTTATTAATTCTGGATGAGCCAACAAATAACCTAGATATTGCAACCGTTACACAAATGATAGACGGAATCAATGAATACCAGGGTGCGCTGTGCGTCATTTCCCACGATATCGATTTTCTCAGCCGCATCAACATCAGCCAAAGTTTCAAATTGCAAGATCAAACCTTTCAAATGATGACCTATTTACCTAGTACACCAGAAAAATATTATCAAGAACTCTTAATCTACCATCATGTCTAAAAAATACGCGCCTTTGATATAAAAATGCTCTCAAACTTCTTACCTTTGTGTACTTGTGTTGATAAGTGGCAAATAATCACATGAAAATATCAGGGAAAAGTTGAAAATAGTTTAATGTCAAAAAATATTCCCAACCTCTAGAAGAAGTCAGGAATAATCAACGTTTGGAAAGTCAAAAATTACTGCTGTGTCTTTTAAATAAAAGCAAAGTTGTCAGCAGTTAAACCAGTGGTATCCACACCATTCAACATAGCAACAGTGGTTGCACCAATCATAATGCTGTCACCAGTTAAGGTCAGATTATCAAAGCCAAATCCTGCACCTTGACTAGCAATACCTAAGACATCAGTACCCATTTGAAAGTCAACAATGGTGTTAGGAGTCATAGGGATATCACCAGTAAGAATCCAGAACTGGTCAGCACCAGCACCACCAGAGAGGAGGTTTCCACCACCTTCTTGAACGAAGAATTTATCATCACCATCACCACCTAAAGCGCGACCATTTGCACCCAGGTAGAAAATATCATTACCAGTACCACCAGAGAGACGGTAGCCTGTAGCATCTGTAGCATCTAGTACATCATTACCACTACCACCAAATGAGCGATCTGCTTGCAGCAGCGCTTCGCTATCGCCATTACTCACATAAATAGTGTCACTACCGCTACCAGTATAAATGCGGTTATCACCAGTGCGACTACCACCAAAAGGAATATCTACTTCATCGTTTCCAGCACCAGTAAATACAATGTCTTGAACACCATCTAACTGAACAACTCCGTTAACTGATAAACCTGCAATTAAAGTATCAGCAGCAGGACTACCAAAAACTAATTCTGGTAATTCTTCATCAACAACTGATGCAATATCATAAGGTAAGTCAATGATGCCCAATTTCTCAGGAATTTGTGTTTCCGAGAAGTTAATAGTAACAGAACCATCAGCATTATTATCACTACCAATAATGTTGAAGTCGTTATCATTGAGTATTGCTAATTTATTAGGTGCAACTAAAGCTAAACCCTCTAATTTTTCAACACCTGTATAACCCAATTCAGCCGCATTGACAATTAAACTTTTACTAACTGGATTAATCCCAGCAGTAGCTAATTCTGCTTCACTTAATTGTTCAATGGTTTTATCTGCTGGTAAAGTGAAGTTGTTAGCATTGTTGATATTAGTAGCTGTCGCTAAATCAATTTGATAGATAAGCTTATTAGAAGTAATATCACTTCTATCATCTCTTTCGATAACAGCAAATTTACCATTACCTAAAGAAACAGCATCACCAATTTTATCGGTTTTAGCACTTCCACCACCTGTAATATCATCTAACAAATAGAGATATTCACCAGTTACTTGTCCAGAAACAATATCTAATTCCACAACTCTTAAATTGCGAGAATTTCTAGAAGTTGTATCTCCTGAAAAATCAGGATTATCAATGGCAGTTTGGATAAAAGCATACAGCTTATTACCTTCTAAAGCTACAGCTTCAAAACCGCGATTACCACGACGTTGAGCATAAACTTCTGGTAATACTTCAGTTCCAAAAGTTCCCGATGTTTGACCATCTGCTGTAGCAGTTCCAATGGGAATAAAGCGGTCAATTAAAACACCATTATCGTTGAAGTGATAAATTGCGGGACGGTATTCGTCCACCATCCAAAAATCACCATTTGGTGCGACTACAATTCCCTCTAAATCTGCACCTAAAGGATCATTAGCTACTGGATTTCCTAAAGAGTCAATTCCAAATTCATCGGTGTAAGCTGTTCCTGGTTCTCCTGGTTGTAAATTAGGAAGTCCAGTTAATGGTGTTGTTCCATCTGCACGGAATAATTCTATTCTATCAGTGATGCTAATTTCACCGCTAGTTTGATTGAGTTCAAAACGCACTATTTCTGGTTGGAAATCAGGTAAAGGAAATGGTCTACCTGCGGCTGAATTATCACCATTTGGACCACGATCTGGATGAGTAACAAAAGTGAGATTACCGTTTTCAGCTACTCCGGTAAAATACAATCCAGAAAAACCACCCAAGAAAAATTCTTGACCAGTAGCACTAATTCCTAATGATGGTAAATTATCAAATTCATAAGTGGTTAATTTTGCTTGAGGATTGATTTCATAAAAACTTACAGTTTCACTTACTTCATTAGCCACTGCTAATAAAGGTTTACCATTAGGACTATCTTCAGCAGCAATGAATTTTAAACCTTCAGGAGCAACATCAGTTTCAGTTCTAATATACTGAACAAATTCAGGTGCTTCAGGGTTACTGAGATTATAAACTAATACTCCACCACCAGCACGTTCTAAGCCGATAAATCCATAAGGTGTACCATCAATAACACCCACTTCTACACTTTCTGGTTCTGCACCTTTATTATCAGAACGAGTATCAAATTCATCAGCAGAACCGTCATTTGCATTAAATAAATCAGGTGTTTGTGCAGCGACAATTCGGGAAATTTGATCACCGCTATCATAAACTAAATTACCTTGACTACCCCAAATGGAGAAAGAACGAGCGCCATAAGCATAAAGCTGATCAAAATCTCCATCTCCATCAGTATCTCCCAGAGTATTGGTGACATTGAGACGACCTATATTTTCATCAGCTTGTAATTCCGCAGCATTAGGAAAAGCATCAGGATCTAAAATGAGATCCTTAATTCTTGATTCCTCATTGAAAATATCACCTTCACTATTATTAGGAGCAGGTAAAATGTCATCATCGGTGGGACGGATGCGAGCGTCTCCCTCATTGGCAGTGATATAATAAGTATTACCACCAACTTGGAAAGACTCTATCCCATCGGGTTGGTACATCCCGAAAATAGGGTAATTTTGGATATTGATAGCATCATCTCTATCACTAGCATCTAAACCATTTCCTGCTAAACTATGGTCTTTAAAACCTAAAGGTAAAACGTCAGTAATAGTTCCGTTAGCAATATCTAGAACTGCAACAGCGTTATTTTCTTGGAGTGTGATAAAAGCAGTTTGATTATCAGGAGAAACTGCAATATATTCTGGTTCTAAATCTTGAGCAACAGTAGCATTGGGTCCAAAAATTCTTACTCCATCTGCTTTTAAGGTTGCTTCTTGACTATTAAATGCAGTAAAGTCAGCAGTAGTAACATTGCTACTATTTAAACTAGTAATATTGCCAGAAACATCAATAATACTAACTGAACCTTCAGGATCAATGGTATAGTCTTCGTTTGGTTCTCCTTCATTGGCCACTAGTAATTTGCTACCATCGGGAGTGAAGGTAATCATATCAGGTAAAGCACCCACAGTCACTTCTGCAAGTTGTGTGAGAGTAGCAGCATCAAAGAAAACAACTTTGCCAGGATCAGTAATATTATTAGCAGAAATAGCAACAGCAACAATACTATTTTCTACTCCTGTTCCTGGTCTAACAGCTACACTTTGAATTCCTGAACCGAAATCAGAAAGGTTAATTTGATTAACTATAGTGGGGTTATTAGGATCAGAAGCATCAACGATTTGTAAAATAGGTTGATCTTCAAATTCTCCAGTGACAAATAAGCGTTGAGTTTTTGGATCAAAATCAGCAATTTCTGCACCATTTAAGCTAACAGTGCCAATGTTTTGTAATTGAATTGGATATGTCATTTTATATTTTTGGCTAGAGGTGATTTGGTAGTTTCTAGTGAGGGATTAAGTCTGATGGGGATGAGAAAGTAAAAACTAGAACACTAACGAAAAACTATATTAGATACATTAAGAGAGCAATAAGACAGGGTTAAGAAAATAAAAAATATAGTAATTTGAGGTGATAAATAAGTTTATGGTATATGGAAAAGGTTTATATTATGAGACCAGCTAGAATATTATCTTGTTTAAGAGTTGCGATTAATCCTATCTGGATAATTGATAAATTAGAGGCTGTTTGAAAAGTATTATATGAAACCCATAATCTTCAAAAACCTAACCCCCCTACCCCCCTTCCCTACAAGGGAATGGGGTTTTCAAAGCCTCTCTCCTTGCAGGGGAGAGGTTTGGAGAGGGGTCAATTTATACATTAAAAACTTTTCAAACATCCTCTTA
>NZ_JAYGHG010000044.1:0-34258 GCF_034931085.1 Nodularia harveyana UHCC-0300 | reverse complement strand
GCCACTCCTTCTCTGCTTCCAGAAGCTACTGCTTGTTCTGATGATTCTGACTTGTCGAAAGCTGCATAATTTGATTGCTTGACTTCGGGGGTTGTTTTCTTCTTCTTTATACCCCCTGAACGCTTACGTTACTACAGGCATTGACTCACCGTTCCTATGTCAATGAAAATCCTGGTGAAAAGCATAATGAGCGCTTAGAATTTTTAGGCGATGCTTTACTTACTTTTGTTAGTGGTGAGTATCTCTATACTCGCTATCCAGACATAACAGAAGGTGAAATGACTCGCCGCAGATCAGCACTAGTGGATGAAAAACAACTAGCAAAATTTGCGGTTGAAGTTGGTTTTGGAATGCGTTTAGGCAGAGGTGCAAGACAAGATGGAGGATCTGAAAGTCCTAATTTATTAAGTAGTACATTTGAATCGATTGTGGGTGCTTATTATTTAGATTGCGATCGCAACATTGAAAAAATTCGCCCAATTATTGAAGATTTATTTGATTCTGTCCCACCCGCAATTATGGAAATCCGTTCCAATGTAGATTCCAAAAATCAATTCCAAAAGTGGTCACTGGCAAATCATGGATTAATGCCTAAGTATATAGCCGAACGCATTGGTGGACAGGATCATGCTCCAGAATATTTTGCTCAGGTGTTTGTGGGTGATCAGGTTTACGGTTCTGGAACAGCTGGTGGTAAACAAGAGTCCAAAACACGATCTGCCGAAAATGCCTTATCTAATCTTAAAAAACAGGGGTTGATTTAGTTAGTGTCTTTGTGGTTAGCTAATTATTTTTCCCACAAAGACAGAAAGCAAACTCAATATTTATTTGTCTTTTTCAGTTCTTGCCATTTTTCTTGCAATCGATTCAAGTTAGGAGTATGACCACCGTAACGCCAGCCGACATAAGATTGGCAAATTTCATCTATGATCTCAGCCGTTGCTGGGGCGTGATGCTGGTGTGATACATTGGCATACTCCAAGGGTGTCTGTGCTGGATGCTTACCCAAACCTTTTTCATCTAACCATTGCAGCATTTGCTGATAGAGACTTTCCATAGGGGGCAATTTTTTTAACCAGCGACGTTTCAACCATTGTCGCCATTGTCCCCAACCTAGCCAAGCTAAAAATGCTGTAGTTGTAGCTAAGATTAAGCCGGTTAAAATGCCGAGCCACCCTTGGGAAAATAAAGCCAAAAACCGCACTAATGATCTAGCTAACCAGCGAAATATGGTTCCAAATAGAGTGTTTAAAAATCCTGTGACAGGGCTTGGTAACCAGCCAGCTACCCATTGCCAAAACTGTCGCAGCACACTAAATGTCTCAATGTCCTCAACAGAAGGAGGAATTAACGGATGATTGGGGATGGGGTCAAAAGCAAACCAGCCATATCTGGGGAAGTAAACTTCTGTCATCGCGTAAGCATCTGTATTACGGACAACGTACATCCCGGTAAATGGATTAAACTGTCCCGCACTAAAACCAGCCACTAACCTGGAGGGGATGCCAATGGAACGCAGCATCAGCGTGAGAACTGTGGAAAAGTGGTCGGGATAGCCGCCGTTGTTTTTGAACAAAAAGGCTTCTACCATGTCTTCTTCTTCGCTCAAAAAGGGCAATCCTAAAGGATTTTCCGGAACAGAGTAGTTTTGTTTAAGGTACTGGGCTAGGTAAAGAGTTATTTCATAAGGTGAATCAATGGTTTTGGCTGAATTTTCGATGCGTTCTTGGTTGTAATTATTGATGATTTCTTCCGTCCGTTGGCGAACTTTTTCCTGAATTTCGGAAGGAATTTGTAAGTAATGATTCTTAATATCTGGGGGATACTTAGTGGAAGCCTGACCTAATAAAGTGCGATCGCGGTATGGTACTTGAGAAACGACAGTGTAGGTGAGTCCTTCTGATAATCCTACAGGCGATCGCAGTCCATTTTCTGGATCAACTGCAATAATCGGTGCAGGATAATAGACATCTTTCGCATGAGCCATCGCCGGAATCAAGTTAGGCAAATCCGACACCACTGTGTAAGTTTGTACTATTTCTCGACTGCGACCAATAAATATTGGCAAAGGCAAACGAATTTGATAAGACCAAGGCGCACGCCTGTGGGTAGTAACGTCGTCATTACGGGAAATCTCCCATCCTTGTCCTGTGTAGTGGTCAAATGCCAACACGCGCCAAAATCCTTCAATTTGCGATCGCACCCGCATCACAACCTTGGGTGTCATCTCTCCCCGCAAATTTTGATTCATCTGGCTATTAAAGCCGTAATAAAAGTCATTATCTACCTCACCGTTTTCGCCTTGTCCATTCCCAGTACCAGCACCTTGATTACTGTTATTACCTTCACGGACATAACCAGGATTAGTAATTGTCCGACCTGTAAAATCATCCTCGACACTGATGGGGGCGCTGACAGGAAAACTGCGGAGTTGATAGCCAGGGAATCTGGGTAAAACAGCAAAAATTGCCAGACCCAGCCCGACAATAATCAAAAAATTGAAACTTAAGAATTTTAAATTGAGGATTGGAGAATTTTGCAGAGGGAACTTTTTATTATTTACTTTTGATGCCTGAATACCGAGTTGAGAGCGATAGTTTAATACTAAAGTCGGCAAAGCGATCGCTAAAAATAGTAGCAACATCGGGGCAAATTCCAGAGTTTGACTGAGTGTTGCTGCCACACCTAATAAAATCAAACCTATAACTATGGAATAACCCAAGCTTTTGCGGCGAGGCGTATCAAAGCTGTGGAGTATTTGTAGTTGAATTAATAACTCTGCCAAAGCTAGTCGCGTATCATTCAATTCTCCCACCAACTGCCCAAAAAAACCACCTAATGCAATTAGCATTCCGATGGCAATGCAGAATTTAACCGGAATATTGTTACTGCGGCGATTGTAGTAACTCCAAGTCGCACCTAATATACTTAGAGGCACTGCCCACAAACTGAATTGAGTCCCGCTCGCTATGTCCGTGGCAAGCACTCCGACAATTACTAACGCTAATATCAGAACCCTTAAGGAAATAGAATTTTCAACATCCGTTGACGCTGATCCCCGGACATTTTGCCGCCAGTAACGACCTATAGGTAGAAGCGAAACCTGATTGATCCTAGATAACTTAAACATTAAGAATATAAACCAAGGGGTATTGTAGATGCTGTAGACACAATATTAGGGATACCAACTGATACCAATTTGAAAAAAAAATATGACAGATACAATCACGCGGGAATCCAGATTGAGTCTGACTTTTTTAATTACAAATTATGAATGACAAATTGGTATGACTACCTTGCTTGCGCCTGAGTAAATTTTCCCACCAATTTATTCCCAGAAAAAAGAACTTCCTGGAAGCAAGCTATGTCAGTTTTATTATTTGAGACAGGTGTGATTTTCATTGCGGTTTTCAGATCACAACTCATAACCACTTGTTAATAAAGTAGAAACCCTAATGATCGATTGTTACTAAAGGATAAGATTGAAACCACGATAACCATCTGATATATCAGTGTTAATCAACCTCAACAACTAAAAGTGGTTATTGCCACTAAATCTTGGGACTAATGACAAACAGTAAAGGCTGTTGGTCTAGTTCCGGAAAATCAACTTCCAGAGTATAAATCGGAAGTGGTTGATTACAGTATAATTCTACACTCAAATTTCCCGGAGTGTCAGAATGTGCTACTGCTTGATTGCCATGTCCTTCCAATTTCAAAATTCCTCGAGCTGGTAACTTACAATCAACACTCAACTGTGTCAGCCCATCTTGAGATTGGTATTCTACCCTCAAAGTCAGAGTTCCGGCGCTAGTCAGCCATTGTCTTTCTAGAACAGGATGAGCTGATGATACTGGCAAAGTCAAATTATCCAGCAGTTCTTTAGCTGCTAATAACGACAATGCCATCTGTTGACGTGGTTGCAAATCTGAGTAGTCTTCATGAATCTCAGGCATAGTATCCAGAGTATCCACAGAACGATAAGTACTTCTCAGAACCAATCCAGCTAAATCATTGATGGTTTGAGACTCATTTGGGAAAAAGTCCTCAACTACCTGAACTAGTTTTGCCCCTAGAGGTAGCGAAGATGTAATCAAACCTTGACATTTTGCTAGTAATTCTTGGAAAACTTTCTCTGGTAATGGAATAGGAAGATTCAGCTTTGATTGCTGTGCTATCCATCCCCAGTGAGGACTTAATGCAGGCGATCGCTCTTCCACAACATCTGAGTACTCTACCAATTGAGACTCCCAAGGAAATAAAGGAGGCTGCTTTTCGACTTCAACTTGTAACCGACGCTTAAGGACGGCTTCGAAACGTTCTTGCACAGTAGGAATTTCTCCCAATTAAAAGGTTGGGGGGGATTCCTCCCAATTATGGCTCACCGCCTGTAAAGGTGGCTACCTCCTTGAGAGGTTCGTATACCCCTTCAAGTTCCTTACAATCTAACAATTTAGGCTTATGAATGTTAGTTTTATATGCCAACAACCAATCCAGTAAATCAGTTTGTAAGGATTCTGAGTCACTATTCATGAGTAGATGCACTTGATCCGGATACTAGAGAGTTACGAATTTCCCATGCTTGTTCCAGCATTTTAAACCACCGTTTTTGGAGTTGCGCTGTAGACAAACCTAAAGTTTTCGCAATTGTTTCATCTGGTTCTCCTTGTTGTTTCAATTCCAGTAACGAGCGCTGCTTATCATCCAATTGCGTTGTATAATCTTGCCATTGCTGGGGAGTTAAACCCAAATTAGTATGCAGTGAGGCTTCCAACCACTCGTGAACTAATTCCCAACGATGTAACAAGGCAAACCGAATCAGATGATATTTAAAGCGTTGCTGTAAGTAGTCGCGCTGACGCGGAGTTAAACCCAAAATTGACTCAATTTCCTGAGTTGATAAATCCTGGAGACGCAGAGAGAAGTAATCAGCACAATCAGATTGTTGCCGTTGTTCGAGATAATCCATTAATTCTGTAATCACAACCGAACGCAGAGTATCTTCTTCTGGTTCCGGTTCAGGTTGCATAGCCATTGCTGAACGCAACTGCTGTACTGCTGGTTCTTCCCAAGAACCGTCATTATCATTAGAACTACCTTCTGCGGCTTGTTCTATATCTACACTGGTTTCCTGGGGTTGCTGTTGCGAAAAAGTTTGGGCCCGGAGGATAATTAGCTGCTGCTGTCTTCCTGGTAACGGAATTCGTCGTTTACCATAGCGTTCAGTAAATGCCATGTACTCTGCCAACTCCAGCAGACTTTGGGGACGATAAGTCGCACCCAATTGATTTTCCCGACGGAAAGCATTTAAAGCTTCTAGATAAAAACCTTGAAGAAAATCTTCAATAATGGTCAGCCGCCCTTGATAGCTCAACTGCCTTTGAGGAGGATTAATGTAGCGATATATAATTGCACTCAGAGTACTGTGTAACTCTACCCTACCTCGACTGGAACCCAACTGATAGTACCTGAGACACTGTTGCAGTCGATGTCTAGCCAGGGAAATAGCCGAGCCTTGCACATCCCCAGAAGCCTGGATACGTTTACTCTCTTGGCAAATCCGGTATACTTCCGTGGTAATTCTGCTGGCTACATCATGGCAATTCTGCTGGGAAGCCTTGGTTGATTCCTGAAGTTCCTGGTATAGGAGTTGGAATGTCCCCTCAACGTTGATAGAATTGTCTTCCTGAACGGTTGGGGTGGGAACTGTTTTGGTTGGAATTGTTGCAGTTGCGGCTGAATTCATAGTCTCGGTTTTCAAAAGACCCTAAAATACTTAAGTAAAACCTGTGACGACTGTGGGTGCTGGCTAGTGGTTGAGATTTACTGATTAACTAAAAGTGGGCTAGTCCAGTAGTTAGGATGTGCCTCCGATGGATTGGATAGTTCACAATTTGATAGATGCTTTTGCCATTACCCAGGAGCCGTTTACAAGTCATTATGGATGTAAAAAAACAAATTCAATTGCTGATTAATAATGCACCCCGCGATGGCATAACACCACATCTTGTTTCAGCAATTAGCCCTGTATTGATCTCGATCACTAAAAAGTTAAGCCATTCCCATTACTATATTCTTCAGAATGCAGAAGAGAGATGGGTTTTAACTACATTGAGCAATCGGGTAAATCCAGGATTAGAAAAGCGCGTCATCTACGCTTTTCCTACCATACAGGATGTTTCCCTAATTTCACCTGCTGGGCTTGACCCTCAAATCGTCACTAAAATTGTTCCTGTTACCCATATTTTGTTCCAAATGGTGGCATTAGAACCCGTAGATAGTATAGTTTTTTTAGAAACGCCGGGTCAGACCACTCATACTGTTGAAATCAAACGCTCAGAATTGCAAAATCTCCTGCAAAAACAGATAAAACAACAGCAAAGGGGTCAACAGATTCCTCCAAATATTGCATAAATAAATTTTGCAGTTGGGATTCATTAGATACATCTAAGATTCCA
The DNA here is from genome assembly GCF_034931085.1 of Nodularia harveyana UHCC-0300. Taxonomy (NCBI): domain Bacteria; kingdom Bacillati; phylum Cyanobacteriota; class Cyanophyceae; order Nostocales; family Nodulariaceae; genus Nodularia; species Nodularia harveyana. The sequence continues at coordinate 27,800 of NZ_JAYGHG010000044.1, read as the reverse complement.
ACTGCAAGACCTAAAATTTTTAATTTAAAAATCTCAAATTTGTTAATAAAGCCGACTGAGTACGTAGTCAGCGATGTTAATTAGTGCCTCGCGTGATTCGGAGGGGGCGAGAACCTCAAGATGGTCAACTGCTAACCTGGCATGGTAAGCCGCTAATTCCCGTGCTTGCTGTATACCTTGACTGTCTTGAATCATCTCTAAGGCTTGCTCTAAATCTCCTTCTTGGTCAAATTTACGTTCAATTAGCGCTTCCAGGTCTGGTTTTTCCCCTAAAGCAAATAAAACGGGTGCAGTGAGATTACCACTTTTGAGATCAGATCCAGCTGGTTTACCCAAAGTATCAGTTGTGCTGGTGAAATCTAAAATATCATCCACAATCTGAAATGCTAGACCTAGATGACGGCCATAGTTGTACAAATGTTCGGCAGTTTCTAGAGAAACGTTACTCAGTAACCCAGCCGCTTTGGAACTGTTGGCAATTAAGGAGGCTGTTTTGTAATAGCTCTTTTTGAGATAAGTCTCTATAGAGATACCATTATCAAAACAATTTATGCCTTGCTGGATTTCGCCGGTAGCCAGATCCATAATCACTTCTGAGAGTAGTTTCACCACCTCCAAATTGTCCAGGTTGGCTAAATACCAGGACGATTGGGCAAAGAGAAAATCTCCTGCTAGGACAGCAATGCGATTACCGAACAGACTATGAACGGTAGGCACACCACGTCGCATTTGTGCTTCATCTACCACATCGTCATGCACTAAGCTTGCCGTGTGAATCATTTCTGTTATTTCTGCTAGACGGCGGTGACGCAGGGTTATGTCTTTTTCTGACATTGTGGCCCGCGATATCAGCAGAACAATTGCTGGTCTAATACGCTTTCCCCCAGCTCCGAATAGATGTTCGGCGGCCATAAATAGGATGGGGTGGCGATTTCCAACTAGCTGCTTGAGGTTATCTGCTAGTATTCGCAGGTCTGCTTCCACAGGGGTAAACAGGGAGGTGGCTGAGGTCATGGATGGGCGGACTCTGGCTTAGGTTACGAAAGTTTACATATCCTACACCCATTTTAAGATAACCCTGTGCCAGCGCAAAGTTTTGATTGAGAAATACCTGCTTATTTGCTGTATGTTATTCATCCAAATTGGAGGTTAACTAGAGGTACAATTTGCCTGAAATCCTTATGTTAAGCGTCTATTGCTATGTTTTATCTTCCAAAAAATATTCTTTACATCAGGCAAATATTTTTTTATATTTGTTGCTTATCTCGTCTAAAGTCAAGAAATACAATTTACTGACTATATTTCTGTATATTTTATATAAAACACTAAGCTTTGTATTTTCTGTAAAGACTCCGTTATTAGGATATTGCTGTTTTTTGTCGAAAATTAATTTCTGCAAATAAGTAATATATAATACATATCATCAATGTTTAAGGGAAATACAAGTTGAAATCAAGGAATAGCTAAGTCTTAGCAGTTTGGTTTTGATCTATCTAAAAATTTTCAACTTAAACCCCAAATTGGTCTGAAAACTCAGGATCATTGTGTTACGCTAATTTATAGGAATTTTAAATTTTTCAGCGCTCATTTTTCCAAGGTAAGCTGCCTTTAGGTAATGTTACTTATTGAGATTGAGTGTCTAAAATAAGTAGTAGCTGTCAATGAAGAATTAAGAAAATTATTTCTTGGTTTTTCACACGGCAATTGAGCCTATGGAAGTGGATTATTGCGATATCCTTAGGATTATTCGCTGCAATTTCTTAACGTCTGTTGAACGCTAAGACCTCTATCCTCATAGACGTATAACCATAAATAATGCAGACTCAGTAGACTGCTGAGGAGTGCAGTGGGAATTGCTGTTTAGCAATCTAACTGTTGTGGTGTTTGTGGTCTGCAAAATTTCATTTGAATAATTATTTAGTTAACCGTAGATGATCATGATTCTACGGGAAAGCTTTGTATAAACGGCACAACCATTAAGGATGTACTTAATAGGTTGAATTTTTTCTAATTCAAAAAAATTATATATTCCATTCAGAAGGGTGCTGGTAGAACGATGATTTACGGGAAGATGCCTATGTTGACTTTTATTTTAGCTTCTGGATATTTGTTTACAGTCTATGTATTGTTAGCGCTGGCTAAGAGAAGTGGTAATAATTCTGATACTAGAAATTTACCTGCAAGTAACCGAGGAAAACAGGAATCAGATGTTTCATTAACGGCTCATGTGAGTGAGGTTGTTAATAGTCAATAGGCTAAAACTTTTACATACAAGGTTAACAGAATTTATTCATGGTGATTAAAATTGGGAAACAGGGGTATCAGTGAAATCCACATTCTCAACTGTCGGAGTATGTCCTAGCCACTGGAGACCAGATTGGGCAAACTTTTCTGGACAACCGCTAACAGCAAAGCGAGTTGGTAGTGGGGGATGTGTATTTCTTAATCTAAGTAGGTTTAACTCTTGAGTACAAGCTGCTACAACGTGAACGGCCGGATCAACAAGTTTCACTTGTGAGGGGAGAAGCGATCGCAATATTGGTGCTAGATGGGGATAATGGGTACAGCCGTAAACTAAGGTGTCAATTTCTTGCTGAATTAATGGCTCTAGATATGAACGTGCGACTTCAGTGGTATAAGGATCATTGATGCGATTTTGTTCAATCAGTGGGACAAACTCAGGACAACTGACTTGCCAAACATTGACACTGGCATCCATCTCTAGAATAGCATGACGATAGGCATTGCTTTTAGCCGTAGCTGGGGTAGCAATGACACCGATACGTTTTCCTTGCTGTACTGCTGCTTTTGCCCCTGGTAGAATTACTCCGATAATCGGTATATTAAACTCCCGGCGGACTACTTCCAATGCCAGGGCGGAACTAGTATTACAAGCCATGATTACCATCTTTACACGTTGCTGCTGCATCCAGTTCAGGATTTCGCGCACATACTGTAATATTTCAACTTGTGAACGAATGCCATAAGGCAGTCTTGCCGTATCTCCAAAGTAGATAATAGATTCATGGGGTAAATGGCGATAAAGTTGCCGGAGTACTGTTAGTCCACCCACCCCGCTATCAAAAACGCCAATGGGGGCGCGTTGAGGGTCTTGAACCGCAAAATTATCGTCAAAGATGGATGATGAATACACAGGTAAATATTGATTTAGCTTTTTGGATATAAAATACAAAATGTAGCAGAAAATTCGGAATTCGTAACCTCTAAACTTGCAATTTAAAAATAAAATTCTGACCTGCGGCTTTCACAGATCAGAACTTCCTTAAAACTAAAGCTAATGCTATCCCACGCCAAATGAAAAATTATGGGCGTGGGGCTAACAGCTAAAAAATTAAATTCAACGAGACGGGATATTACTATTGAGTTCTTGACTTATCTTTGTTTTAGATGCTGAAGAATACCACGAGCGATCGCATCTGCCATTTGATTTTGGTAAGCTGTGGTTTTAAGTTTAGCTGCATCCTGCGCCCCTGTGACAAAACCTACTTCTACGAGAACTGAGGGCATAGAGCTTTTTCTAAGGACGTAAAATCTCGCTTGCCGGACATTCCTATCTTTGACAGTCACATTTTTAACAATGTTGCTATGAATCGAGCGAGCTAAACCCTGACCACTCTGGAAATAATATGTTTCCAAACCATTGACATCCGGACGACTCATACTGATGGCATTAGCATGGATACTGACAAATACATCAGCCTTAGCTCGTTCCGCCAAATCCACCCGTCCTTGTAGGCTGACAAAATAGTCGGAATCACGGGTTAATACTGCTTGCACGCCATTTTGTTGCAAAATCTCTGCTACCTTTTTGCTAATGGGCAAAACTACATTCGTTTCACGCAGTCCACCAATACCAATTGCCCCAGGGTCTCTACCACCGTGTCCGGGGTCAATCATCACGATGGCGCTGGTTTTGGGTGCAGGACGTGGTGCAGGACGTGGTGCAGGTTGTGGGGGAGCAGTGGGACTTGGTAATTGTGCTTGGGTTGGTGCTGGTAGAGGTGGTAAAGCAACCGGCGGTGAAATATTAGTTTGACGAGAGCCTTGTAATTGTAAAGCCAAAAGCTGGTTGCTAACTTGGTTTATTTCTCCTATTTGCACTCCCGTAGCTGGTTGCACCAAGATCACCACAGAATTGTTTTGTGGTTGCAAACGTACCCGCAGAATAGGACTATTGGGACCAAAATTTGGGCCTCTAACGTTGCTGGCTAACTTAGCATTGGGAATAGTGATTCGGAACAAACCAGAGGATCTATCCCAGCCACCAGTAGCATTGAGTTTGCTATCGGATCTAATCAGTAATTGGGTATCATTATTAGCCAATTCCACAGCCTGGATTGTTCCTGGGGAATTATTGGCTACGGCTATATTAGTGGTTTGGGTGGGTGGTAAGGGCTGATTATTCTGCGAGTTGTTAGCAGTAACATTGCCTGGTAATCTGACCACACGAGAGGGTAATACCACCAAACCACCAGCGCTACTATTAGTTGCCTGCCAGTCTGGGCTATTTTTGTCTACTCGCAAGGTCATGCGGACAGCAGGTGGTTGGGTATTTAAGGTTGTGAATTCGACCCGACTAATACCATGTCTATTAACTTGATTATTTCCCTGGGTTAAACTGGGAGACAAACTCGCGTCGGCGATATCCATAAAAATGGTATTGCGATCGCGGCTGCGATTAATTTTAACTTGAGGATTACCGCCATTAGTCTTCAGAAACAACCCATCCCCTGTGACCTGTAACCTCTGAATTTGAGTTTTTCCTGATGTGGCGCTAGCAATTTGATTAGAGAACTCTGGTTTTGAAGCAGAATCAGAATCTAGGGTAACCACATTGTAGATATTTCTCGCAGGAGATTCAGGTGGTCTGGGGTTACTTTCAGCCCTAAGCTCTGGTGTTAGGCTTGGCAATTTAACCTGCCAGCGACTGGCACTGACGTTTTCAAATTGTACCTGTTGCGGGTCTAGAGTATAGCCAGGACTGAGTTCAACAACTAGGCGGGTTGTTTTAGGATCAAACTGCCCCACACGGACAACATTAACAGCACCACCTACCCGTTGTGTCGACTGTGGCTGTCCTAATGACGTGCTGGGTAAATCAATTACCAGGCGCGTCGGGTTGAATATCAGTTGTGCTTGGGGTTGAACAGGGGTATTCGTCTCAATTTCTAGCCGATTTTGATTAGCATCAAAACGCCAAGATTCCAGTTTTGCTGCTACAGCCGGCGACGATAGTAAGACGATAGTTCCTACAGTACTGGGTAGTAACCAGTGTAATTTCACAATCCTTTCTCCTGATTCGCGTTCATGGAAGCCATCAATATTTCAACATTTGGGCTAATCGTCACACTGTTACAACCTAATCTTTCTGTTTGATACTTTCGTGACTTTTTTGCTGCTATAAAGACACAATTAATGGCTCAAATTACTAGTATTCCCTCTAACTTTGCCATCCTATCAGGATATAATATTCATGCCTGCAAAGTATTCTAGATGCAATCAGATTATCACGATAATTAACTATAATTAATCAATTATTGTTCGTGATACTTGACATGGCCTTTTGATTGTGTATGAGTTTTGTAATAGCTGACAATCAATGTTTTGAGTAAAAATTTTCAACTACTTTTAATTGATGTGATAAAATTTGCAGTCACTGATAGCTGATTGTTGCCAAATAGCTAAATTAACATTATCAAGCAGGTTAAGATTGGCGAAACATAACATTTTAAATGCTAGTAGTAGTGAGACAAAAAGTACAATTGATAATCTCCAATGACGGAGACTTAGGGATTATGTTTCCAGAGACTGGGGGTGGAAAATTGGGTATTTGATATCAGGAACATATCTTCCTAAAACATAGACTTTATACCCCAGTCTCTTGTCCGTCCAATTAGTTAGGTTTTTGATGAATTATCCCCAGAATCTGGGTTATCGTCGTGGTTATTACTATCATTTACGGTAGAGACCGATTGAGGGTTTTCCAGGTTCAAAGGTGTCCCAGTAGCATTTTCTAAAATCAGCTTGTCTGAGTCTGTTACCAAATTGTCTGATTCGGGAAATACAAACCGTAATAGTGGGGGAGCTAAAAACGTGGTAGTGATAACCATCATGATAATTGCCGCTCCCAGCGATTTAGAAAGAACACCACTGGCAGCACCGACACCCGCAAAAACCAAACCTACTTCACCACGAGGAACCATCCCCACTCCAATTGCTAAACGGTTAATTTCGGGTTGACCAAAGACACTAAAACCTGTAATCACTTTACCAATAATAGCCACTGCGATCAGGAAAATTGCGATAATTAAACCTTCTCGATTGCTGGGGATGGCTGGGTTCAAAACTCCCAAGTCGGTTTTTGCTCCAACAGTAACAAAGAAAATTGGCACTAGCATATCGGCAATAGGTACAACTTGCTTTTGTAATTCTTTGCGTTTATCGGTTTCTTCTAAGACTAAACCTGCCGCAAATGCTCCTAAAATTGCTTCTAACTGAATTACAGAGGCAAAGTATGCCATCGCAAAGGCAAAAATGAGGGCTGGGATTACTAGTTCGCCACGTGTTTTTAGTTGATCGGCGATCGCCACAAATGCTTTGTTGAAAATGTTACCTAGTACGACGGAACCGATGAGAAAACCACTGGCGCTGATAATTAGGTAGATAACATTGCTTACATCTACTGCGCCATCTTTGGCGAGGCTGGCAACTACCGCTAGCACGATAATACCTAATACATCGTCCATGACAGCAGCACCAAGAATAATCTGCCCTTCTTTGGAACTGAGTTTTCCCAATTCTGACAATACCTTGGAAGTAATACCAATACTGGTAGCAGTCAAAGCCGCCCCAGCAAAGATTGCAGGTACTGCACTCACACCAAACAAAGTCATCAGTCCCAGAGTCCCAGCTGTAAAAGGTACTACTACCCCGACTACTGCGACTATGGCAGCTTGAGTCCCAACTGATATTAAGTCTTTTAAGTTGGATTCCAAACCAATTTCAAATAGCAGAATGATCACACCCAGTTCTGATAAGACGGAAATGACTTCTGATTGGGCTGCAAATACTGCTGGAGTAGCTTCAGGAGTTAAACCCGCAGTCATTTGGAGAAAGGTCATGATTAAAGAGTTAGAACTGTCTGTGCCACCTTCTGGAAACACCAACAGATGCAACACAGAGATGCCCACAACCACACCTCCTAAGAGTTCTCCTAAGACAGGCGGTAAACCTACTCGGTTGGATAATTCCCCACCAACTTTACTGGCTAGATAAATTACCACTAAACTCAGTAGGACTGCGCCGATCACCATTGAACTATCTGCGGTTTCTGTGGTACTAGCCAGCAGGGGAAAATATACGTTGATTGCATCTAAAAACTGCATTATGTTGTGCAAAAATCCTAATGTGTGCAGGGAGAATCCTTCTCTTTAGTTTTACTACTTTATGGGAAGCAACATAAGTGCAAAATATCTCCTCAATTATTTTGTGGTGTCAGTCAATGAAATCAGCTGTTGCGAGTAAAATTCTCATACCGGGACAACAGACAGTCTAGAAAGGCGCTGCAACTGGAAATCTCGATTGTGTTTGATTTGGATTAGTTGTAGGGATGCAGAGACTCTTCTGAGCATCTTGATACCTACAACTACGTAATTGAGGATTGTTTAATGTTGGATCAGCATCAGGCGGGCTGACCACTTCTGCTATACCGATAATTTGTCATTCTTTGCCGCGATGATAAACCAAAGCTTAGTCGCTAATCAGCATATTCTATATACGTTGAAGTACTGGGGTATTATTGACTCTATTCCAAACTGTACTACCATCCTGCTCTAAATTAAAGTATGAATATTTTTTTGTTCAGTTTTCATGAGCCAGTATGCCATGAAAGAATATCCACAAGTTTTAATTAGTTTTTTTAGTTTCCAAAAATGTAACCGTCACTACTTGTAACTAAGGCAGTGCCAAACTCAGAATAAATAATCAATGCAACATTCTGAGTGTTGAGTTCATCATAGTTATAGAGATGCTTGTTGATAGTTTGTAAATTACTACATAACTTTTCTTTAAAGCATCTGGAGAATCTTTTTACAGGAGTACAAATTTTATGCTTAGAGAGTTTTTATCTGGTTTTCGGTGGCGCTCTGGTAACTTGGGGAAAATCTTGCTCTTAGTTTTGTTGGTATGTATAATTTTTATGCAGCCTGGGTTAGCTCAAGAAAAAGATCAAATGTTGCGAACTCTGACAGTTAGCGGTCGCGGTGTGGAAACAATTCCTACCACTCTCTCTCAAGTGAGTTTGTCTGTGGAGGTTCAGGATAAAACGGCACAGTCAGTACAAGCAGAGGCGGCTCGTCGGTCATCAGCTGTAGTGAGTTTACTGAAAAGCCGAAATGTGGAGAAGTTAGAAACTACTGGTATCCGCCTCAATCCAGTTTATAGTTACACCGATAATGTGCAACGAATTACTGGATATGCTGCTAATAATACTGTAAGCTTCCGTATGGCTACGGAAAATGTTGGTGTGCTTTTAGATGAAGCTGTGAAAGCGGGTGCAACGGGAATTAATGGTGTGAGTTTTACTGCTACGGATCAAGCGATCGCCTCTGCTCAAAAACAAGCACTCACAAAAGCTACTCAAGATGCTCAACAACAAGCTAATGCTGTTTTGAGTACTCTAGGTTTCCAAGCTCAGGAAGTAGTAAGTATTCAAATCAATGGTGCAAGTGCGCCTCCACCACCAATGTTACAGCGAGGTGAGGTGGCTAAGTTATCTAGCGCTGACGCTTCCACACCTGTGATTGGTGGTGAACAGAATGTAGAAGCATCGGTAACGTTGCAAATTAGTTATTAGTTATTGGCAATGATTAATGGTTAATTAAAAGTGTTCTGAGGACATATCTGCCATACCCGCTTCTGTATCGCGCTTGGAACCTAACAAGTCTAATTGTTCTACTTGAATGACTGGACTAGAACGGTTCGCTCCTGTTTGGCGATCGCTCCAGGTATCAAACTTTAAGGAACCTTTGACAGCAATTTGCTTACCCTTGCGAATATAATTACCCGCTACCTCTGCTGTTTTTCCCCACAGTTCTAAATTGAACCAGTCTGTATGTTCGCCTTCACGCGATCGCCGATTAACTGCTAGTGTTAATCTACACTTAACCGCACCAGACTCGAAATATTTAATATCTGGATCGCCGCCGACACGACCAACAAGTGTGACAATGTTAATGCTCATGGATTTGCTTATAGTACAAAATTACTGATATATATAGTTTTTTATCATATCTAATTGTGAAGCTATTTGAAAATATGTTAAAAACTTAACAGTAAATCTGGGTATCAAAATGAGATAAATGACCAGGAAAAATGGCAAAAGTCTACGGATATATTGAATTAGCTAGAGAATATCAACAACATAGACAACTAACACCTAGTCAGGATGGCTAAAACTTCTCAGACAATAGCTGACTTGCTGGATTCCAGGTCTAAAACATCATAAAGTCCAGCAATATTAATTTTAACAGTTTTTAGCCAACAATTATCGCAAATAGGGGATTTAGAGACGCGTGGGGCTTTTTAGGAACTTTCGCTCATCATGGGATATCGGTATCGACCTCGGTACCGCCAACACTTTAGTGTATGTATCTGGTAAAGGAATTGTACTTCAAGAACCTTCTGTAGTGGCTATTGATCAAAACAAATATGACCAAGCCTTAGCAGTGGGGGAAGAAGCCAAAAAAATGCTTGGACGTACACCGAAAAATGTGATTGCAGTCCGTCCATTACATGACGGCGTAATCGCTGATGTCGAAACAGTCCAGCTGATGTTGAGACGGTTTATCGAAATTGTCAACGGCGGTAAGTCACTAATTACACCGCGAATTATCATTGGTATTCCTAGTGGTGTGACAAAGCTAGAAAGAAGGGCTGTGTCAGATGCAGCTATCGAAGCTGGAGCCAGAGAAGTATATTTAATTGATGAGCCAATGGCAGCAGCAATCGGCGCTGGGCTACCTGTGGCAGAGGCTACAGGCAATATGATTGTAGATATTGGTGGCGGCACAACAGAAGTTGCCGTACTCAGTTTTAAAGGTACTGTCATTAGTGAATCAGTACGCGTCGCCGGTGATGAATTAACAGAATCCATCATTATCTATTTGAGAAAAGCTTATAACTTAGTGATTGGAGAGTGGACTGCTGAAGATATCAAGATTCGCATTGGTTCAGCTTATCCTACTCAGGATCAGGATGACCCGATGATGGAAGTCCGAGGTATACACTTGCTTTCTGGTTTACCAAGAACCGTCACACTCAGAGGAGAAGAAATTCGTGACTGTATGTTGGAACCCCTAGGAGTAATCATAGAAGCTGTGAAACGGACACTAGAACGCACACCTCCAGAATTAGCTTCAGATATTATTGATAGAGGAATCATGATCGCTGGTGGTGGTGCTTTGCTGAGAGGCATAGATACCCTCATAAGCCATGAAACAGGTATTATTACCCATATTGCGGCTGACCCCCTCTGTTGCGTTGTACTAGGAATAGGTCGTGTATTAGAAAACTTTGAGCAGCTAGAACGGGCTTTAATTGGACCTTATAGCAATATTTAGTCAGAAAGAGCAGATATTGGCTTTTATGCCCATGAAATTTTGGTTTCATGTCAATAAAACATAATGTTTTTTAAATTTATAAACTTAGGTATAGATGGTTAGTGTACGTCGTTGGTGGAATAGTAAATTACTGCAACTTGGAGTCCTCACGGTATTACTGAGTGGTGCGTGGATGTTGAGACAAACTCAGGGTCATTTACTGCTGGAAATGTACCAATTAGTTAGCCGTCCATTCCAAATGTTACAGACAGGCCCTAGTCCAGAAGAGCGTTTGAATGATTCTCGGTTCTGGGAGTTACAAACACGTATAGCTGATTTAGAAAGTGAAAATCAAAACTTAGAAAATTTATTAGGTTACGTTGAGAAAGCCGCACTTTCATCAGATCCAATTATAGCGAGGGTAGTGGGGCGGAGTGCTGACCATTGGTGGCAACAGGTTATTCTCAATCGTGGCTCGAAGCAAGGGGTTAAAGCAGGTTTTATTGTCCAGGCTGATGGTGGCTTGGTAGGTTTAGTTGAAAGTGTTACTCCTAATACCAGCCGTGTGTTGTTAATTAGTGACCTAAAAAATCAAGTGGGTGTAACAATTAACCGCAGTTCCGCTAAGGGGATTTTACGGGGAGATTCTTCGGCGGAAGCTGTGCTGGAATTTTATGAAAAAATCCCTGATGTCAAAGTAGGAGATTTAATCTCTACATCTACCTATAGTCAGAAGTTTCCGGCCGGTGTGCCAGTGGGACGAATTAAATCTTTGAATTTTAAACAGTCTCCAGCATCACTGGCAAAAGTGGAGCTTTTACCGCCGATACTATCATTAGATTGGGTAGCTATATATCCGTTCGCTCCCATTACTGATGAGTTAGAATCTACCAACTCAGAATTAGTCAACTAAAATTGTCATGAGATTTTTATGAAACTGCCTTTATGGAAAGGTACGCCTAACAAGGCTAGAGCGCCACAGCAAAGATTATTCCAGTTAATGCCTATTTTTTACTGGGACCCGGTGACACGTAAACTGATGAATTGGGCAGTGATATTTGGATCTGTGCTGTTTTGCGTACTTATGTTACCCACCCGCTTTTTCGGAATGGAATTATTGGGAATTGGGCCTAATTGGTTGTTAATTTGGGTGGTGGCTTGGAGTGTGAAGCGTTCGGTTTGGGAAGGAATATTTGCTGGTGTCGTTTTGGGACTACTTCAAGATGCTATGACATCACCTGAACCTACCCATGCTATGACTCTAGGTTTTGTGGGGTGTTTGACGGCTTTGCTACAAAAGCAGCGTTTTATCCAAGAAGACTTTATTTCTATTGCTTTAATTGTGTTTGTGATGGCGATTGTGTCAGAAACTATCTTTGGATTGCAATTAAGTTGGATGGGAAATCGCAATGTGGAAGATATTTGGGCATATTATCAACGCGGCACGCTAGCTTCTGCTATTCTCAGTAGTCTTTGGGGTCCTGTGGTTTATTATCCCTTAAATATTTGGTGGCAGAAGTGTAAGTTGTGAAAACAGTAGTCACGCCTCAGTTTTTGGTGATTTTGGATAACTGTAAGCAATTTTGATACCGCTTTGAATTTTCCTGTGAAACAGGAAGGTTAGCGGCAGAAGATGTCAATGTTTAAGATAAAAGCAGCTAGGGTGCAAAATATTGAAAGTACCGCCCAAAATTATGGATAATTTCCCAGTGGTTACTCCAGCAGATATCTCTCTCACCAATGAGACTCAGGAAAATGAACTGATATTACGAACTGACAACAGCCAGGAGGGTATCCAACAAACAGCGCTGGCGCGATCGCCAGTGGAATCTAACTCACCAGAAAGTGATGTTGACCGGGTGATGATGCAACGGTGTTTGACACTGGCACGCCAAGCTTTGGGACGCACTTCCCCAAATCCCCTAGTAGGGGCGGTGGTTGTCCAAGATGGCAAGATTGTCGGGGAAGGTTTCCATCCCTGTGCAGGTCAGCCTCATGCAGAAGTTTTTGCCTTGAAAGCCGCAGGTGTAGGGGCGGAATCAACTGAAGAAAATCACGCTCATGGTGCTACAGTCTACGTTAATCTGGAACCTTGTAATCACCACGGACGCACTCCCCCTTGTTCGGAAGCGTTAATTGCAGCTGGTGTGGCTAAAGTCGTCGTAGGTATGGTTGACCCCAATCCCTTAGTCGGTGGTGGAGGTATTGCTCGTTTACGTGCTGCTGGTGTAGAGGTAGTGGTAGGAGTAGAAGCGGAAGCCTGTTATCAGCTAAATGAAGCTTTTATTCATCGCATTCTCCATAAACGACCTTTGGGAATTTTAAAATATGCCATGACTTTAGATGGTAAAATTGCTACCTCCTCTGGTCACAGTGCTTGGGTGACAAACCAAGATGCCCGGAATGAAGTTCATCAACTACGGGCAGGATGTGATGCCATTATTGTCGGTGGTAATACAGTCCGAAAAGATAATCCTTACTTAACCAGTCATCAGGTAGGAGCGCATAATCCCCTGCGGGTGGTGATGAGTCGTCAGCTAAATTTGCCTGAAGATGCCCGGCTGTGGGAAACTGAGGAGGCTCCTACTTTGGTGTTGACAGAGAAGGGAAGTTCTCCTGATTTCCAAAATTTCCTCCGCCAACAGGGAGTTGAGGTAGTAGAATTAACATCTCTGACACCAGAATTGGTCATGACCAATTTATACGATCGCGGTTTTTGTAGCGTCTTATGGGAGTGCGGTGGGACTTTGGCCGCCAGTGCGATCGCTCAAGGTGCAGTCCAGAAAATTCTGGCTTTTATTGCTCCTAAAATTATTGGTGGTAGTCATGCTCCTACACCTGTAGGTGATTTAGGTTTGAATATCATGACCGAAGCCCTGAACTTAGAACGGGTTCGCTGGCGTGTGGTAGGTTCTGATTGCCTAGTTGAAGGTTATTTACCACAAAAAAAATCATAATTAATAGTCCATAGCCAATCGTGGTGTATTGTCTGTGGGCTTAATTACTGGCGCTCATAAGCAAGATCGCGGATGAGGGTGAGCCGGGATTGAATGTAGTCACTGAGGTAATCAGTTTCTTTGGGATCTAATAATGCTTGCTTTGTAGTTTGTTTGACTAGCCATTGTACCAAGCTAGCATCATCCATCTGCAAGAGGATCTTGGTTTGAGAATTTTCAACTACAGACCAAAGCTGACGCAGAATTTTAGGAGTCATTAAGACCTCTAGTTAATCATTAACTTAGCTATTTTTAGATTACACAATTTATGTGGCAAATTACGTTCAGATATACAACCTGAGACAACTATTATAAAAAACTTAATAGTGGGATTTATAACTTTATGAAGATTAATTATTGAGACACTATATTTATGAATTAACAAAAATTTACTTAAGAACTATTTTCAGTAGAGCAATTGTAATTAATATTTATTACTAGCAAGAAACAGCACTTCGACATTCAGCGTCTATCCCTTGCACTGGGAGCAAAAAATAAGAAACCCGGTTGTAGACCGGGGTAGGAAAGTGGAGTAATTTTTACAATTCAAATAGAGTAGGACTTACGCAAAATCATGAAAAAACGAACCACAAAGGACACAAAGGACACGAAGTAAAGAGGGTTTGAGAGAGTTCTTGCGTAAGTCCAATAGAGAAGTCACTAGTGACTCTACATCTGCTACATTTGATTGGTTGAACATAGTAAAAGGGGAATCTTTACAGAGGATTCTGCCCAGATACAATGATGAAACCTACAGAATCAAGTCGAATCTGCGGCTGATGAATCCCTTCTAAAATAGCTGCATTCAATGCAGTTTCTATTTGTAATTCTTGGGCGAGTACAGAATCATCTTTTTGCCGATTTAGACGTAGGTTTAATTGCTCTACTTTTTTATTCAATTTCTCTGCGGCTAATTGAGCAGATTGTTTTTGCAATGCGATAAATTTAGGATGCTTCAGGAGTAATTCACTAGAACTATTCCGCGCCTGATGACAGAAATTTTTCCAATTGCTAGCAACAACAAAAGCATCAATAATTCCTAAGCGTTCCTTTGCGAGATTATAATCTTTGGATTTATCACTGTTCCTATCCTTATAAGGTCTTTGCAGGATTTTCAAGAGTAATTCATCTTCAACTAAACTCATGGAATCATTGCGACCATCAATAAAGATAGTTTCTAAAACTGGTGGAAACAGAGCATCAACACGCCGCTTTAAGGTATAGTTCTGAGAATTATCTAGTTTGTAGGTTGTCAAAACTTGCTTGACAGCTTCTAAATTGGTTTCTACTACATAATTGAAGCGGAAACCAAACCATTCCTGACCTTTCGTCGCATCCCACGATTCATCGGTGCGCCATAGAGCGAAAGCTTTACCTCTATCATCCCAATTTATATGGCTGACAAGTGATTCTATCAATCCCTCGCCAATGCGAAATAGTTTAACACCGGAATTTTGGTTGGCTATTCGACGATTGTACGTACCAAATTGGTCGGTATTATTATTAGCAAAGTGAGTTTTTAACTCATCTAGAGATACTAAAGTGCGCGTTGTTGGTTGATAACGTTTAATTTCGGCTGAGTTGGGATTATTAACTGTCTTAAATCCCAGCGCGTCGCACATCCAACCTTCAGTCGCTTGTTTCATTTCTACATGACAAGCGTCATAGTCATCGAGGGCTTGAAAATATTGACTGGTATTTTCGTCGAGAATATCAATTTCATCAAGGGCAGTTTGCTCGCTAATTTTCAAGGTTTCGGCGGTGATTTGTTGTTGAATTGGTGCAATCATTGCTAATAATCCCGCAGCACTTCCTTGAAACAAAGCTGTTTCTAATTCTGCTAGTTTCTCATCTACATAAAATTGTAGACTAGCAATGGATTTCTCAAAGATTCCAAAACCATTTTTGAGTAATTGATACCAAGCATTGTGTGGACTATCTTCTAAGTAGGGGCCAATTAATGCATAGGATTGAACTCCGATTTTGCTGCCGATGCGGTCAAATCTGCCGATTCTTTGCTCTAATTGATTAGGTGACCAAGGTAGGTCAAAGTGAATGAAACAGTCGGCAAATTGTAGGTTAAATCCTTCTTGACCAGAGCGATCGCATACTAAGATAAAGCATTTGAGGTCATTTTGAAATCTGGTGAGATTTTCCGCAACTTTGTCTCTGGCTTCTGCAAATTGATGGCTGGCGATCGCTTCTGCACCAAAACTCTGAGATAAACGTTGTACAATTGCTTTACAAGATTGTCCAAAACTGGTAAATACCACAATTTTCGGCAGAGTATCACCAGGCATGGGGCGGCGGATTCTATGCTGTATTCTGGTAATTAATTCTGGCTTATTTCTGCGAATACTTGGGGAAATTTTGAAGTACGTAGCTAGTTGATTCAGTAGAACTGTATTTAAATTTTCTGTGCGTTCTCCCTCTTCTACAGATTGACGCAGAATTTGCAAACAGGATTGCAAAATTTCTGTTTCCTCTGGGAATTTAGGAGTAGTAGTTAAGATGCGAAGATCATTTTCTTTGAACTCTGGGATGAGTTGAGATTGGGTTTTACCTGTGAGACGCGCAGTAATTACCTGTTCTAAAATTCCTAACCAACTACCAGAAGCGAGGAAGAATAACAGAAAAATTTGCTGATAGGGCTGTTCTTGAGGGGCGAGAGTACGCCATTTCTCCATGAGTTCATGAATATCAAGCGATCGCTCATCTAAATCATATTCTTCTTTCGGTGTCACGTCTCGATCAAAGATCACATCTTCCACCGCAGCGCGACGGTTACGCAGCATTCGCCGATGTAGTCGATAGGTTTCGCTAATGTGGGTGCGAATAGCTGAGATAATTTCCGATTTTTCGGCAGATTTGGCTGTTAAACAATTTTCTAAATTGTCCGCCTGATTCATCAAATACTCATCCTCAGCAAACAGATTTCGCAATTCTGGGAGGTGAGTTTTCACGGTATCTTCGGCAAAAGACAGGAGAAATCTGCCAATTTCCTGGCAATTTTGCACCTTGGCGCGGAAACCTGCCAAATCATGCAACTTATAGGTTATGGGGTCGAGCAGATGTAACATGGCGAGGAAATTCTGCTCGTGGTTAAGTACGGGAGTAGCAGATAATAACAACAAGCGATCGCATTTATGAGCCAGAATTTTACAAGACTCAAAACGCTGACGCACTGCTGCATCCCTAGAAGTAGCCATTGCAGCCACATGATGGGCTTCATCCACAATTAAGCAGCCAATATTCGCTTTCTGGTTAATTTTATGAATATCTTCAACCGCCAGCACTACCACCCGTTTGCCAAAATGAGAGATATAAAATTTATTTTCTAATTCAGTCCGCCATTGTGAAAGTAAATATTGAGGAACCAGTACCACCGCACCTTTTTTTGGTTCATCTAAGAGGAATTGACGGAGAATTGCACCCGCTTCAATAGTTTTTCCCAGTCCCACCTCATCTGCTAGTAAATAGCGTTGAATCGGGTCTTCCAGCACCCGACGAACAACTTCCACTTGGTGGGGATAAAGTTCAATATTCGCCGAAATCAGCCCTCTAATTCCGTGACTAACAGCCCGTTGCTGAATCAATGACTTAATAAAAGTTAACCTCTTATCATGAAAATAGGGTGTTTCGTGACCCTTCATAGCCAGAGTTTCAATCGGATCGGTGATCGGGATATGACAACGGACATAAATTTCCTGTTCGGTGGCAATTGTCGTCTTCTTGTCAGGTAGATCAATTTGATACATTTCTGCATCTTCATCCCAGGTACAAATTCGCCCAATTAACCATGTATCCTGGTTTGGTGAGCTAATATAGCAACGAGTTTGGGGCTGAAGCCGAACTGGAGACAGGGAATCTAAAGGTAAAGTTTTTTCGAGGCGTTGCCCTCCTGAGCAGAAATACTCAACTATCACATCAGGCTGAGATATCTCAGTAACTTTTCCTATTCCCAAATAGTTTTTCTGGGACTGCACCAGCGAACCAAGCTCAATCATACTTCGAGTTATTTGAATATCTTAAGAGAAATTACTACGCCAAGAGCAATAGCAGCTCTCCACACTAGCTTGATAAACGGAATCTGGCAACTTGAATAAGGGGTAAGGTAGTCAGAGGATGTTTCAACAGGTGCTTTGGCTATGATTAAGTCAGAACAAAATCACAGCGATCGCAAATAATTCCCTGAAAATACATAATGGTAACGACAGTTGTTGTCATTAACACTCTCATTTCACTGGTACTGCTCTACATAGCTTGGCGAGTGTGGAAACTAAAGCAGTGGATCGGGTATATAGCTGATAAACTCAACGCCTATGAACGGAATACTCATGAGTTCCTCTATCAAGCACCTGAAAATATTGATATTGCCCAGCAAAAGATTTATAGTTTGCGCCAACGAAATCAAAAGCTACAAGTACAAGTCCAACAAGTACGTCAAATTATCAGTCTGCTATTGTTAGGAAAGCGGTTCTGGGGTCGCTCTTTCGGCAAGATAGAGTTGACATCCACAACAAACACAGTCTCCAAATAAAAGCAACATTTCCGACTCACATCTAGTCACGATAGATTAATTAAATCGAGTCATTTTAATCTTATCAGGGTAAAAATCACACCTAAAATGGGTGTAAGGAGAGAAATAATTAGATGTCTAATAACCGTTCTGGACTATTTGTTGGCGGTTTCATGCTGGGAGCTACTATTGGTGCTTTAACTAGTTTGCTTGTAGCTCCGCGTACAGGGCGCGAAACCCGGAAAATTTTACAAAAATCTGCCAATGCTATCCCCGACTTAGCAGAAGATTTATCAACAAGTGTACAAATTCAGGCAGATCGCCTTTCTACCAGCGCACTGAGAAATTGGGATGATACCTTAGAGAAACTGCAAGATGCGATCGCAGCTGGTGTAGATGCTAGTCAACGCGAAAGCCAAAACTTAAAGCAGCAACAAGCTCAAACAGACTCAGATACGATTTCCCCACAATTGTAAAGTTTATAGATGACATAACCGTGATTGATCCCCTGTTTTGGTTGGGAATGTCTTTACTCTTAGTCGCTACCAGCCTCACTGCTGTTTTGGTAGCGGCTATACCCGCTTTGCAGGAGTTAGCTCGTGCTGCTCGCAGTGCAGAAAAGCTATTTGACACTCTCTCACGGGAGTTACCACCTACCTTAATTTCCATCCGTCAAACTGGAATGGAAATCACAGATTTAACCGATGATGTCAGTGAAGGTGTACAAAGCGCCAGTCAAGTGGTTAAGCAAGTTGACCAAAGCCTAGATAGTGCCAGAAAACAAGCTAAAAATGTGCAAATCAGCACTCGCAGCCTAATTGTAGGTGTGAAAACTGCTTGGAAATCTTTTTCACGCTCCAAACCCACCAGGCGCGTTGAACGCCTACCAATTGAAAAACCACAACTGTACGAGAAAGAGAAATTAAGAAGGGAGTAGAAGAGGCAGGGGGTGTGGGGAGTGTGGGGAGTGTGGGGAGTGTGGGGAGTGTGGGGAGTGTGGAGAAAAGTTGTACTTTCCCAATGACTAATGACCAATGACTAATGACTAATGACTAATGACTAATGACTAATGACTAATGACTAATGACTAATGACTAACCTTTGCTTAAATCTCTTAGATTAGAGTAAAGTAAACAAGTGTAAAGAAGTATCAATTTTCCCATACTCTTTTAAAACAACTTGTTCACTTCTACTGTCTATATTTATATAAGAACGTCCATGCAGTCTTGTTTTTGGCGAAGAACACTGGTATTTATTGCGGTATTTTTTTTGGCTGGGTCAATGTGGATCATGGATTCCCGCCCCGCTCTGGCTTATGATAATCCTGACTTATTACCCAACTTTCAAACTCCAGTTATAGATTTAGCTAAATCTCTCACAGATATCCAAGAAGCAGAACTGGTGAGTGATTTAGAGCAATTTGAAGGTGAAACTGGCTGGAAACTGCGAGTATTAACCCAGTATGACCGTACCCCAGGTCGAGCAGTGATTAATTATTGGGGTTTAGATGATAAAAGTATTTTGCTAGTTGCTGATTCTCGTGGCGGTAATATTCTCAGCTTTAGCGTCGGGGATGCCGTTTATGAACTCCTACCCCGGACTTTTTGGATAGAATTACAAACCCGCTTCGGAAATTTGTATTTTGTGCGAGACGAAGGTGAAGACCAAGCCATTTTACAAGCTTTAAATTCAGTTAAGGGCTGTTTGCTTCAAGGTGGTTGCTCGGTGGTTCCTGGTTTACCTCAAGAACAATGGATACTCACACTGATTACTTCAGTTGTGGGGGGAATAATTTGTGGATTTGCAGCTCATCCCCAAAAAGAAGGACAGATTATTGCTTGGCAATGGGCTTTGATTTTTTCACCTTTATGGGGAATTTTGTTTATTGCTTTTGGCATTGGCCCCGTAGTGACCCGTACTCATGACTGGTTGCCTCTAGTTCGCAATATCTCTGGTTTTCTGATTGGTGCTTTAGTGGCTTACTTGTCTCCTCTTTTGACTCGTTCCTCTTCTAATGCTGAGTCTTAAGTTTCTCAGTGCTGAGTGAAAATTAAAATACTCAGCACCGAGGGTTCCTGAAACTGATAAGCTAAAAGCTGGTATCTCAGAGCTGAATGGCAATGGAATGGCACGTAACTGATGCTGAAAGTTTAGCAATCATTGATAGTGAAATAGGTAATCATGTTTTTTCACCCTCAGAGTATGAAATTGTTAGGCGAGTGATCTATGCCACGGCGGATTTTGAATATACATCTCTGATTCACTTTTCTGAGCGTGCTTTACAAGCTGGTGCAGCAGCTTTGGCAGCACGTACTACAATTGTGGTAGATGTCCCGATGGTA
Source organism: Nodularia harveyana UHCC-0300 (assembly GCF_034931085.1). NCBI lineage: Bacteria > Bacillati > Cyanobacteriota > Cyanophyceae > Nostocales > Nodulariaceae > Nodularia > Nodularia harveyana. The sequence continues at coordinate 7,324 of NZ_JAYGHG010000044.1, read as the reverse complement.
CAAGTGGGTATTGCCCAGGATATTCAAAATACTTTTGCTAATCCCGTTTATTGCAGTATGGAGGCTTTAACACGCCCACAAAAAGAAAAATCCCGTGCTGCTTGGGGAATTGAAACTTTAGCCAAGCGTTACCCAGAGGGAATTTTTGTAGTTGGTCAATCTCAAACAGCTCTAACTGCGTTGGTAGATTTAATTGCATCTGAAGAAATTCAGCCTGCTTTAATAATTGCTACTCCAGTCACATTTGTGAATGGGGATGAAACTAAAGAGCGTTTGCAAGACTCTCTGATTCCTCACATCATTATTGAGAGTCGCAAAGGTAATGCCGTTGTAGCATCTGCTATTGTTGATGGATTGGTAGATTTGGCTTGGCAAGCCTATGGAAAGGAGAGAATAAAAAATTAAAGATTTAATCAACGGTAGAAATAGCCAACAGAAAGGTTCATTGGGTGAATAATCTGAAAAGTCCCCACCTTCAATCAAGTCAGGTGGGGGGACTGTTATGCTTATTCCATTCTCTGGCGACGGCGGTTTGATTTTGCTGGTTGTTTTTTACGTAAGCGGCGACTGACTTCATTAAAAAAGTCTCTTCGCAGATAAGGATAGTCGTTTACCCACAGGTCATGACTGGGAATGTAGACATCAGTAAATTCTTCAATCCTGCTTAAGTCAGAACGGTTGGACATGACAATCATTTCGGCAATTTGACCACGGACAATAACTTTGTAGGAATTACGTAATGGTGCTTGTAACTCTATGGTAAATCCTGTATTATCACCGATTTCTAGGTTAATTCGTTTTTCCCGATTTTCAACAATTACTAATTCACCTTTGTTATTAACGGTTTCTTGTTTGCCCATTAATTTGTCTGTAATCCACCAATCTAAAATTCGACCGCGAAAAAAGCCACTGTATTTATAACGCCGGCACTTGACATTGCGTATACTCGCCTGAAATACGGGATACCAGAGCCAGAAAAAAGCACCCATGACTCCAGTTAAAAATGTAATGGGGCCAAATTCTAACTTTAAGATGACTTCCCCTAAGAGAATAATGGCTATGGCTATTACAGAAATTAATACTCGCTGCAAAAAATTTGAAAATTTCCCGGCGTAGTACTGGTATTGTGCGCCAGTGGCAATGAAGGGAATTAGTTGTTCAAATTTTTTCCGAGTCAGTGGGACTAACATAAGCGCTGAGTTTGCCAGTTAAAGTATTTTTTCTAATCCATACACTAATGACTTGAGCTGCGATACTTTGCGAATTGCTAGCAGTACTCCTGGCATATAACAGGAGCGATCGCTGGTATCATGTCTTAATGTATAAATTTGACCAGGTGCGCCAAAAATCACTTCTTGATGGGCTATCAGTCCCGGCAGCCGTATACTATGGATTCTAATGCCTTCTTCTGCTAAACTGCCTCTGGCTCCTGGGATTTTTTCAGTCTCTTCGACAATAGCAGTGTTAAAAGGTTTACCAAGTTCTCCTAGTAATTGTGCGGTCTGAATTGCAGTCCCACTGGGTGCGTCGGCTTTTTGATTGTGGTGGAGTTCAATAATTTCTACATGGTCGAAATATTGAGAAGCTGTGACTGCGGCTTGTTGTAACAGTACCATCCCAATGGAAAAGTTAGGAATAATTAGACAACCGGTACTAGCTTTTTCCGCAAAGTCTGCTAAATCTTTTAGTTGTTCTGGACTTAAGCCGGTTGTACCGACTACTGGACGAATTCCGTAGGCGATCGCACTCCGCACATTATCATAAACTCCATCAGGGTGGGTAAAGTCTACCATTACCCCTGGAGGTGACTGTCTATCACCAGCTACATAACCCAGCATGGCTTCAAATTGGTTGGTAATTGGCACTTCTAAAGGTTCGCTTAAACCTGCTAATTCTCCAGCGTCTTGGTCTTGATGTTCTGGACTGGTGTCAATTGCAGCCACTAAGTTTAAATCTGGGGACTGCGCCACGGCTTTAATGACTTCACGACCCATTTTACCGGCCGCACCGTTAACAATAACTGGGATAGGAGCTTGATTCGTCATAATTCGTAATTCGTAATTCGTAATTCGTAGTTTCGGCTGCGGGTAACACTACTCGAAGACTGGCGACCAAATTTCGGCAATGTTCACTTCCCAACCGGGGAGTAAATCTGGCAAAGTCAGGATATCTCCATTTTGTAATACTATTTTCTCACTAGAACGGTAAACTTCCATAGTTCTGCTTCTAGGGTCAATTAAAATGCCGATTTTAGTCCCCAGGCTGATAAATTCTTGGATTTTTTCCCGGAGTTTATCTAAAGAATCTGTCTTAGACTTCACCTCTACTATTAAATCGGGTAGCAATTCGGCATAATCTTCTGTAGAACGTTTGAGCCTATCTGCTCGGATAAATGATACATCGGGAGCGCGTAAATCTTTGTTAGGTAATCTAAAGCCAGCACTGGAACCAGTTACACGTCCTAGTTGGCGTGGTCTTACCCAATTCCTCAGCAGCGCTGCAAATTCAGTTCCTACTTCTTCCGATTCGTAACCTGATGGACTCATAACAACTACGTTCCCGTCTACCAATTCCATGCGATAGTCAGGATGAGCTGCTTGGATTTTCTCTAAGTCTTTGACAGTGAGAGACATAAGACCTCCTGAAATATCTAAATCTATCTTGGCATTTGTGTTACTCAATTTTAGATTTTAGATTGATTCATAGTTACAAGTGCCATGAAAATGATTATCATTTAATTATGAATATACCGATGATTACCGTTGTTGCTGGCCCGGCTGGTTGTGGCAAAACTAATTGGATTTGTCAACAGCTACGTAATACTGCTGACGCGGAAACTGTGATTTATTTTAGTCCTGGAACTGGTAATGTCCCCATTGACCAGATACGCCTGAGTGCGGAGTTTCCAGAGGTGAAGGTTTTTAGTGATGGGGAAGAAGTAGAATTTCTTAACCAGCTAGCAGGGGCTGAGAATATTTATATAGAACTAGGATTTTACTTGGAATTAGGATCAATTGAGCAAATTGTCGGAAATGTCCCATATCAGTCTGTTGCAGTTTTACCGTCACATCTGAAAGATTCGGAATATCACACCTGGGCTGAGAAAATTGTCAAAGGGCTGGATATTGAAACCAGTATTACCCAAAATCAGATTTGGCGATCGCCCACCACCGGTCAAGTTATCGACGAAGATAGTTTAAACGAGTTTTGGTATGAACTATCTCATGGTGCTTATGGTACAGTAAGCCGGGCTAAAGGAATTTTTGATGTTGCTGATGGTAGGGCGCTATACGCCGATGTTGTCGCCAGTGTACCCACAACAGATTTTTTAGAATTAGACTTACCGCGCCATTTAGAAGGTAGACCCCAGCGTTTTAGTGGTTTAGAAGTCTGGGGAGAAAACTTAGATGAGTCTGCTATTAAACAAACATTACAAGACTGCTATTTGTCAGATAGTGCGATCGCACAATACCAAGAACAAGTAAAACAAATTCTTACAGAGGAAAGTATACAGTGAAAATAGCAGTTATGTCATGTATTCATGGCAATTATGAAGCATTAGATGCCGTCTTATTAGATATAGACCACCAAAAAGCTGATAAAATCTTTTGCTTAGGCGATTTAGTCGGATATGGACCACATCCCAATGAAGTAGTCACAAAAATCCGCGCTTTAGATATTCCTACCTGTATGGGTTGTTGGGATGAAGACATAGTAGAAGGCTTAAACGCCTGTGATTGTAGTTATCCCTCCTTATTAGCCGAGAAACGCGGAAAAATTGCTCACGAGTGGACAGATAAAGAAATACATCCAGAACACCGGGAATTTTTCGCCCAATTACCCCACAGTTTACGATCAGAAAATTTAGCCTTCGTTCATGGTAGCCCCCACAGCAACCACGAATACTTACTACCAGAACTGGATGCCTTCGCCGCCCTAGAGCGCGTACTTTCCACAGATGCAGATGTGCTTTTTTGTGGACATACCCATGTACCTTATGTACGTGATTTAGACACAGGTAATTTAGAAATTCGTGTCCAAAGTCAGGAAGCAGTAGAAGAAAAGAGCTTTACAGCCTCCCTAAAGCGGATTGTTAACGTCGGTTCTGTCGGCGAACCCCGGCATGGGCGACCCAATGCCACTTATGTAATTTACGACACAGATAGGCAAGAAGTAAATTTGAGGGAAGTACCTTACAACTATCAGAAAACCTGTGCAGCCATCATTGAAAAAGGTTTACCCAAAATTTTTGCATGGCGTTTAGCCCAAGGCTTAGAATTTGCAGAAAGGGCTGATGACCCCACCCACGTTTGTACTCGGTAATGGCGAATGACCGGAAAGATTGTTATTTCCCAATGACCAATGATTTACCCTGAGCGTAGCCGAAGGGCTAATGACTAATGACTAAAAAAATGAATAATTGGGCAATTTTAAGCGGAATTGAAGGTAACTTAGCGGCTTATGAAGCTGTGGTGGAAGATATTAAACGTCAGAATCACATAGACGCTTTGTATATTTTAGGCGATTTAGTTGGTCCCAGACCAGAAACCGAAGAGTTAATCAAACGAGTCCTCAACCCCCAACCTGGAGAACTAGAACCACTGATTTGTAAAGGTTGGTGGGAAGAACAATGTTTTATTCTCCACGGACTAGGAGGAAATGGTGAACCCACAGAATTAATAGCCAAATATGGCGGAGAAACAGTTAAAATCCTGTGGGAATGCGTCTCCCGTCCCATAGCACAATGGTTAATGACCCTAGACTTTGGTTTTTTTGAACTGGATTCTTTATTAATACACGGTACAACAGTCAGCATTGACGAAGAACTCACCCCAGACACACCCGCAATTCAAATGCTAGACCGCTTATCAAGAATGCAAGCCAATAACTTATTTTGTGGTCGTTCTGGGTTGGCTTTTCAATATCAACTACAAGCAGGGTCAATTACTACCGGAGTCACAACCTTAGATAGTTCAGCATCTCCCGAAACTGTGCAAATCTCAGCGCGTCAGGTCATCGGGGTGGGAAATGTCGGGCGAAAGCCAGGGGAAGCAACTTATACTCTCTATCATCCAGAGACTAATCATGTAGAGTTTAAAACTGTCCCTTATAGTTTGTAGTCATGACTTTATTCCTCTCCCTCTCTAGCACAACCTTCCAAAACCATATCCCCTTTGATAAACAGCGCTGAATAAGGATACAGGTTATCTGACATTCCATCGCTACAGTTATCAACTTTTCTGATAATCAACAAACTCTGTTCTTTGTCTCCCAATTTATACACTCTTACTGTATCTGGGTTTCGTCCATCAGCAGCTAATGGTTTCACATAAGGGAAAGTTTGGTTTTCGTTGCTTCCTAATGAAGAATAGACAATTTCAGTTTGGCTGACATTGATACTCCAAAAGGGTTCAGTCCCAAAAGCCCGAAATTCTTGACTCTCGGTAGTATCATTACTAGAAATCACAGGATTATTGTCATTATTGGTGCTGTTGCCTTGATTCTCGGTAGTATCATTACTAGAAATCACGGGATTATTATCATTATTGGTGCTGTTGGCTGGTACGCAACTAGTTATTCCTAATAGAAGAGTGCAAAGAATTAAGGTTTTCATGGTTTGAAAAATGTATAACAACTCATTCAGTTTACGTATCGTTACTTAAGTCGTCAGGTTGAATTTCGCAATCAGTCAGGGAAAAACTAACCGCAGAGGCGCAGAGGTCACAGAGTTTACTCAAAGAAAATATGCTGTCAGTCCTCACAAAGAGTTGGTATGAGTGTCAAAATGTTAAGTGTAAACTTGATTGACAGGGTGAGTTATGCCGAAAGCGATTTGGAATGGTACTGTTTTAGCCGAAAGTGATAACACTGTTGTGGTAGAAGGTAATCATTATTTCCCAGCAGACGCTATTAAAAAGGAATATTTCCAAGAAAGTAACACCCATACTAGTTGTCCTTGGAAGGGTCTCGCCAGCTACTACAGCATTGAAGTTAATGGACAAACTAACCAGGATGCTGCTTGGTACTATCCTAGTGCTAAGGAGAAGGCTAAAAATATTGAAGGTTATGTGGCTTTTTGGAAAGGTGTAAAAGTTGAGGCTTAGTTTTTAGTTCTGTGTTTTCTCAGGTCTGATTAAAGAGAGAGTTTAGCCAAATATATGGTATTTGAAGGATATTAGATACTATATATTTGGCTATTGGTTAATTTTGCACTAGCTATCATTGTGCCATAAAATAAAGAACTTACGGTTTTTGGGTTACTTTTATGGTGCGAATTTGTTGATATAGTAATACAAAATATAACAAATGAATAAATAAGTGTTCAATAAAGGCGTAATTGTTGTGACAAATATGAATAACTACGAATTAGAATTATCTCAAGAGGAAATTTTAGATGAAGAAGATAATGATGAAGAAGCAGAAGAAAAAGTTACTTTCCAGTATGATCCTGAAAAAATAAATATTGTTACAAGGGAGCCAACTATTGAGCAATTACTCAGAAGAATTGACGAAGAAGCGCTTGATTTAGCACCTGATTTTCAACGACAAGCAAATATATGGACTCCAGAAGCGAAAAGTAAATTAATTGAATCTATTTTGATTAGAATTCCATTACCTGCTTTTTATATTGATGCTACTAATGAAGATGAATGGGTAGTGGTAGATGGATTACAGAGATTGTCTGCTCTCAAACAATTTATGATTGATAAGAGTGACAAGAGACTTAAATTAGTTGGATTAGAATACTTAAAAGAACTTATTAATAAAACCTATGATGAATTAGAGCGAAGATATCAACGGCGCATTTTAGAAACTCAAGTTACAGTATATTTAATTGAAAAAGGTACACCTTTAGAAGTAAAGTATAATATTTTTAAACGAATCAATACGGGAGGTGTACCTCTTTCTAATCAAGAACTACGCCATGCTTTGAACCCTGGACAAGCTACAAAAATGTTGGCTAATCTAGCTTCTTACCCAGAGTTCAAAAAAATTGTTCCTCTTAGCGAAGAGAAGAAAAAAAGAATGGATGATAGGGAATTTGTTGTAGGCTTCCTCGCTTTTTATCTAATTTCTTATCAAGAATATCAATATGAAACTAGAGAATCTTTCCTTAGTAAAGCTTTATCTAAAATCAATAGTCTTTCTCAGGAAGAAATAAAAAAAATAGAAGCAGATTTTAAAAAAGCAATGATTGCAGCATTTGATATTTTTAATAAGAATGCTTTTCGCAAGCTGTCTAATAAAACTAAAAGAAAGTTTCCACTTAATAAATCTTTATTTGAGGTTTGGTCTGTAAATTTTAGCAGGCTAAGTTTAGAAG
>NZ_JAYGHG010000043.1:0-36211 GCF_034931085.1 Nodularia harveyana UHCC-0300 | reverse complement strand
TTGTGCATGGCTCAGATTACTGGGGTATGCTTTACTCATGTTACTCTCTCGGTGCTGTTTATTATCTATTCACAGCGTATACTGAGAGAGCTTTTTTACAACCTGAGCGACTTTTCAAACAACCTCTAAGGAACCAATGGGAATCACGGGAAATATATCGATAATTAGTTGAGTGCGATCGCTTGCTTCTTTTCTGGCTTCTTGATAACATTCATCAAATATTTCTAAAATATAAGGTTTTAAACTAGGACTATCTTTAAGTTCATCTTTTATCTGTCTGCGAAAAGTCCTGATTTCTCCTTTCCAATGTCCTTGATTACGTTCTCTTTCCCCATCCCAACACTTGAGTTTTAGTAGATGTTCCAGAAGCTTAATCAATAAACTCTTAATTATGCGCTTCTCACGTCTACCCATATCTTCTAACTCTTCCAACAAATTATCCAAATCAACCGCAGAAAACTGTCCCGTGCGAATTTGGTTGATAGTTGTCCTCAGCCACAGATAATAATCTTGGTCATATAAAGTTTGAGTTGCTGGTTGTATTATTGGTGTCACCATAAACTAGCTCTACTCCTAACTCTTCTTAAGAAACTCTCAATCCTGACTCTCTGCGCCTCTGCGCCTCTGCGTGAGATAATCAAGATAGGGGTCTATAACTAAACCCCTATAAAACCCCCTGTTTAAGCTTCAATAACCACCCGGAGATTACCCCGTTTTTTCACCACACGACAAGCGGTAGTACTACCAGAACGCTCGAACTCCAAATCCAGGATAGTAGCGCCAACCTTTAAATTATGTAATGACAGACGATTAATTGATTCTGGTAAAGTCGGATCAATAATTCGTAAGCAATTATTTTGCGCGTCGGGAACTAAATTAACTACCATTTGCAGCAGTTGAAATATAGTACCAGTCGCCCAAGCTTGAGGACTACAAGCCACGGGATACTGTACGGGTTTATAGTCTCCATTCCGTTCGTAACCGCAGAAAAGTTCTGGGGGACGTTGATATGGTTGCTGGCTGGTCATATCAAACAAACCTTGAAATACTTCTAAAGCTTGATCAATCAGACCGAGCGATCGCAATCCCATAGCAATGAGAGAATTATCATGAGGCCAAACTGAACCAATGTGATAACCCATAGGGTTATAAGCTGGCGACAAACTGCTGAGAGTCCGAATACCCCAGCCATTAAACATATCTGGCGCTCTTAATCTTTCCGCTACACTGTAGGCTTTTTCTGGCGTAAAAATCCCTAGATTCAGACAATGACCAGGATTAGACGTAATACTTTCCACTGGTTGACCATCACCATCTAAAGCCAAAGCGCAGAAATCTAAGTCTTTTAGCCAAAAATCTTGATTAAAACGAACCTGAAGATGTCTAGCCTCATCCAACCACCGTTCTGCTAAATCTAGGCGCTTTTTCATCTTAGCGACTTCTGCTAATTTAATTTTGGCTGCATAAACGTAAGCTTGAACTTCACTTAACGCAATGGGGCCATTAGCTAACTCACCCTTATGATTGACAATACAATCACCAGAATCTTTCCATCCTTGGTTAGCTAAACCCCGCTTAGATTTACGGTAGTAGGTCAAATAGCCACTTTGTTGGAGATGACGGTCAATCCATTCCATCGCTGCGAGAGCATTAGGCCAAAGTTGCTCAAGGGTTTCTTGATCGTTAGTCCAAGAATAATATTCAGCATACAACATCAACCAGAGAGGAGTGGCATCAACCGTTCCGTAGTAGGGAGTATGGGGAATTTCTTGACAACGAGCCATTTCTCCAAATCGTAACTCGTGTAAAATTTTCCCTGGTTCTTCTTCCCGCCAATCATCTTCTATTTTGCCTTGATATGAAGCCAGGATCATCAAGGTTTCTTTGGCAATTTGGGGATTTAACATCAGAGTTTGGGAAGCTGTAATCAGAGAATCCCGCCCAAATAAGGCGGAAAACCAAGGTACACCAGCCGAAACAGTCTTATATTTCCCAAAAGACTGGCGCAACAAATACATATCCTGTTCAGCTCGCTCAATTACACGATTAAAGATGCTTTTATCTGATCTAATCTGTGTAATTTGTTGTGTCCATTCTTGCTCTTCCATCACCTCGGCTGCTTTGGCTTGTACTAGTGTGAAAGCAGCGCTGACTGTGGAACTTGGCTGATTATTGATCAACATATTGACTCTGTAACCCAGCTTTTGGGTTTCGTGGGAAGCTAAATTTAACCGCCAAATAGCTGTGTAACCCTGAAAGTAGTCTGGTTGAAGATACTGAAATTGAATACAAGATTCCATCACTAAACCATCTAAACCTTGATAGGCTAGGTTTAAAGATTCTGTTGATGTTGGTTGTACTGAGCGTAAGATTTTACCCCGTTGTTCTCTCTCTGTACCGCGAACTTCAAATAAATCGACAAAATCTGCATCAAAGCTGATACTCAATTCAAAGCTGATGTTTGTGGTGCTGTAATTAGATATTTCAATTTCTTCAAATAGCGCCCCATTTAGGACAATTTCTCGGCGAATACCGACTGTTTCAGCTTTGAGGTGTTGGTCAATATTGGGGTTAGTACATAATACAGAAACGCAAAAGCCTTTTTCAGCTGTACTGCTCAAGAGAATAGGCGATCGCCCGGCAATTTGCAACTCTAAACGATTGAGAAATCTGGTATCAGCACAAAATAATCCCACATTAGGATTACCATCTTCAAGGGAACAGCTAGTAATGTTTCCGATTGTATCTGTCACCAAAAATAAATCATCATCTTTCACCGTCAGAGTTGGTTGTGGTCTTTCGCTGACAACACAAGGCCATTCTGGTAGAGGTAATTGTTCTGCGGGAGTGAAAGTTTTGCCATCTAAGGAAATTGTTTTTAGGGTCTGTAGTTTATCCGGTGTCATCAGCCAAAGTTCCTTTTTTGAGGTATGTGTGTATGAAAGCAACAGGGGAAAACCTTTCTCTCTGAAGGTTTACAGTTTTGACACCCCTGTGAAGATTTGCATATTTTTGGGTAAGAAGTAGACAGAAAATTAATCATAAATCTTTACCAGAGTATATTTTCTATATTTATAGTCAAGGCTGAAAAAACGTGATTTTCAGCTAATTAATCTCCCCCTTAACGTTTTCAATTCTCATGGAAACAGAATACTTAGCCAAGATGCTAAAGTTACCTCTGCTGAAAGGTGTATTTTATCGATAATTAAGTATTCTTAGGCATGAAAAATACTTTTTAGAAGTTGCAACAATAGAATATTAATTATATATAAATAAATTCAAAATATGGGGATTAAGATTATCTGGATAAATTAACCAAAAATGCTGAAATTTTTAATTCAATATTTTAGATGGCATAGCTATTTAAATATGGAGTTTAAATTGATTTAACGGGTAATTAATGTCAAGTTTAACTCCCAGGTTCGCCATTGAGGGTGAAATTTATATGCATAAATTGCAGATCAAGGTGATATCATGGCTGTTTATTGAATGCATCTTGAGCATAGTCGGCTATGGTTTTAAACCTCAGAATGCCAGTCAAGGTCGCAAAAAAACTTACAATAAGTATTCAAGACAAATGTAAGAAAAATGCCTATGTGGGAGGTTACGACCAATAAATATAGTATTTTTGTTGGTGTGGTCTTGGATGCCAACGCTGTAACTTGTGAAAAGTGTTGTTCAAGATTCTTTACATATTCTAACTGTCTGCTGCAATTGAGAGTCTGTGGTAATTTGTACAATGCAGCTATGAACTGAATCTTTTTTTCTGATTGGGCTTTTCTTTAACGATATTCATGAGCATCTCGTCTTCCGTGCTGAGTGATCTGCTACAGTCGATACCCTACCTGCGACCCCAGCTATACTTCAAGGCTTCACTAACAGCCCTCTCCCATGCGATGGAAGATCAGGTTTTGGCTGCAACTTTAGAGCAGCCTTTGATAATTGCTAGCTTCCAACGAGAGCGATACTATCGCCAAGAAGCTCACCGCTATCAGCGTTTAGCTCTGCGTAGTAATCAAATATACGTTTTATCTGCACCGGAAACGGAATTTGTCAACAGTTCAAAATATTATGAAAAGGTAGCCTTTGACCCGGAAGATGCCTTAAGTCAAGAATGGCATTTGGTGGTAATTGCAGATAATTATGCGACTTGCTTAGTATGTCGAGAGTCCCTGGGTTCTATTACTAAAAACCAGCAGCTACCAGAGTTCACCCCTGGTTTAGATATGGATACGGCTCGGAGGTTTGAGGGGATTTGGACATCAGAAAGGAGCGTTAGCCTGAAAGCAGCTGATTTGCTATTAGAGCGAACTTTGGTTTACAGACCGGATTTGGCAGAAAAAATTCAAGGGGCGCGTCAGAGATTTGGAATCGGGGAAATTAGGAAGGATTTGCCAGCAGCACAAATTGCTGAATTTGCTTGTGATATTGATACTGACCCCTTTGTGCAGCGCTTGGTAACTTATCTGCAAGCTAGTCAGTATAAGTTGCATAAGGCCTATCGTTCAATCACTGCCCAGGCACGAAAAGAACGTTTAGTTAATTCTATTAGTACGGCAATTCGGCGATCGCTTGACCCCCATGAAGTACTACAGGTGGCGGCACAAGAACTAGGAGAACACTTAGGGGCTAGTCGTTGTTTAATTTACCGCGCCCAAGGGACAGATAAGCAGGCCGATATTAAACATGAGTTTTTGGTTCCTGATGTTTTACCGATTTGTGGTCAAACTTGGCAGTTAGGCGAAAATCCTTTATTTCAAGAAGTAGTCGAAAAGAGCGAGGGGGTTTGTGTCGCTGATACCCTGAGTGATACCCGTGTGACAAATTCCGCTAAATTAACCTCAATTGCCCAAAAATTTGCCATTCGTTCTTGGTTAATGGAACCAGTATTATTTCAAGGACGGTTGTTAGGCATTGTAGAATTACATGATTGCAGTCTTCCCCCACATCAGTGGCAAGGGGGAGAGGTAGACTTAGTAAAGGCGATCGCCACTCAAATCGGTGCAGCTTTAATCCAAGCCGAAGCTTATGCCAACTTGGAAGAACTGAATCAGCAATTAGAAGCCCTAGACCGCACCCGCAGTAATTTAATCGCCATTACCGGACACGAACTCCGCACCCCCCTATCCACAATTCAGGTATGTCTAGAAAGTCTGGCCACTGAACCGGATATGCCTTTAGAATTGCAGCAGGTAATGTTGAGTACTGCACTTGCGGACTCAGAGCGAATGCGTAAACTCGTACAAGATTTCCTCACCCTTTCCAACCTAGAAAGCGGCCGGGTAGAATGGCATCCGGAATCCCTCACCTTGCAAGAGTGCTTAGATTTAGCCCTCAGCCGACTTCGCACCCGTTCGGCAATGGAGAAACCTCCCCAGATTAAAACTGAGATTACTGAAAATCTGCCTTTAGTGAGAGCTGACGGTGATTGGCTGGTAGAGGTGATCGCCAAACTGATGGATAACGCTTGTAAATTTACACCGCCTGAAGGCACAATCACCATTACAGCCATCCAAAATAAAAATCAAATGGTGCAGGTGACAGTAGCTGATACCGGACGGGGAATCGAACCGAAACGACTGGAAATTGTCTTTGACCGTTTCTATCAAGAAGAAGGAGCGCTCAGACGGACTACTGGTGGGACTGGTTTGGGTCTGGCAATTAGTCGCCAAATTGTCAATAGCTGGGGTGGAGAAATTTGGGCCGAATCCAATGGTAAAGACCAAGGTAGCCAGTTTCATTTCACTATCCCCATCGCTCAGATAAGCGAAGAGGAGAAGAAGCAGGGGGGCAGGGTGCAGGGTGCAGGGAGAAAGAGGTAGGGGAGCAGGGAGCAGGGAGCAGGGGGGAAGAAGATTTTTCCTCCTAGTCCCCAATCACCAATCCCCAGTCCCAAATCACCAAAAACTGTTACAGTCTATGACGCGATCGCCATAAGATCAGGTTGGCAGTGTTACGATGCCCTAAAAACGTTGAGAGAGATAATACCTTTATGGCTGAAAAACTTTCTGGACAAACACCTCTGTTTGGTGGTAGCACAGGCGGCTTGCTAACCAAAGCGAAAGAAGAAGAAAAGTATGCGATTACTTGGACTAGCCCCAAAGAGCAAGTTTTTGAAATCCCTACAGGTGGCGCAGCCACTATGCTTAAAGGCGAAAACCTGTTATACATAGCCCGCAAGGAATATGGTATCGCCTTGGGCGCTCAACTGCGGAAGTTCAAAATCACAGACTACAAAATTTACCGGATTTTACCTTCTGGAGAAACCACTTGCATTCATCCAGCTGATGGTGTCTTCCCAGAAAAAGTCAATGCAGGACGCGAAAAAGTCCGTCATGTACCTCGCAGCATTGGGGAAAATCCCAGTCCCGCCAAACTCAAGTTCAGTGGTAAAGCTACCCACGACGCTTAAAAACTAGGTATTGGGGACTGAGTATGTTGCGGTGGGTGACGACGGAAACAAAGGTTGATCTAAAAAATCATTGATCGCCGTCTAACCCACCCTACTGACTGGGGACTGGGAAAGAGTCTTCTGGATACCTAAGACTCAATCCCTAATCCCTACCTCATCCCCGATTCTCATTCCCGAAATTCATCTATGATATTCCCCAATTTCTCTGATTTTTCTCAGCTAGCTAAACAAGGTAATTTTGTCCCGGTGTATCAAGAATGGGTAGCAGACCTAGATACGCCTGTCTCGGCTTGGTATAAAGTTTGTGCTGGTCAGCCTTATAGTTTTTTGCTGGAATCAGTGGAAGGCGGGGAAAACATCGGACGATATAGCTTACTGGGTTGCAACCCCCTGTGGATTTTGTCCGCCAGGGGTGAAACTACCACTCAAACACATCGAGATGGTTCCCAGGTTGTGTTTACAGGAGACCCGTTTACAGCTTTGGCGGAATGTCTGGAATCTTTTAAACCAGTCACCTTACCCCAACTACCGCCAGGAATTGGCGGGTTATTTGGCTTTTGGGGCTATGAATTAATTCGCTGGATTGAGCCACGTGTGCCAATTCATCCACCAGATCAGCGTAATATCCCGGATGGATTATGGATGCAGGTAGACCACCTGTTGATTTTTGACCAAGTAAAACGGAAAATTTGGGCGATCGCCTACGCAGATTTACGTAACCCGGATGTAGATTTACAACAGGCTTATGCACAAGCGTGCGATCACGTCACCCAGATGCTGTGTAAATTATCTCTCCCAGTTTCGCCACAAAAAACCATTTTAGAATGGACTCCCCCAGGAACGCAGAATATCGGGGGACTAGAAGAATATACCAGCAACTTCACCCGCCCAGAATTTTGCGCCAGTGTCGAAAAAGCCAAAGAATACATCAAAGCTGGCGATATTTTCCAAGTAGTAATTTCTCAACAATTATCCACAGAATACACAGGCGACCCCTTTGCGCTTTATCGTTCCCTGCGCCAGATAAATCCTTCACCTTACATGGCTTTCTTTAACTTCCAAGATTGGCAAATTATCGGTTCCAGTCCCGAAGTCATGGTCAAAGCCGAACGGGATAGCAATGGTGGGGTATTAGCCACAGTCCGCCCCATTGCGGGAACACGTCCACGGGGTAAAACTACCAAAGAGGATGAAGCCTTTGCAGAGGATTTACTCCAAGACCCCAAAGAAACTGCTGAACACGTGATGTTGGTTGATTTAGGGCGGAATGATTTGGGGCGGGTTTGTGAAAGTGGTAGTGTCAAAGTTGATGAATTAATGATAGTTGAGCGTTATTCCCATGTGATGCACATTGTGAGTAATGTGGTGGGTAAGTTAGCACCAAATAAAACGGCTTGGGATTTACTCAAGGCTTGTTTCCCTGCGGGGACTGTGAGTGGTGCGCCTAAAATTCGGGCGATGGAAATTATCAATGAGTTGGAACCGAGTCGCCGGGGTGTTTATTCTGGTGTCTATGGTTATTATGATTTTGAGGGACAATTGAATAGTGCGATCGCAATTCGCACAATGGTATTGCAAAATAATACTGTAACTGTCCAAGCTGGTGCAGGTTTGGTGGCTGATTCTGAACCGGAAAAGGAATATGAGGAGACTTTGAATAAGGCGCGAGGATTATTGATAGCCATTCGTTGTTTACAATGAATCGGAAGATTTGTTTCACGCAGAGGCGCAGAGGCGCAGAGAGTAAAAGAAGAGAATAATTCGTTGTTTGCAGTGAAACACTTCGCCTTTATAGCCTTGATGTATGCTGAATTTAGAGGCGTTAATTAGGCAATGAAACTATGAGCATTGTGATTTCAGACGATATATTGCAGACAATCCAAATGTCTGACACTGAATTGCTGAAAGAAATTGCAGTTATGCTTTTTCAACAAGAGCGTTTTACCTTGGGACAGGCGAGTAATTTTGCGCGGATGAATCAACTGCAATTTCAGCGATTACTTGCTAATCGTCAAATTCCTCTCCACTATGATATAGCCGAACTTAGGGAGGACGTGAAGAGTTTGGAAGCCAATAATTGGCGATGATTATTGTTTGTAACACTTTACCAATTAGTAACCTAGCTGCTATTAAGCAGTTAGCTTTGTTGCAGCAACTCTATGGCAAAATTATTATTCCACCAAGGGTTTATCAAGAAATTCTCGATTCTGGTTTCACCGACCCTGGTACACTTGCGGTTCAATCTGTAGATTGGATTCACATTTTACCTGTGACAAATTTGGATTTGCTTCAGTCTCTAAAACTCAACTTAGATCCAGGTGAAGCTGAAGCTATCGCCCTTGCTGTCGAGTTAAAAGCTGATAGACTGATTATTGATGAACGAAGAGGCAGAAATGAGGCAGTTAAAATTGGTTTGCGAGTGACTGGATTATTAGGCATTTTGCTGGCTGCTAAACAACAAGGGTTTGTGCTAGAAGTACGACCGATATTAAATGATTTGATTACCAATGGCTTCTGGATTCGTGAAAAGTTGTATATTGAAGTCTTATTGTTAGCAGGAGAATCAGGAATATGAGGAGACTTTGAACAAGGCTAGATGCTTACGCGGTGAAGGTTCAATTAAACATTGGAATTACTCCTATAGCCAAAACTGCTTCTCACCTTCTAATAAACTAGGGCGAATACCTTGCAAACGCAGATAAGCCATACGGTCAGAACCATATAATGGCATAGGTAAACGAGGCTCTTTCAAGGCTCCATGATGTAATAGGATGAGTTTTAGAGTTGTTTCTAAAACACTTTCAATGGAAACTTGGTGTCCTTTTTCATGAATCGTTAAGCGTATGGGACGAGCTAAACCTATATCATCAGGCACTTTAGTTGTTACTAAAACTGCTTCCCTAGATGATAACCGCAGTGCTAATCCTTGTGGAGGTGCTATAACTTTTTTCTCGATTTCAGTTTTCATCAAATTATAGAGTCGGGGTACACCAGATTTTCTACACTCTACTAAGATAAATTCAGAGTTAATCGCTTTAGCTCGATCTACTAAATAATCGGCTTCTTTACCCACAAAAGAACCATCACGGTAAATTAAAACCTTTTTATTCTCCAGTTCAGCAGCAGGTAATAATCTTTCTAATAGTTTTGGTGGTATTGCTTCACCATCAATAAGATCATCTTCTAGTCGATAATGAACAAACTCTCCTTGTTTCCCATAAAGACGGATACTAGCACACGCATTTCTTGTTCCTGCTTGCCTCTTTTTTGAAATCCTGGAAATATCCAAGCCTACAAAATAATCTGCAATTTCCAGAGGTTCAGCCAAAATAAAAGGTAAATTTCCTAATTTGGCTAGAATACCTGGAACTACCTGATTCAAAATATATTGATATTTTGATGGACTAGCCAATGTATCTTCGTAAATCATCTGACTAGCAATTTGACGACGAAGTAATAAAGAGTATATTTGATGATAGAAACTTCCCTCATCTGTATAATCACTATGACGGTCACTCTTAGGTAAAAAACCTAAAACAATGTCATGGGGAATTTCCACTAATTCATTGACAGCTTTTTCAACTTTTGCTCTGGCTTCAGTTTTGGTTAATTCATTTAAAATTAAATGGTTTTTAGTAATAACTTCACTTTGAAAGCCATAGAGTTTTAGACGTTCCTGAAGTAGTTTTATAAAAGGATCTACCTTGCAATCACAAAGCTTTAGGGCTGCAATCTTAATTACTTTTGATTTATCTTCGTAATCAGCATGACGACGATAAACGCCACCTTGTTGTAATCCATTTAAAATTTTCCCTCTTTTACCTATAAATCCATTACCAAATAATAATTTAGTTTCGGTAAGGGGTTCTTTACTTTTCCAAAATAAGCTTGAATATTCAATACTATTAAGACTACGCTCTAGTTTAATTCCATAAGCCTTTAAAGCATTTTCTGCTAATTGTTTATACGCAAGTATAATATTTGTTCGATCTTTATGAGGAATTTTAGTAGCTTTGAGTATTTTGCCGTAATCAACATCAAATTGATTTGCGGTTTCCGATGTCACGCATGGACGTAAAGCCGCCATAGGATAGTGAAATTGCTTTGTATCTTTCCCAAATTGCACACTAACGACAGGCTGCTCATCAGGTGCATCTCTTAATGCTTGTTTACTGATTGAACCCGTAGCTTTTTCTAAAAGTTTATCTCTATATTCTGCTACAGTTCCTATAATCCCAACAATTGTTCCTGTACTACCTCTTTCAATTTCTTGAACTTTCAAACCAAATAACAGTTGTTCTGGTTTTTGTTTTAAAGAACTTTTTTCATAAAATTCTGCTAGATTATCTCGACAAATTATACTGCTGGAAACAGTAAAGGTGATAGCTGGAATTGAATTTCCATCTAATTCAATAGTTTCTGTCCAATAATCTGGCTTTCGTTTAACTATAACGCCATTGTCAGAGTATACTGCTGGATATTCAAATTTAGTTTTATTGAGTACCTGAATCGCTAAGAGAGATACAATAAGAGGTGTAGTTTGTGGCTGACGTACTGATTGAAAACCAAATAGACATTCACGAAAATCTTCTACTTCCTTTTGAATATTACTTAATACTTGTTGTAATTCTTCTTTGCTTGGTAATTGTCTATTATGTGCAGCTAACACCCAAAAATAGGGTTTTTGCCAGATGATCACAGTTCCTGGTAATTTTCGACTAAAATGATAGCTCAATCGGTTGCCATCTTTCTTGTCAATTTCAGGTGTTAGTCGAAAACACATTAACTGGAGTTCAGTAGTTTTTATTGGTAAAACTTCTGAAAAATCATAGATTTCCGTAGACATAGCAAGAACATTCATGCAGCAACCTCAACTGGTGAAAACTGACAAATTGAAGCGAATTGGCAATTACGGCAAGTATTACCTGGATTTGGCGGAAATATATCGGCGAATTGAGATGGATTTTGTTTGTAAAAAGATAATTCTTTGTTATGTGCTTTTGCTATTTGTGCTAACTTATCCTGAATTGCCTTAAGTTGACTATCTGTAGCAGTTATTAACTCAGAGCAATTACCAGTTTCTAAGTTATAAAATGACGCAACTGCTTTTCGTTGAGGATAGAGATAACTAGCAGCTAATAAGTAAACAAATGCTTGCCGTCTATCAAAATTAGATGTGCCTGTTTTGAAATCTAAAATGTGTATCCTATCATCTGATTCCACACAAATGCAGTCAATAGCGGCAAACAAATTGTAATAATAATTACCTTGTTTAATCAAAATCGGCTCTGGAATCCCTTCATCCCCACTACTCAGTGTAATTAAAGTTTTGTTAAGCAGAATTGGATTTTCTTGGTATTTTTTCAGAATTTGAATAACTCTTTGCTGCACTTCTAAAGGTTTTTGGTTTAATTCCAGCTTCTCTGCTACTTCTTTAAAACCATTTGATTGAGATAACAATTTGATATCCTGATGAAATTCATAAATTCCCCTCTGTGCTAGCAACCCAATATCTTGAGGCATGGTGTTTTTCTGCAAAAGTGCTTTTACCAATAGCTCTTTTTTTCTAGCTCTGGCAAAACCTCGCTTCATGTCACAGTGCCAATGTTCTTGACCAACAGGCGATTCAAACTGTGTCCAAATATTAAAACTTACATACGGTCGCCACACCATTATTTATGCCCTTTTGATCAGTATTGATTTTTTCGTCAACACCACACTAACTCTAGTTGATTTTTTCGTCAAGTATCAGTATGATGTTTAGTTAAGTAGGAAAAAACAGTGAATCAGAGTTTTGGTCAGCTTATCCGTCAAGCCCGTAAAGATAAGGGATTTAGTCAACGTGAACTTGCAAAACTAATAGAGCTAGATTTCACATATCTTTCTAAGTTGGAAAATAATCGTGCTGACTATCCTCCTAAAGAGGATGTTATTCGTTCTCTAGCTCAAAACCTAGATTTAAACGAAGAGCAGTTAATCTTTTTGTCTGGTCGTGTTCCCCAGGGTAACGAGGATTTTATTAAGCAACATTACAAGACAATGCCTGCTCTATTTCGTCGTATGCAGGAGAATCCTGATTTTGCTAAGAAAGTTTTTCTAGAAGCTACACAACCAGATAATGAGGAGAAACAAGGTTGAGTGTCATCAAGGCTTATCGCTATATTCCTGACCAAGAAATTGAATATAGGGCGAATGAGATTCTTAAACGAATGCAGGAAACGCCAAAATTTTTGCCTAAATGGCCTTTGGATGCAACTCGTGTAGCTGAATTTCTTGGTTTGGATGTTCTCTGGGATAAAATACCACCTGATTCTGACGGAAAAATAGCAGCTAGGATACTCCCACTAGAGCATTTGATTGAAATTAATGAAGATATTTTAGAACTTCCCAAAGGGTTTGAAGAATCAACAGTAGCACATGAACTGGGACACTGGGAACTCCACATTGACCAAAAGGCAGCTGGACAGTTTGAAGAAAGAATTCAGCAGGGTTATGAAATTGATATGCAACCGTTTTTATGTCGTGCTGTTGATGGTCAATTACAAAAGATGGAATGGCAAGCTCAACGTTTTGCTAGTTACTTGTTAATGCCTCGTTACATCTTAGAACAAATGGCGGATGAACGTGATTTAACTAAATGGCATCACCTTTATGCAATGCAAGAGGATTTAGGTGTTACGATCTCAAATTTGAGAAATCGTTTAATACAGCTAAATTGGATTAATATTTATCCAGGGGATAAGAATATTTATCTTGGTAAATCTGCACCTAGTCGAAATCATTAAACTATTGAACTGCGATTGAGAAAACCAAATTTTCCCCTTTTTTCTAATCCAAATAAATTTAGATGTGATTAAAACTGCTTTCAAACTATGTTCATACTTAAAATTTAAGGGTACAGCATTGCTGCACCCCTATCTTGTTTGTCATGAAAGGCGCAGAGATAAAACTCTACGCTAAAGCGGCGATTTTCTCTAATAAGCCTTGAAAGAGTCTTAACCCGTCGGTACAGCCTAGAGAGGCATCTGATGCTCTTTCTGGGTGCGGCATCATGCCTAAAACGTTGCCTTGTCGATTGCAAATTCCGGCGATGTTGTTGAGTGAACCGTTGGGATTCTCTCCTGCATAGCGGAAGACGACTTGCCCATGATCTTCAATGGCTGATAAAGTGGCTGAGTCAGCATAAAATCGACCTTCACCGTGGGCAATGGGTAAGGTGATAGTTTCACCTGTTGTATAGGCTTGCGTCCAATGGGTATCGGTACGCTCAACTTGCAAGGGGACACGATCGCATATAAAATGCAAATCCCGATTTCTGGTTAATACCCCTGGTAACAATCCGCTTTCTGTTAATACTTGAAAACCGTTGCAAATACCAAGGACAAATTTACCCTGTTGAGCATGGTTAACCACCTGCTGCATAACTGGTGAGAACCGAGCGATCGCACCACACCGCAGATAATCACCGTAACTAAAACCACCAGGTACAATAATTACATCTAAATCCGCAATGTCTGTTTCTTGATGCCAAACCATGCGAGTCGATTGACCCAGCAATTCTCTGGTAACATAAGCCACATCGCGGTCACAATTAGAACCCGGAAAAACCAAAACTCCAAATTTCATGATTTAGTCATTGTTGAGTAGGGAGTAGGGAGTGGGGAGTAGGGAGTGGAGAATCAAGATTATTCCTTTCTCCTTCATCCCCCAACTGTTGTTACATGACTCCCGTTTGTGTTTCCACCTCTATCAAATCAAAGCGATAATTTTCAATCACTGGATTTGCTAGCATTTGGTCACAGATCCTTTCCAGGTCTTGACGCGCTTTAGTCTCTTCTGTCGAAGTGATGGTTAGTTGAATGTACTTACCAATCCGCACCTGTTCCACATTGTTGTATCCCATTTGCTGGAGACCGGATTGTACAGCTACACCAGCAGGGTCTAAGACTGAAGGACGAAGGGTCACGAAAATTTTAGCTATATATTTCCTTTTCACAGGCTTTTTGCTGAATGCTGCGATCGCTATACTATAACTTTCTGTCCCAACTGAGTGAAAATAAGATTACGAAGCAGATGCAGTTAATTAAACAGTTAGCCAATATCACAGCTTCTACAACAGTGGTGAATTTAAATAATTGTCTATGAAATCCGTACACACCCGCAGTCAAGAGCGGATTTTAAGCCTGTTAAAAACTGTCAAACAAGGCATTTCCGCCCAAGATATTTACGTAGAATTACGTAATCGGAATCAGAGCATGGGTTTAGCGACAGTTTACCGTTCCCTAGAGGCTTTAAAACTAGAAGGTATGGTACAGGCCAGGACTTTGGCTAACGGCGAAGCCCTCTATAACCTAGCCCAGCAAGACAAACACCATCTCACCTGTCTCCAGTGTGGCCTGTCGATTCCTATTAATCAGTGTCCGGTTCATAACCTCGAAGAGGAGTTAGAATCCAGTCACAAGTTTAAAATTTTCTACCACACACTAGAATTTTTTGGTTTGTGTAGTCAATGTGAAATGAATCAAGGGACTAGCATGGGAGTCCATTAAAAAAGTCAGGAGTTAAAAGTGACCAATTCAGAAAATTAACTTTTAACTCCTAATCTTCTTAACTAGAAAGATTGTGACTATCCCTTGGTGTGTCACCATCAAACAAAGAATTAGCAGAACTATCAGAAACAATAGAACGCATTCCCTCTAAAGTTGCAGGAATACTGCGGGGGTCCATAAACATCACCTTGCTACTGTCACTAGTGCCAATCTTCATTCCCATTTCCAAATAATTTTGGGCAATTAAAAACTGTAACGCTTCCTGTGCCTTTGGTTCACTATTCAGAGTTTTAGTGATGATTTGTAGTGCTTCCGAGGTTGCTTGCGCCTTGAGAACTTGTTCCTGGCGTTCTGCTTGGGCTTGTAGCACAATAGATTTTTGCTGCGCTTCTGCTTGGAGAATTGTGGCTTTTTGCCGAGCTTCAGCGTCCAGAATTTGCGCCTCAGCCTTACCTCTAGCGCTATTCACAGCAGATTCTCGTTCCCCCTCTGAAGTGAGAATTGCTGCCCGTCTGCGGCGTTCTGCTGCCATTTGCAACTCCATTGATTCTCGCACCGTCTGAGATGGGACGATATCGCGTAATTCCACCCGTGTAATTTTCACACCCCAAGGGTCAGTAGCAATATCTAACTCTCGCAATAAGATGTCATTGATTTGAGAACGAGCTGTAAAGGATTTATCTAACTCTAATTGTCCCATTTCCGAGCGAATTTGAGTTAAAACCAAGTTTGTCATGGCTGCATGGAGATTTTCTACCTTGTACCAGGCTTTTTCCATATCCACAATTCGCCAGTAAACTACCGCATCAACTTCAATGCCTACATTGTCGCGGGTAATACATTTTTGCGGAGGAATATCTAAAACCTTTTCGCGGATAGTTTGTTGGTAGACAATTTTATCGAAAAAAGGCCACATCAACCTCAGTCCTGGCTGTAGCTTGCGGTCATAGCTACCCAACCTCTCCACTAAAACCTCATTCCCCTGATTGACAATTTTGACAGATCCTGCAACGGCAGAACCACCAAGCGCCAAGAAGATGAGTAACAAAAATTGCTCCATTTGTTTATTCTCCTAATTGCTCATCCCATTTATTTGTCAAGAAGCGCCGAACTCTCTTCCTTCCTTTCTTCTTTGTGTTCTTTGTGGTTAGTTCCTCTTCCCAGACGCGATGAATCGCCTCTCTACAAGCCCACTCTTAACTCAATAGATAATTAGGCATCACAATCAAGGTAGTGCCTTCTCTTCTGACTACATAAACCCTTTGATTGGGTGCGATGGTGAGTAGTTCATCGTCACATTCTGCGCGCCAAGAATTGCCCTCATATAGCACCCGCCCGCTTTCCCCAGCCGGAATTGCCGTTAAGGTTTCAGCGACAACAGTATCTTTGAGTTTCGATTCTAGACGGCGCGGTTGCAAAAAGCGTCGAGATAGCACTATCAGCAATGTAGACAGCAGTAGCCAAGTCGTGACTTGCAGCCATACATTCCCCAAACCCAGCAGAGAAAGTAGCGCCACAATCAAGGCACTAATTCCCATCATGAATTCCACAAAAGCCGATGGTAAGAAAAGTTCTATTACACACAGAACCGATCCTGCCAGGAGCCAGATTAAGGTATAACTTGGCATAGGCATAGCCCCGTTCTAGACTTTACATTTACGTAAATGTATTGTTGAAATTAAATACACCTTGACTTTAACTGTTTACGGAAAATAAAACGTGATATTTGATGAATTTCAGTAACAATCTGTAGTCATAGGTACAGGAATCCTGTTTATTCTAGCGTTACCTCCTTGGCGGTTACTGTAACTGAGAATTAATCAGAATGTACGCTTTGGTTTATTTTTTGACTTTATACTTTCATGATTACGACAGAAAAAATAATTTATTGCGTTAATCCAGACTGTACTGATCCCACGAACCCTGTGGAAGAAAGGACTTGTATCAGTTGTCAAACTCCTTTAGTTCACCGTTATCTCTGGGCTAGTGGTTCATTAGCAGCTGCTATGTCACCAGGAACTAAAGTTCTAGATAGGTATGAGGTGATCACACCGCAGGTGTGGTTAGATACTCACCCAGGGTTAGCACCGACAGTACCGGAAGAGTTACCAAAAGCAGTTATACCTTACTTAAAGCTATACCAAGAACGGTTACATCTGCCGGAAGTATATGGCTTGCTTTACGCTGCCGAAGCAGATGCAGATGATATCCTTTTGCTGGAAAATGTACCCCTAGATGAGACGGGAAATCTCTACCCTGCCATTGCTGAGTCCTGGGAAGCTGCAACGGCGGTTAGACAAGTTTACTGGCTATGGCAAATTCTCCAACTGTGGCTACCTTTGTCAGATTTAGGAGTTGCCCAAAGTTTACTGATAGCAGATAATGTGCGATCGCATGGTTGGTGTATCCGACTGTTGGAACTTCACCAGACACCAGCTACTAAACAACCCACTTTGCTACATTTAGGTAAATCTTGGCAGCCTTGGGTAGCATCCGTAAATACCCCAATATCTTCAGAATTAGAAAAGATCATTGAACAGATGTGTAGCCCGGAGGTGAAGCTAGAAACTATTGCCACTCAACTCAATGCCTTATTACTCTCATCGGCAGCAGAATTACCATTAAGTCTGAAAGTGGCAGGGGCAACTGATCCGGGAGCAGAATTGCGCCACAACGAAGACAATTGTTACCCCATGACTGCTAGTGACCTATATGACCCGATAATTATTCCACATTTAGCCATTGTTTGCGATGGTATTGGTGGACACCAAGGCGGTGAAGTTGCCAGTCAATTGGCTGTACAGTCCCTCAAACTGCAAATCCGGGCTTTATTAACGGAAGTAGGAGAACAAACTGAACCAGTTCCGCCTAATTTATTCCAGTCACAACTAGAAGCCAGCTTACGGGTGGTGAACAATCTCCTCTCTGCGGCTAATGACGAACAGAAACGCCAAGGCAGAGAACGTATGGCCACAACCTTGGTGATGGCGGTACAAGTACCGCAACAAGTCTCAACTATTTCTGGGGGACAGTCAGATAATGCCCATGAACTTTATGTGGCTAATATTGGCGATAGTCGTGCTTATTGGATAACTCGCAATTCCTGCCAATTACTGACGGTAGATGATATTGTGGCGACGCGAGAAGTTTGTTCTGCCCGCAGTTTGTATCGTTCAGCACGTCAGAGAACAGATGCCACTGCCCTCACCCAAGCGTTGGGGACTAAAGATGCTGAATCCCTACACATTGTAATTAAGCGCTTTATTTTGGAAGAAGACGGTGTATTG
This sequence comes from Nodularia harveyana UHCC-0300, assembly GCF_034931085.1. Lineage (NCBI taxonomy): Bacteria > Bacillati > Cyanobacteriota > Cyanophyceae > Nostocales > Nodulariaceae > Nodularia > Nodularia harveyana. Next base: position 17,963 of record NZ_JAYGHG010000043.1, on the reverse strand, counting down.
TTACTGTGTTCTGATGGTTTAAGTGATCATGACTGGGTAGAAAAATCTTGGCAGGATTATCTAATTCCCTTGTTAGCAGGTGAAATTTCAGTTGCAGATGCTGTCAGCGATTTGATTGATTTAGCAAATGAAAAAAATGGTCATGATAATACTTCTGTTGTGATGACTCTTTGCCGAGTATCTCAAGAATTAGTGCCAGTTACCCCATCATCGTTGACAGAAGAAGTTCTTAAAACTGAAGAACCAGAAGGACCGGAAGAACCGGAAGAACTAGAAGAACTAGAAGAACTAGAAGCAGAATCTACCTTAGAGGAAAGTTCCCCAGCACTGATTGATGTGGATGTGACAGTTGATGATCTACCAGATTCAACCATTTCTACCCCAGTCAAATCAACTATTCAGCCTCAGACTGTGATTTTAATCGGAGGATTATTGGCTGCTGTAGTGGGGGGTATAAGTGTGGGATTATTTGCTTTGTGGCAACTTAATCCTCAAGGATTTCAACAAATATGTCGGCAACTTCCCCCCAGAATACAATCTATCTGTCCGGCGACTAATGACTAATGACGGCAATCCACATTACCTAGCAATTAGTGGTGAGAGCGTCAATTGTTGTAGAATTGGATTTGTCGTTAAAGCACACAGCAAAACCAAAGCGGGTTTTTCAATATTCGAATGTCGCTGACAACTACTATTAAAGCCTGCGTGGGCAGGCTTTGTTTGTATATCAGTTACAGAGGTGTACAACAGAGTTTCTGCCACAATGGAATCTGAAAAGTGACCGTGAAACAGTTTTTTCAATAAAAAGCAGTTCAGTGAGGAGTGCCTGTGGAGATGCTTGTGGAACAGCAAAAGCAAGGTGTAAATTTTGTTATGAAAGTTGGCGATCGCGTCCGTGTTAAAGAGTCGGTGGTCATGTATCATCATCCTGAGCATCGAGGTCAGGCTTGTGATATTAAAGGTACAGAGGGCGAAGTTATAAGTATTGCTACTGAATGGCAAGGTAGACCAGTCAGTGCTAATTTGCCAATTTTAGTCAGGTTTACTAAAAAATTTAAAGCTCATTTACGTGAGAATGAACTAGAACTGATTTAAATCCCTCACGAGCGGCGAAACCATTGGAAAATATTGAATTCGCCGCGCATTTTTTCTAAGTCTTGGCGATGCTGTTCTGCGGTGATTTCATACCATTGACAGTAATTCTCAAACTCTGAGCGAGTGTAAACTTCTTGGTAAAATTCTTGAGTTGTGTGGTAGTTAGCAAAAGTTTCCTCAACTTCAAATTCAGGTGAGGGCATAATGTAGGGTAAATTTTTAGACATTATCTGAAGATTTCTGTGCTAGTTAATGAAATTATGTTCACAGCCAACCGCGCCAGCTATATACAAAACTGCCAATGTATTCTTTGAGAGCGCTAGTAAATTGATTTAAGTTATTGGTGTCGGGTAATAAATTGAGGATGGCGGCTTTGGGAGTGCTGCTGAGTTCTTGGATTTCACCTTGACTGACAAGAAAATCAGTAGGTGCTGGAATGACATCCATACCTTGACGCTGGAAAATTTTCAGCGATCGCGGCATATGCATTGCAGAAGTGACTAATAATACTTTACCAATGCCACGGGAGACTAAAATTTTCCTGACATTTACTGCATTTTGATAGGTATTCAGAGAGTCCGGTTCTTGGATAATTACCTCAGAGGGGATACCAAGAGATGTGAGGACATCCGCCATATCTGCTGATTCTGACTGACCACCGCCACGCCAATCAATACGACCGCCACTGAGAATAATCATTGGGGCTTTCTGTTGGCGATATAATTGAGCCGCATAAATGACCCGATCGCCTGTTTCACTTAAATCAACACCAGGTCTGGGAGGATAGGCTGATTTAGTTGCACCACCTAAAACTACAATGGCCTCAGCATTGGGGACTGGGCTAAGAGGAAGATGTTGCCATTCTAGCGATCGCACCAAAGATTTCGCCACCCAACCATTACTACAAACCAGCAATAAACTTAAAGCCAAAGAAATAGCGATCGCGGCTATCCGTGGTCGTTTCCACAATGTTACCAAGGCCACTATTAAACTAATACTCGCCAGTCCTAGAGGATAAAAAAATAGTGGTAGTAACTTAGAGAGATATAAAAACATATTCAGTATCCGGCTCTTTGCTTTGACACTCCTCGTTTTTTGGTAATTACGAACTACGAACTACGAATTACGAACTACGAATTACGAATTACGAACTACGAATTACGAATTACGAATTACGAACTACGAACTACGAATTACGAACTACGAATTACCCTCACTTTTCCCAAAACCGGAAATTGAAACTTCCAGAAGGCCGACGAAAACGACGGGTCAACCTTCTAGTTTGCTGTTTGGTGATCCTTTCTCTAGGAGTGTCATTTGTATCCGCCTCTAAAGCTTCCATTGGTAGCTGAGTTTTCATTGATTCTTTACTTCCCCACCAAGCAGTCATCCAACCGCCACCAATAGCTGCGATCGCACCCAGCAAAATACTCGTAGGTGGAGAATACCCCAAAAATACAAACCCTAACAGGAAAAATAACCAGTATTTTAAGCCTGTATCGATCCCGTCAGATGAGGCGACAGTAGTTTCCTGGGGGCCGCTCTGACTAGTACTAGTAAACCAACCTAAAACGAAACCAGCAATAATGCCGACAAAGATACTCAGGGGTACTGAAAACCCCGCCATCAGCAATATGAATACTAAAAATCCCCCAAAGATAAGTTGAGAAACAAATTCAGACGAGATGGGGGGTAAACCTTGATTCTTTGGTGCCATAAGGTGATAAATACTATGGTTTAAGTACTTATTTTAATTGTGCTTGTGGCGGTTTGGTGGTATCCCAAGTTTGCACATAGGGTTGTTCCTCTGGGGTAAATGCTTCGGCTTGCTGAAGTTGTGATGGTAATAAATCCACAGTAGCATCAGCAATATCACCCATACGTTTAGCCAGACGCTCTTGCACTACTTCTAAAGGTGCTGTGCAGTAAATAATTTGCAGAGGAAGTTGGTATTTTTCCCCTTGGGCGATCGCCTCTTGTCTCAGATGTCGTTTATCATACTTGGCATCTAAAATTACATTAAAACCTTGTCGAGCCAGCATAATTCCCAAACTTAGCAACCGAGCATAGGTTTTCTCAGTCATTTCCGCAGTGTATAAATCATCCCCACCACGTTCCTCAAGCGCAATTCCCCCCAAATGTTTCCGCACTGCATCAGAGCGAATTTGAATAGCTTGTAGTTGACGGGCCAAATATTTGGCCGTTGTTGACTTACCGGAACCCGATATCCCAGACATTAAAATCAATTTACCTTGTTTGGGTTGAGTATAATCACAAGCCTGTTTGTAATACTCTGCTGCTGTTTTTGTCGCTTCTTCCTTAGCGATCGCGGGTACACTCGGATCATCTAACAAAAATGAAGTCACCTTAGCCCGCACATAAGCCTGACGACTCAAATATAAAGGTAGAACCTGCAATCCTTCCCAATCCCCAGTTTGCTCAACATAGGTATTCAAAAACGCATTGGCTAAATCAGGGCTTTGTCGCGCTTCCAAATCCATCACCGTAAACGCCACATCATACATGACATCTACAAAGCGAAACGGCTCATTAAACTCAATGCAATCAAAAAGAGTAATTTTATCATTCCACAGTGCAATATTTCTCAGGTGTAAATCACCGTGACACTCTCGAATGTAATTATTCGTAATTCTGCTAGTAAATAATTCTGGGCGTTCTACAAAAAAACTATCTGTATATTTTTTGGTTTCCTGAAACTGTTTCTGTGTCTGAGGACCACCAATATATTTATCAGTTTGTTGGTAGTTTTCATCAATTGCAGCCCGTACCTGTGGCACTTCACCAAAACTGCGAATATAATCATTACTTGCAGATTTAGCGTGATATTCCGCTACAATTTTCCCTAAATCTTCCAGGTGAATTTCATTTAACTTACCTTCCTCAAACAATGTACTAAATAGTAACTCTTGGGGAAACTGGCGCATTTTCAGGGCATATTCCACAGGTTTACCTGTTCCGCCTAGCTGATATTGCTCATTAGCAACAGTTACAGGTAACACTTCCAAATACAGTTCAGCTGCGCCCCGTTGATTCAACCGCAATTCTTCGTGACAGAAATGTTTGCGTTTCTCTAAGGTAGAAAAATCTAAAAAACCAAAATTGACTGCTTTTTTCAGCTTATAGGCGTAATCTCCCGTGAGTAGGACATAGGAAATATGAGTTTGAATCAGTTGAATTGGTTCTGTGACTTCATGGGGATAAAATCCCGGCTTTAGCATTTGCTGAATTAAAACTGGAAGATTTACTTCTGTCATAAAAATTATGGATGGGACACTTCGATAAGTTCAACATAAATCCCGCAGGATTCACAAATTTTCAAGAGTCAGACACAAACTCACATAATCCATAATCTCATGCTTTTAACAAAAAACCAGGGGTTGAACCCTGGTATAATCAGCAATTATCACAAATTTTCAAGTTATTAGATAGATAAATTACCAGTCTGTATTCAAAGCAAAACTTCTTGTAGACTAAGCATTTTAGCTGCTAATCATCAAGGATTTGCAATATATCTATTCTTGTGGAATAGATAATTTATTTTTTGGTACTGCCCTTAATCTTGAGGACAAGCAAAAAAGCTGACATGATAGATAAAACCTTTAGCTGGATGAGATTGAACTTCTCGCAATACAGTTTTACCGTTCCATTCCAGTTCCGGAATATTCAGTTCAATTTCTGTTTTGTTAACGGCAGCTTTTTTGAGTAGACGCTCAATAGTTTTAGCATCAACTACCAAAGAAATTGATTCAGCACCTTTGTGGCCGTATAAATTAGCAGGTATCAGACCAGAACGGCGTAATGCATTGGGTTTGCTACCTTCTGGGCGTTTTTGAGATTCGACTTGAATAGCCATACAATTTGTCAGTTATCAGTTATCGGTTATCGGTTGTTAGCACTTGGTTTGAGACAATATCGTGTCTTAATTTAAGCACTTAATAAGGAAGCGGGTGTACCGTCGGGATGCAATAAAGCTCGTTTTGGCCCATGAATTGGGTCTTCGACGATAATTGTTTGATCACGACTAGCTCCTAAAGAGACGATCGCAATGGGAACTTCCATTAATTCCGCTAAGAATTTCAGGTAGTCTAGTGCTTGCTGTGGTAAGTCTTCCAGTGTACGACATTCGCTTGTGGATACTTGCCATCCTGGAAGGCTTTTGTAAATGGGGCGACATTGGGCGAAACGACGGGAACTGGTGGGGAAGTGTTCGCAGCGTTCGCCATCTATTTCGTAGGCGACACAAACTTGAATTTCCTCTAGTTCGTCGAGAACATCGAGCTTGGTCAGAGCCATACAGTCCATACCATTAATTCGCACTGCATAGCGACCGATAACGGCATCAAACCAGCCACAGCGCCGCTTACGTCCTGTAGTTGTGCCAAATTCTGCACCGCGATCGCATAACAATTCTCCCACTTTTCCATCTAATTCGGTGGGAAAAGGCCCTTCTCCTACTCTTGTAGTGTAGGCTTTTGACACCCCAATCACCCGGTCTATCATTGTCGGCCCTACACCAGTACCCACGCAAGCCCCACCAGCTACAGGGTTAGAGGAGGTGACATAAGGGTAAGTCCCATGATCTAAGTCCAGGAGTGTACCTTGTGCGCCTTCAAACAAAATATTGCGCCGTTTCTGGATGGCATCATATATTTTTAATGATGTATCAACCACATAAGGTCGCAAGCGATCGGCATAACCAAGATATTGCTCAATTACTTCTTGGGGATTTAAAGGCGGTAAGTTGTAAAGTTTTTCTAAAATTGTGTTTTTATAATTTATCGTCCATTCCAACTTCTCGCGTAGCGCTTCCGGGTCGATCAAGTCTAAAACTCTAATACCTGTACGCTCTGATTTATCAGCATAGGTGGGGCCAATGCCTCTACCCGTGGTACCGATTTTATGACTTCCGCGTCGCTCTTCTGATGCCTTGTCAATCAACCGATGATAAGGCATGGTGACATGGGCTGTCTCAGATATTAACAGCTTGGCAGTAGAAATATTTAGTTCTTCTAGTTGATCGAGTTCTGCTATTAATACCTGCGGATCTATGACTGTTCCACAGCCAATAATGCATTCAGTATTAGGATACAGAATACCAGAGGGGATTAAGTGCAGCTTAAACGTCTGACCTTCGACTACTATGGTATGTCCAGCGTTCACTCCCCCTTGGTAACGTACCACCACATCTGCGGAGCGGCTGAGTAAATCTGTTATTTTACCTTTTCCTTCATCGCCCCACTGGGCACCTATGACAATTACGTTAGCCAAGAGATTATATTAAAGGGTAAAGTTTCCACAAATAACAATTATTATCAGATTATGAGGTCTTTGTCAAGAAAATAATAAGTAGCAATGGAAGAAGGGGAAAATTGATCATGGCACATAATTAGCGTGCGATCGCTATACCTACAATTGTTCACAAAATTTCGATAAATCAGTCAAAATTTAAGTAGGGCTAATTGCTGATTTACAGGAGTCAGAAAATTATGATAGCTGTGAAAAATCGAGCCGATAGAGTCGTACTTTACAATATTAGCTGGAAACAATTTGAAAATCTTTTGCAAGATTTGGGAGAAAGTCGTGCAGCCAGAATAGCTTACGACAACGGTAACTTAGAAATTATGACACCTTTGCCGGAACACGAATATTATAAAAAAAGTTTCAGCATCGCTATTGAAGACATAGCTTTAGAATTAGATTTAAAATATGAAAGTTATGGTTCAACTACCTGGAAGCAGCAAAGCCGTATGGCTGGTTTAGAACCAGATGATTGTTTTTATTTCCAAAATGAAGCAGCGATTAGAGGTAAGCTTGATTTAGATTTAAACCAAGACCCGCCTCCGGATTTAGCATTAGAAATTGATGTTACTAGTAAATCTTTAAATCGATTTCCGATTTATGCGCGGTTGGGTGTTCCTGAAATTTGGTGTTATGACTCAGGAGAATTAAAGATTTATCTCTTACAAAATGGGGAATATATAGAATCTGAAACCAGTTTGGTTTTTCCTAGTTTACCAATTCGTGAGTTACCCCGATTGATTGAAGAAAATCGCACCGAGGGAAGAAGGGCGATGAGAAAAGCGGTGAGAGAGTGGGTAAAATCTGTGTCAGATTAGACGCGAAAACGCGAATTTACCAGAGGATATTTTGTTAAGGAAATTTATCATCATCTGGATTTAAACCTAAAAAAATAGAAGTTCTGCGATAATTCCTCTTTTTCGCTCATTCCTTTACGTTGCTATGAGAATATAATCACACACTTTTAAGGTACTGGAATCCAGACACCAGACTGTATAAACCGAATATCGTTACCAGCCAGATTCACATTATAAGAAGAGGAAGCATTTGCCCATGAAGGACTTCCACTAGGAACATTACCGCCAAAAACAGTAACTTCCCATCCGGCTTGAATTGACTGGCGACAACTTAAATTTTGGTTATCAATATTCAAACAACCATCAAAAAATTTGGGAGTTGTCGAGTGCAGACCCGTCATATTTTCTGAGACCTTTACCCATTTAGCTGCCTCTTTTCTGATGGTTGTTACTAATGAATTAGATAAACTCTGCATTCCATCAGGTAAAGCATCAAAATTTGGATCTAAAGTAGCGGCTTGGGGAATATAGTAAACATAGCGATTATCACCACTCATAACTATCATTTGCCAACCTGATATGTCTATATTTGGACAATTTCCCATTTCTGGTCTTGTAGGTCCCCCACCATTACACAAATTCCATGTTATGAATTTAATACTTTCAACTTCGAGATTAGAAGTTAATTTATCGTGGCGACTTACAACATCTTCTAAAACTTTTTTCCCCAGATTACGGGGCATTTTTTCAGTTTCTGAGGGCAGAAATAAACTTAAATTCCCATAATTCAAATCTTGACCATTCATTCCTAAGAAAAATGGCTTTTCTCTCCCTTTAACTAGAATACGCCAGCCTAAAATTGGCTGAATATCGCAAGTACCATTAATAGAACAAGTAGGAAAACCTTTGGTTAGTTGTGCCGCAATAATAGAAATTTTATCGGGTTTGAGTGCCAACTTTTTGGATAAAGCTGAGAGAATATTTGTATTTAAGCTTGCAGTGGCATCAAGGGTAATCAATCCATTATTAGTCACATAATAAACCCAATTTTCCTTTTGACCACTGATAGTTACACGCCATCCAGAGAGGGATTTAGCTGAACAAGCTTGAGTCGGAATCACGCCTGATTTGTCGGGTAAACAGTCTTCCCAAGTAGCTATTTCAGATTTTGTTAGTTTGAGGAGTTTGCTGTTAATTTGCAATTGCTGCGCCATTTTTTCTCGCACTGCGGTTTCTAAGTTTTGAGGGAGATTTTTTGACGTAGTAACTACCTCTGCTTTAATAGCATTTTGAGACTTTGTAGTTGCTAGAACAATCAGGCTGCTGATGCTAAGTAACACGAAGATACTACATAAAAATATTTTGGCTTTCATCATTTTTACCCAAAACAACTATTAATCTGATTTTTGGTCGATTTATGTTTTATTTGACTAAATTTAGGTGATTTCTGTTTCCGATACTTAAAAATCAGAGGCAGTTAGGGATTATTTTATTTATGGCTTTTGTTACAATTAATGAACTTTTTATCTAAAAAATAACATTATGGCCTTGTATGCTGAGTTACATAGACACCTGGGGGGTTCAGTTGTTCCCCGTGTGTTGTGGCGTTACTTTGAGCGTCATGCTACGGATTTAATCGCTCGTTTTGCTGAATATTCAGAATTTGAGGACTTTTACACCCGTCCTCGCAATACTTTAGATGAGTATTTAGAACTACACACTTTGGTAGAAAGTGTCCAAACTGTAGAAACTTTACCTTACTTTATTTATCGCTTGCTGCGCGGGGCTTATATCTTTGAAAATTTGGCTTATTTAGAATTACGCTATACGCCATATTTAAGGACACCTGAGCATTTGAGTCAAAATGCCAGAATTGACAAAATGGCGGAAATTGTCGATGTGGTGGGAAGGGCGAGTTATTTGCCAGAATATCCCATTGTTACGAGTCAAATTCTCTGTATGCACTCCCGTTTACCGTATGAAGTGAATAGGGCGATAATTGATTTGGCTGTGGAGAATAAACAGTATGTTTGTGGTATTGATGTGGCTGGGGGCGATCGCTATTATGAAGAACGTCTAGAAGAATGGGTCAGCTTGTATGATTATGCGCGATCGCACGGCATTAATACAACTGGACACCTTTACGAAACCACCGATGGCTGTTACCCCCAACTTTTACCCTACCTAATGCGAATTGGTCACGGTATCCAAATTCCCCTGTTATCGCCGGAATTATTAACAGATATCGCTAGAAGGGGACAATGTTTAGAAGTTTGTCCCACAACTTACCTAAAAACAGGAACTTTACAAGATATTCGCCAATTAAAATTAGTTTTTGACCGTTGTTTTGAAGCGGGTGTTGATATCGCCATTTGTACTGATAATGCGGGACTGCATAATATGCGTCTACCCTTTGAGTACGAAAATCTTTTGACTTACGACATTATTAATTTTGAACAGTTACAAGCTTGTCAAAATGCAGCTTTCCGCCATGCTTTTGCTTGGCCTCATAATCAACCACCTGCATCTCTATTGAATAAGTTACTTAAACCTGAACTTCCTAAAGTTTTGGCGATGAAAGATTAGTTGAGAAATTCATTTTGTGGGGTGAGAATACTTATCCCACAATGTTCAGGATTAAACGCAGAGTGACGCAGAGATTTTGTGAGTATTCATTCTTTGATTTTATGCAATTTAGATTCTAGACAATATTGATTATGTAAAAGTAATCTGAGTTACAACAAACTGAGAATAATACTGTATACATAATATGAAAGTTATTCACCAAAATCATAGCCAGATGACTCTGCGCCTACGTACCTGGAAAGCGTGGATATTGGGCGGTGTCTTGACTAGTATCGGTGTGTTAATGGTATTTTCATGGCCACACTCACGGGTGTTCAGTTGTCAGCGAAACACCAATTTATTAGTAACTTGTAAAGCTTCTATCACTGGATTACTTTGGTCAGAAGACACAATTTTATTTGGAAAGGATATTCAAGGCACAAAAATCAAGACTTATACAAGAAGTGAAAATAAATCTCGTTTACTGTTATTAACAAATGAAGGTGAATTTTACCCTATTTACACATTTGAGAAGTATGGAACAGTCAAAAAATGGGTAGAAGAAATTGAGATATTTTTTAAAGATACTCAGCAACAAAATCTATTCATTGAATCAAGTAATCGTTTATCTGCTTTTCTCGTTCCTGGTCTGACTATATCTGTGGGTTTACTAATAGTTGTTTCCTTTGGCAAAGTTGTATTTTGCAAGATAGACAAGACATTAGGACTATTGACTGTAGAAAAGTATGGATTGTTAGGTAATTTCCAAGCAGAATACAGAATCCGTGATCTTCGTGGTATAACTGTACAAAAATCCAGGAAAAATAAAGGTACTACAATGTATAGAGTAGCTTTAGTTATGGACTCTGGGGAGTATATACCATTTAGTGATTACTACACTGCGGGATTCGTTCATCATCAGCAAATAGCTGATCGTATTAGCCAGTTTCTCAAGTTAGAACCTCTGAGAGAAAATGATCCTATGTTCTCATTAAAAGAGGACTTTGACAGGTTTAAAGATATAGCAATTTTGGGATTAATGAATGATGAAAAACGTGAAGATAAACTTGTATTTTTACAGCAAGCCGTAATGAATAATCGTAATGATGCTGAAGCAAATTATCAGTATGGTTTTGCTTTGTATGTTCTCCAGCGATATCAAGAAGCTAAACCTGTTTTAGAAGAAGCACAACGACTTTTTGCATTGTCAGAAAACAAGAAGAAAGTCCAATATATTGATGTCTTTTTAAAATCGCTAAATCAAAAATTATAAGTTATTAAATGTAGATTCACGCTCAGTAAAAGGGGAGTTACGCAGAGGTTTTAGATGTAGCGGATAAAATTTTAAGCAGCTACGCCTTCTGTAGCACCACCAACTGTTTTCCAGGCTGTTAAACCGCCTCTGATTACACAGGCACGAATAAACCCAGCTGCTCTTAATAATTGCACAGCATAGCCTGCTTGTGTGTCAACATCGCCATAGATGTAAATCTCGCGTTCCTTGTGTAGTGCGGACTGGGCGCGTTGTACTAGTTCATCTAAGGGAATGGGGATTGCACCAGTGATGCGACTGTAATTGTAATTGTAGCGATCGCGCACATCAATGATTGTAAACCCTGGTTGTCCCCATTGCAGACGCAATTTGAGGTCATGAACCTCAGCAACTAAATCACTGCTCATAAGTTTTTTTTGTGGAGAACCTTACAAGCAATCTATCAAGAATAAACCGATAATCTGGGTTTCTTTACAATGAATCAAAAATTCTGCGAAACTGTTAATAAAAATACTTATTGTATATAGTGATTGGCTCATAGCCTACACTATAATTTATGGCATCTACTATTCAAGCTCTACCCACAGAAGTTGTATATCTGATTACGGCTGGCGAGGTCATCGACTCCTTAGCCTCTGTAGTCCGGGAATTGGTCGAAAATTCCCTAGACGCAGGTGCAACTAGGATTGTAGTTTCTCTTTGGCCGCAACAGTGGCGCATTCGCGTTGCAGATAACGGTTGCGGTATCGACGAAGATGATTTACAGCAAGCAGCCCTGGCACACAGTACCAGTAAAATTCGTTCTAGTGACGATTTATGGAAGATTGACAGTTTGGGCTTTCGCGGTGAAGCCTTGCACAGTTTGACAACTTTGGCAGATTTAGAAATTTTGAGCCGTCCACCGGGAAGTAATGTGGGCTGGCGGGTGGTTTATGGTGAAGGTGGTAAAGCTGTAGAATTTGCTGCCACTGCGATCGCACCTGGTACAGTAGTGACAGTTTCTCATCTCTTCGGTAATTGTGCAGCTCGTCGTCAAGGTTTACCCAGCAGCGCCCAGCAAATGCGAGGGGTACAATTAGCAATTCAACAAATCGCCCTGTGTCACCCCCATGTAACTTGGCAGGTTTGGCAAAATGACCGCCAATGGTTTACCATTTCTCCCGCCCCTACCACCGGACAACTGTTACCGCAAATTCTTCCCCAAGTGCGTCCAGGGGACTTGCAAGAAATCCAATTAGAATTACCCCATCCCCACAAATCAGCCCTGAATTTAGTAGTGGGATTACCGGATAGATGTCATCGTCGTCGCCCAGATTGGGTGAGGGTAGCAATTAATGGCAGGATGGTAAAATGTCCAGAATTAGAGCAAACAATTTTATCAGCATTTTACAAAACATTGCCGCGCGATCGCTATCCTATTTGTTTATTAAAACTTGCCATTTCTCCAGACCAAATTAACTGGAATCGTAACCCCGCCAAAAGCGAAATTTACCTCCATGAAATTGGTTATTGGCAAGAACAAATTACCCAAGGAATTAACCAAGCCCTCCGCATCAGTGCAGCGAATCTGCCAGAATCCTTCCACACAACCAGAGTTAGTAAATTACTCAAAGCCGCAGAAGCCAAAGGCGGTTACAACGTTAATCCCCAGAATAGCCGCAGCGAAAACACCACTCAGCCCTCATTAAAAGCGATCGCTCAACTCAGCAACACATATATAGTAGTAGAACATCCCAACGGTATGTGGCTAGTAGAACAACACATAGCCCACGAGCGAGTATTATATGAGCAGATTTGTGACAACTGGCAAATTGTAACCATAGAACCAGCCATCATTCTCTATCAACTCTCACCAGCCCAGATATCACAACTGCAAAGAATCGGCATAGACATAGAACCCTTCGGCGAACAACTGTGGGCAATTCGCACCATACCCGCACCCTTAAAAAACCGAGAAGACCGTGCAGACGCAATTTTGGAACTGAGTTGGGGAGGTGACTTACAAATCGCCCAAATAGCCGTCGCCTGTCGCAGCGCCATACGCAATGGTACACCCATGAGCCTAGAAGAAATGCAGACATTATTAAATCAATGGCAACAGACACGCAACCCCCGCACCTGTCCCCACGGTCGCCCCATATACCTATCCCTAGAAGAACCAGCCCTAGCCCGCTTCTTTCGACGTAACTGGGTAATTGGCAAAAGCCACGGAATTTAAACCTAGCAGGACTTACGCAAAATATCTCACTTCGACAAGCTCAGTGACCACTCAAACCCTAATTTCTCTGTGTACTCTGTGTCTCTGTGGTTCGTTATTCCTACTTAGAAAAAACCCTCTAAAACCCTTCTTCCTTCTTCCTTCGTGTCCTTTGCGTCCTTAGTGGTTCGTTCCTCTAAATTCCCCATGATATGTATCACTTAAACTACACATCAATCAACAACTCAAACAAACCATTTATACTATTTTTACATGGATTCATCGGTAACTTACATGAATTTCAACCAGTTATAAAATTACTAAATAAAGAATTTTCCTTCCTGACTATCGACCTCCCCGGACATGGTAAAACCCAAGTCTTAGGTGGAGACGAATACTACAAAATGGAAAACATAGCCATTGCCATAATTAACTTATTAAACAACTTAAAAATAAACCAATGCTTCTTAGTAGGTTATTCAATGGGTGGAAGATTAGCCTTATATTTAACCCTAAATTTCCCAGAGCGTTTTCCTAAAGTTATCCTCGAATCAGCATCTCCAGGTTTAGCAACAGAAAGAGAAAGATTAGCCAGAATTAACAGTGATAATCAAATAGCCAGAAAATTAGCCAGAACTACCACCAAAACAGATTTCGCCACTTTTCTACGCAATTGGTACATTCAACCCATCTTTGGCGCAATCAAAAATCATCCCCAATTTGAAACCATGCTAGAAAATCGGTTGCAAAATCATCCAAGCGAATTAGCTAAATCATTACAAATCATGGGAACAGGAAACCAACCTTCCTTATGGGAAAAACTCCCAGAAAACACCATACCATTACTATTATTAGTAGGAGAACATGATCAAAAATTTAGAGATATCAACGCAGAAATAGCTCAAAAATACCCAATGACCCAGCTAAAAATAATTAACCAAGCTGGGCATAATATTCACTTAGAAAATACCGAAGAATTTGTGAGAAACATCAGACAATTCTTAACTAATTCTAGGTAAAATTCCCTCTATTCGCTACAGCTAGGGAATGGATACAGGGGTGAGTGATAAACCTATAAATTACAGATTTAATTTCTTTTTAGTAACATAAAAGAGTTATGAGTTTCATAAATTATTGGCAAGGCGCTGGTATTATTAATATTAATGAAAGTATGCACTGATATGGTTTCATTATTATTTTTGAATAAAGTAAGAACAGAATTTATTTCTTGATCAATTCCCCCCCAAACTCGATATGCTTCTATACCTCCAATATTTAATTTTTCTTCTTTGATTCGTCTTTCATTACCTAAGTTTATTTCAGAGGCAGAATTTAACCTATTAATCTTTTCCTCAAAATTAGTAGGTTCTATTTTAATATCAGTTTTTATCAAATTTAAAGGAAGCTCCTCACTGCTACCTGTCAGTTTTTGGCTAGAAAAAATTACTAATTCTCTACTGCTTCTTTGTACAATCCATGATGATGGGTGAGAAATAGAATAGGTATCTTTTTCTACATAAGTTTTAAACTTAGTTGCTGTGTTTGTATTTCTTTTTGAGGCATTTATTAAAGCTGATTCATTGGGACATTTACCAGCGTCTTCTTTTTGTAGATAGGCGTTACCTGAATATATTTGCTCTTCATTTAAAAACTTTTTGCCACCGGGAACAGTAATAAACACTTCTGCTAGTGTGCGGCCATCCCTCTCTTTTCCTATTGGCGAAACCATCACCTGATTATTATAGGACTCTATGAGCGATCGCAGTGCATCACGAGATTGTTTCCCCTGTGGTTGGTCTAATTCTGGTGCATTAATACCACATAGGCTTATCTTCATCTCTTGACCAGTGGTTTTTCTTATGGTGAGGCTGTCCCCATCATCAACATTTGTCACTATCCAATCTTCAGTAGGCGGTGATATGGTATTGCTTTGGATATTGCAACCGAATAAAGCTAGGCTAACAAGCGCTAGCAATGGTAAGTGGTAGCTAATCATGCTTTAAGTCTTGTGGGCTATAAATGATTTTGCAGAATATTTAATATGAATGATACAGCTACAATATCAAATTCATGAATAGATTCAAACTCTTTTATTCATCTGTATAATTTATTGTACTGCTTGTTTATTTCCGAGAGTGACAAAAGAGGGATAACTCTGTGGTTAACAGGACTTACGTAACAATTGCCAAAAGTCTTGATTTATCGAACCGCCAAGCCGCCAAGAACGCCAAGAAAACGTAGATTATGCGTAAGTCCTAGTTACTTAAAAACTCAAGGCTAGGGAGTCGTAGTTACAGATTCTGGTTTATTAGTATTCGTTAACTCCTCAGCCAACATTTTCTGATAAATCTTCGGTAAAGAACTACTAATAGAATTAGTTTCAATACCGTATCCCAAACTCGTCCAAGTTGGAGAAAGTCGCCGCAAAACATCCTTAACTTTCCCATTTTGCAAAAGTTGAGAAATATCAGTTCCCCAAACCTTTTTATCCTTCAACCAACGGTAAACCACCACATCTTGATACTCGGCTTCAAAACTATAACCAGACCAAAACATCATCTGGTTAGGAGGGTGAGGATGATAGCGAGGGGCGATTTGAAACCAAGTATTATTAATAATTTGATATCTACCAGCCGCAGTGGAACAATTACCTTGATTCGGACCGTTGACAATGGTGACACAGATTTCCGGGTGACGGCTGAGACTATTAACCTGCTGACCACCATAGAGAAGAGAGTAGGGACGATTACCACTGGCTTCACTAGCGGAGATGGTTCGCATCAAAGCGCGGATATAAGGATCTCCTCCTTGCATCACTAAAGGCGGTTGTGGGACTGTAAAGACGGGTTCAACAGGCGATCGCAATGTACCATATATGTACCACTGCAACAAACATATAAACCCCAGCAGTGAGGCGATGGGGCCAATCAGATTCTCAACACCTTTGAGTTTAAAGTCTTTCAGTGTCAGACTCCTTAAAATTCGTTCTTTACTAACAACAATAATCGACGCACTGATTTCGGCAAAGTTCACACTTCCTGATTAAGCGACATTAGCAAATAACTCTGCAAAGCTTTTACCAGCAACATCCGGTTTAGCCACAACCTCAACAATTTTATTCCGCGCAGTTGTTTCAAACAAAGACTCCACAGCCACCTGAGCCACTTTTTGGCGAGGAATACTACCATCAAATAATGTATCAGCACTCTGCATAACAATTCCATCAGAATTATCCTCATTCTTCAAACCACCAGGGCGAACAATGGTATAACTCAGACCACTTTTTTGAATATACTCCTCAGCTTGTTTTTTCCACACCAAAATTAGCCAAAACAAATTCAAGGGATGGAATAACTGAGAAACACATAAAGAAGATACTAAAACGAAATGCTCAATTCCTTGAGACTTAGCCGCAGCGACTAAATTTTTAGTCCCTTCAAAATCGACCCTATAGGGGCCAGTGGGGTCGAAACTAGGGCTTGCGCCAGTCGCACACAACAAAACTGTACTATCTCCTAAAGCAGCATTCAGGCTTTGGGGTTGTAAGACATCGCCCACAACCAACTCCGTTTCAGGAGGTAAAATAGCCCTACCTTTATCTAAATCTCTGACCAAAGCCCGAACGGGAATATTTCGTGCTATGAGTTCTTGAACAATGCGGCGACCTGTTTCACCCGTTGCTCCGGCGACAAATGCTTTCATTAGTGTTTCTGGGGTTTAATCTTTAACTTCAATGCTAACTCCTGGCGCATTTCTTGGAAAGGTTGATTCCATTTAGGGTTGGTATCCCAATTCCATAATTCCACAGGAATCAATTTTTCTTGAGCCAAATGAGTTAGCAGCAGGTGTTCATCTTCCGGTTCACGGGAGAAATCGAAGGGATTACGGTATCCTGTATTACTCAGGTTATAGGATGTCACCTGGTCATAATTAATATGTTTAATCAATTTTTCCCCCTTCATCAGTAAATAGTCCAGAAAAACTAAACTAAAAAGTCCAGAATTTGAGCGTGTTTGTGGTTCCTTTTGTACCCATCTTGCCCAATCAAAACCATACATAAAATCGTGAACATAGCGGAAGCGAATTTCTTTTTCAATACCGAATAATTCTATCAGTAAGATCATTTTCTTACCGAAGCATTCTAAAAAAGCAATAGCACCTTCATCTGCTATCAAAGCCTGTCTGACCATACTACTAATCAGAAAATCAAAATCCCAAAAGATATTTTCTGGGAAGTTTTTTACCTGGGCGGAGATAATCATTTCTAAGGTATCCCGTAAGGCGAGAATTAATTCTGTGTCTGTAGTAATTTCAGCAATTTTTTCTTCCAGTTCTACAAAACTAGTCATTAAGGTTTTCTGAGGATTAAGACTTAATGGATTAACAGAATGTTTAGCTAAAATGTCATCTAGGGATTGAAAAAGGTGATTTGGCTTCAGGTAATGCTTCATAATTTCTTCCAATACCCGGAACATGATCAATATATGAGTTTATTTTGCCGGAATTTTAATTATTAATTAAATCCAAATCTACTTAATATTTAATTTTACCAAAAAACTGGGTCTAAAGCCTCGCCGTTTTACGGCAACCTTTATATGATATAATTCTTTGCGTATAAGTTTTCCACGTAAAATGATTGTCTTAGAGTTCAAAGCCAAAGGGAAAACAACTCAATACACTGCTATTTATGAAGCGATTAGAACCGCTCAATTTGTTC
>NZ_JAYGHG010000042.1:0-39275 GCF_034931085.1 Nodularia harveyana UHCC-0300 | reverse complement strand
GACCTGAAGCTAGATTCTCACGCGTTACTCACCCGTCCGCCACTATCTCCGAAGAGACCGTTCGACTTGCATGTGTTAAGCATACCGCCAGCGTTCATCCTGAGCCAGGATCAAACTCTCCGTTTTGTTGTGTTTAGAGTTTGGTCTCCGAACAACTTGTTTCGGAATCCTGTAAAATTTTTGATTAATGTTTCGGGTTTACCCAAAACTAAATCTTGTTGACGAGGATTGGTTTTTATTTAGCTTTCAAAGTATTTTGTTTTCGCGGTTCAGGTGTTGCGGCTCTCGCTTTGGCACTTAACTAATATAGCTACTCTCTTTGGTTTCGTCAAGGGGTTTGCTAAAAGTTTTTTTTCAGGGGCGGATTTAATGGTCGTTTGCCTGTCCCAGAGGCTAGTTTGCTGGATTTGAGATGGTCTATAGAACCCATTTGACATCTAAGAAGAGGTTGCAAGCCTCTGAACCATCAACCGAATAAAACAAAGATTAACTTTGGCGGTCGCATTAGCTAAAGTTCGCTCAAAGTTCTTGACGAGAATTTTGCATCTCTCTATCCAAGCATTTGACCCTTCAATTACCCACCTTGCAGCCATTTTTGAGTTGATAGAAGATACCATCCAAAATTTCTCGCTTTGTCCAGTTAGGCGGTCTGGTCCGCTTCTTCGGGGGTAATATCTGAGGCAGCAAGGGTTCAAAGACTCTCCACTCTTCGTCTGTCAGGCTGCTAGAGTATGGCATAACTGCTGGATAAGACTTTTGCAGTCACTTTACTTCACTACAGTAAAAGATGTCAAATGGGTTCTATAAGTTGTTAATACTGAATTACTGCTAACTCGATCATATTTTATTTTTATATGAGGAACGAACCGCCAAGTCGCCAAGAACGCCAAGGGAAGAGGGTTTAATAGGTTTTTTACTAAATTGGGATGTTCCCTAAGTTATGACAAGGAAATCTTTTAGGGTGGGGATTACCCACCATAGATTTTTACACCTTAAACTTTTCGATAATGCGCTTCATTGCTTCTTCGACGTTTTCTCGACTGTTAAAGGCTGAAATGCGGAAGTAGCCTTCACCCGCAGCACCAAAACCAGAACCAGGCGTACCGACTACGTTTACAGTGTGCAGTAGCTTATCAAAAAAGTCCCAACTGGATAAATTATTGGGAGTTTTCACCCAGACATAAGGTGCATTTATACCGCCATATACAGCTAATCCGGAGGCTGACAGTTGTTCACGAATAATTTTGGCATTTTCGAGGTAAAAACTGACTAAGGCTTTAATTTGCGCCTGTCCAGCCTCGGAGTATACAGCTTCTGCACCCCGTTGGATGATGTAGGAAACGCCATTAAATTTAGTCGATTGGCGACGATTCCACAATTTCCACAGTTCGACATCGAAACCATCAGCCGCTTTAGCTGTTAGGGTTTTGGGTACAACAGTTAATGCACAACGGGTTCCGGTAAAGCCGGCGTTTTTAGAGAAGGAACGAAACTCAATGGCACATTCTTTTGCGCCTTCAATCTCATATATGGAGTGAGGAATAGCGGGGTCTGTAATATAAGCTTCGTAAGCCGCATCAAAGAAAATAATGGCATTATTCGCTTTTGCATAGTTTACCCAGGCTTGGAGATATTCCTTGGTAGCTGTTGCGCCGGTGGGGTTATTGGGAAAACAGAGATAAATTAAATCAACTTTCTGGGAGGGAATCTCAGCTTTAAAGTTATTATCAGCCGAAATTGGCAAGTATACTAAACCGCCAAACTCGCCTTTATCGTTAGCATCTCCGGTATTACCAGCCATGACGTTGGTATCCACGTAGACGGGGTATACAGGGTCTGTAACTGCAATGATGTTATTTTTGCCAAAAATGTCGAGAATGTTGCCTGTGTCGCATTTAGAACCGTCAGAGATGAAGATTTCTGAGGCATCTATATCAGCGCCTCTGGCTTGAAAATCATGGGCGGCAATTTTTTCTCTTAACCAAGCATAACCTTGTTCGGGACCATAGCCTTTAAAGGTTGTGCGATCGCCCATTTCTTCCACAGCCTTAATCATAGCTGTCCGGCAAGCTTCTGGCAGAGGTTCGGTAACATCCCCAATCCCCAAGCGGATAATTTTAGCGTCAGGATTAGCTTCTACAAAAGCGTTCACCCGCCGACCAATTTCGGGAAACAGATAACCAGCTTTCAGTTTCAGGTAGTTGTCGTTAATCGTTGCCATAGTCAAGTAAAAAAAATCAGCTTAGATAAAACAGCTTATCCGTTTTTTCGGAAACCTGCGCCAAAATCTCTCTGTGTATCTGGGGTTCTTTTTCCTATTCCTCTATTCCCTATTCCTCTATTCCCTATTCCTATTTATCCCTATCTTGAGACTATCCATAATTAGTTCTGATGACGGATTTAATCTCCAGGTGGGAATTGTTAGCCTATGTTTGGCAGTAAAAATATTGACATTAAAAATTATGAACATTCTTGCTTGGATTGCTTTAGGCCTCATTGCTGGCGCTATTGCTAAAGCTATTTACCCTGGACATCAAGGTGGTGGAATTTTAGCAACACTCTTACTGGGTATTGTCGGTGCTTTTGTGGGTGGTAGCTTGGGAATATTTTTTACTACAGGAACTTTTTCTTTGGCGGCATCTACTCTTAGTATTAGCGGGGTTATCCTAGCAATCATTGGGGCGATAGTTGCTATTTTCTTCTGGAATTTGTTCACTTCTCGCAGTGCTGCGTAAACTCATATCCCAGTAAAATCAGAGACATAAGTATTTGATGCGATCGCCATTTTCAGTTCTATTATATTCTGATCACACCAAAATTTTGAAACCCACTTGAGTGGGTTTTGTATATCTTCTCAGACTTCTAAACCTTGGCAATAGTTACACTTTGGGGTTGATCTTGATACTTACCAAAACGCTCTGCATAGGTAGTTTGACACGGTTCCCCTTCTAAAAACAGAAGTTGCAATACACCTTCATTAGCATAAATGCGACAGTCTGCACTAGAAGCATTACTAAACTCCAAAGTCAAAAAGCCTTCCCATGAAGCCTCAGCCGGGGTGATGTTGGCAATAATACCGCAACGCGCCATTGTGGATTTGCCAATACAAATAACTGTGATGTTAGCCGGAATCCGCAATCTTTCCAGGGAGACACCTAAAGCATAAGAGTTGGCTGGAATAATGAAAAAAGATCCATCTTCATCGGTGTGCAGTGCAATGGATTCTAGGTTGTCAGGGTTAAATCGCTTAGGATTGACTACAGTACCCGGAATATGTTTAAAAATTCGGAAATCTGTGGGAGCTAACCTCAAATCATAGCCATAGCTAGACAAACCGTAACTAATCACCCGCCTGTCTTCAATCTGGCGCACTAGGGAAGTTTCAAATGGAGAAATCATCCCTAGTTTGGCTTGTTCGATAATCCACTTATCATTTTTCAGCACGTTTGACCTCTGTGGAAATAAATCTACAAAACCCTAATTATAATTTTTCCGCAGCTATGATAATCATCTTGATCTGGGTAAAACAGATTTAAACTGTAATTAATTTTGCCGAAAGAGGAGTGCGTTGTTGTGAGATTAGTGTTTTTAGGGGGTTCGGGAGCAGGTAAAACTACCCAAGCGGAAAGGTTGTATAAACATTTTGACATACCTAACATTTCTACAGGTGAGATGTTACGGGAAGGAATTGCTGATGCTACTGATATTGGTCGCCATGTGGAGTCTTATGTGACCAAGGGCGAGTTAGTCCCGGATGAAATCATGATTGAATTTATCCGTTTGCAACTCCAACGGCCGGAAGTTAATCACGGTTGGGTGTTAGAAGGTTATCCCCGCACTGCTTTTCAAGCGGAGGAATTGGATTTTTTATTAGATGATTTAGGACAAAAGCTAGATTGGGCGATCTATTTACAAATACCAGAAGTGGAGATGGTGAGTCGTTCCTTGGGGCGTTCTCTTGCCGATGACCAACCGGAAATTGTCCAGCGTCGTGTAGAGTTATTTTACGATCGCACGATTCCGATCCTAGAATATTACGACCGTCGCCGCCGTTTGTTGACTATTAACGGTGATCAATCACCAGACATGGTACAGCAAAGTATTTTAGATTTACTGTCTATCCCAGAAACTTGAAATGTGAATTTACTGATATAGGATTTTTGCTGTCATAGATGTAACCTAAAAATAGTATCCTTCTGTATAAAATTTTTGAGGTAAAATTTCATGGTTTGGCAGCGTCCCGATGGTAGACAACCCTACGAACTCCGTCCTATCAGCTTTCACCCTGGTTTTACTCGCTTTGCGCCTGGTTCTGTGCTAACGAAATTTGGCGACACTCAAGTACTTTGTACTGTCAGTGTTAGTGAAGGAGTACCGAAGTTTTTAGCCGGAAGTGGTAGAGGTTGGTTGACCTCTGAGTATAGGATGTTGCCCTCGGCTACCCAAGAACGCAAAGCACGGGAATTGTTAAAGTTGTCGGGAAGAACCCAAGAAATTCAACGTTTAATTGGGCGAAGTTTGCGATCTGCAATTGATTTTGAGGCTTTGGGAGAACGGACCCTAACTGTAGATGCTGATGTGTTACAAGCAGACGCGGGAACCAGAACAGCCTCCATTACCGGGGGTTTTGTGGCTTTAGCTTATGCAGTTAATCAATTATTGCAGCAAGGTGTACTGGAGCGATCGCCTCTGACTGGACAAGTCGCAGCAATCTCTGTGGGTTTATTGCAAGGGGAACCATATTTAGATTTAAATTACAGTGAAGATGTGGCTGCTACTGTAGATTTCAATGTGGTGATGAATCAACATTTAGGTATAATTGAAATCCAAGGAACAGCAGAAGAAGGTAGTTATAGCCGGACTCAGTTAAATCAACTACTAGATTTTGGCGAAAAAGGGATTCAGGAATTGTTAATAGCTCAAAAAGAGGCGATCGCTAACTGGGATCAGCTGGTGGTAGGGGAGTAAATTCCTCTCCAGTTCACGGTATCATGTTAAAAGTTTCAAAAGTTAAAACGAGAAATAGCCATAAGTTCGTTATGGTATTGCTGGAAGTCGGCAATATAATGATGAAACCATGAACAAAAAGCTGGAAGTTCTCCCAGATATTACAGCCCTAGTGGGGCGATCGCTAGACCTAATTCTCTCGAAGTTACCCACCGCCATTGAGCAACGGGGAAGATTTACTATAGCTCTAGCTGGTGGTAGCACACCCAAGCCATTATACGAGGCGATCGCTAAACAAAAACTGCCTTGGGATAAAATTCATGTCTTTTGGGGAGATGAACGTTATGTACCACCAGATCATCCCGATAGCAACGAACTGATGGCGCGGCAAGCATGGTTAAATCAAGTTAATATCCCAGCCGCTAACATTCACTCTGTACCAACCTTGGACGGATATCCAGCAGTATCAGCTGCCAAATACGAACAACATCTGCAAGAATTTTTCCATTCTTCCCCCCAAGAGTTTCCCTCTTTGGATGTAATATTACTAGGAATGGGTGATGATGCGCATACCGCATCCTTGTTTCCTCACACCCCAGCCTTAAAGGTGCAAGATCGGCTAGTTACTGTCGGTAACAAAGACGGAAACCCCCGCATAACCTTTACATACCCATTTATTAACGCTGCTGACAGTGTGATTTTTCTAGTTGCTGGTGCGAATAAAAAGCCAGCTTTAGCCGAAGTTTTCGCCCCTGTCGCAGATGACTTTACTTATCCCTCCCGCTTAATTAAACCCCAAGGCGAACTTTGGTGGTTACTAGATAGCGCCGCAGGTTCACAATTACCCACATAACTTTCCTATTAGGATTAAAATCGGAAGCTAGAGTTGTACCATCAGGGAAATTCTCTCTGATTACCGGGAGATTTAAGTTTATTTCTCTTCGCAGCTAATGTAACCGAGAACTAACTAAATTTCCTAGAAACTTTTGTTTGTGGCACTCTCTGACAATATAACTGTCTACAGTGTTATCTCTGTTTGCCCATACTATCTTACGATGATCTTGAACAAAGGCTTAAATTGATGATCGTCTGTCCTAATTGTAATCACCCCAACCCAGACGGCGCTGTGCAGTGTGAAGCTTGTTATACGCCGTTACCAACCACTAGTCAGTGTCCCAACTGTAGCGCAACTGTCCAAACAGATGCTGCTTTCTGCGGTCAATGTGGTTATAACCTACACTCCAATGCTGCACCTGCGGCTGCTACATCTGGCGCACCTGCTGCTCCTGAAACACCAGTAGAAGTACCAAATTTAGTGGAACCTGATCCGCTTTTAGAACTTTTAGAACCAAATGCTTTGGGAATTAACCCAGATCCCGATACTAATCAGCCTGCTGCTGCACCCCTACCACCAACAGTAATGTCAACGCCGCCAGCAGGAGCATCGGCACCATTGGCAGCAGAAATTCCACCCCCAGCGCCAGCACCAGCACCAGCGCCAGCACCAGAACCAGAACCAGCACCAGAACCAGCACCAGCGCCAGCAGTGGAAGCAACTCCGGTATCATCTGCTGGTATGACGCAATTACAGCAAGTGACGGCACGGTTATTCCACGTCCAAAGTGATCTCGAAATTGAATTACCCCAAGGTCTGTCTGTGATTCACATTGGCAAACCCAATGAGCGTATTCCGCCAGACATTGATGTTTCAGGATTTTCTAATTCCGAAATTGTCTCACGGATACACGCAGATATTCGGGTCGAGGGAGATTCTCACTACGTCGAAGATGTGGGTAGTTCCAATGGTACTTACATTAATAACTCGCCCTTATTACCGGGGAACCGACACCGCCTGAGACCAGGCGATCGCATCAGTCTAGGTAAGGGAGATTTAATCACTTTTCTCTTTCAACTTACTTAACTAATTGTTGCCATCCTCCAGTCGCCTCTACCATCTATCTTGGAGGATGAACAAATTATCCACATCAGATTGGCGATTGCTATAACTCCATGATTCTTTGTAGCGCTTTTAACCTGGCGCTTTTATATTGAAGATTGCACTTCGACTACGCTCAGTATAAAGGGATTGGGGATAAGACACTTTTGGTATCTCCATGTGATTATCCGCTTATGTCCTCACCGCCTTAGCTGTATTACCTAGCAATTTTACAGGTAAACTAAAATAGATGAAACTAGGCTCCATTATTGGGAGTAATTACGTTGAGGGAAGTGACCGATGAGGGAAACAGGAAAAGATTTTTACTCCCGTCTGAGAAGCAATGCTCCCTCAGCACTTGAACCTATGGGACTAAATTGGCTAATTGCTGCGGCGATCGCCACTGTGGTGTTATGGCAAATTCCCGGAGGCGATTATATTTTATACCCTTTTAGCATCCTCGCAACCTGGTTCCATGAAATGGCTCACGGTTTAATGGCGCTGGTCTTAGGAGGACAGTTCTATAAATTAGAAATTTTTAGTAATGGTTCTGGCGTTGCTAGTTACACCATCTCACGCTCTTTATGGCCAATCGGACCCGCTTTAGTCGCCGCAGCCGGGCCAATGGGTCCACCGATTGCAGGTGCTGGTTTAATTTTAGCGTCCCGTAGTTTTAGCAAAGCCTCCCTGAGTTTAAAGATCCTCGGTGGTATTTTGTTACTTTCAACATTACTTTGGGTCCGTTCTTGGTTCGGACTGTTAGCCATTCCGGTACTGGGAATAATTATTTTAGTTACTTCCCTAAAAACTCCCCATTGGGTGCAGGGATTTGGCATTCAATTTTTAGGTGTACAAGCCTGTGTGAGTACATTCCACCAACTGAATTATCTATTTAGCTATAATGCCGGTCCTGTAGGACTTTCTGATACGGGACAGATGCAAAAGTATTTAATTTTACCTTACTGGTTTTGGGGCGGTTTGATGGCGATCGCATCTTTGCTGATTTTATTCCACAGCCTCCGCATCGCCTATCGTTCCCAATAGTATCAGAACTACTCTCTACCCCCTATTAGTTCAACTGATAACTAATCTCATTTGCACAACAACGACCCTGTTCAACATCTGCAAGATTAGCACAAGTCGTTTCCGCAATATTGTACAGAGCTTCTTCCGTAAAAAAAGCTTGATGTCCAGTAATCAACACATTGGGAAACGCTCTCAAGCGTTGAAAAACATCATCCTGAATAATTTCCCCAGATAAATCCTCAAAAAACAATTGTGATTCCTGTTCATACACATCCACACCCAGAAAGCCAATTTGACGTGACTTTAAACCATCAATAACTGCTTGAGTATCAATCAGAGATCCTCGACTGGTATTAATTATCATCACCTTCGGCTTCATTTGTGCAATGGTCTCAGCATTAATTAAGTGATGTGTTTCCGCAGTCAGAGGACAATGTAGCGAAATAATATCAGAGTTAGCAAATAGTTCCGACAACTCGACATACCTACCACCAATTTTTTCTAGTTCAGCATTGCGATATACATCGTAAGCCAGTACATGACAACCAAAACCCTTCATAATCTGTCCCAAAATCAGACCGATTTTTCCCGTCCCAATAATCCCCACCGTGCGACCATGTAGGTTAAATCCCAACAGTCCTGACAGCGAAAAATTACTTTCCCGGACGCGGTTATAAGCATGATGAATTTTGCGATTGAGACTCAAAATCAATCCCACCGCGTGTTCAGCTACTCCATAGGGAGAATAAGCCGGAACCCGCACAACCTTCATACCCAACTCAGATGCGGCTTGTAAGTCTACATTATTAAAGCCAGCACACCGCAGGACAATGAATCGAGTTCCTCCGGAAGCGAGAATTTCTAAAGTAGTTGCATCCAGCAGGTCATGGACAAATACGCAAACAGCAGGAAAATCAGCCGCTAAAATGGCGGTATGAGAACTTAAACGAGTTTCAAAAAAAACTAATTCGTGTTCATGGTGAGAATTTGCAGCTACTAAAAACTGCCTATCATAAGCCTTTGTACTGAAGACTGCTACTTTCATTCTCACCTCAGACTATATATATGCTGGATAATTTCCCATATCATAGCTTGCAGCTAGCTGAGGTGATGGCATCATCTATTATTGCCAGTTATAGACTTTAACCTAGCTTTCGGGAATCACAGTTAAAGCAAAACTTTAGAATTGAAGTTAAAATCAATTCAGTCTCTGTATTCTAGCGGATGTGTCTCACATCACTCAAACTGCGGTTCACTGCATAAATCCCGAATGTCAACGTCCTTATCCTCAACCTTGGGGAAACAAATTCTGCAACAGCTGTGGCACAATTTTACAGTTGTTAGATCGTTATGTCCCTCTGCAACCCTTGGGTTCAGGAGGATTTGCCCAAATTTATACAGTTTGGGATGAAAAAACCCAGCAAGAAAAAGTCCTGAAGGTGTTGGTGGATGATTCCCCCAAAGCCTTGGAGTTGTTTAAACAAGAAGCCGAAGTTTTAATTAACTTGCGCCATCCTGGTGTTCCCCAAGTGGAACCTGATGGTTATTTTCAGGTAAATTTACCCACTCCCAAACCCCGTCAACTAGCTTGTCTAGTTATGGAAAAAATTCATGGACAAACTCTGGAACAGGTACTAGAAAAATATCCTCAAGGATGTCCAGAAAATTTGGTATTAAATTGGTTTTCCCAAGCTGTGAATATCTTACAGGAACTGCACGAACGCCAGATTATTCACCGGGATATCAAACCTTCTAATTTGATGTTGCGAACTTCTCCCCCAACTCTAGCTCAATCTGGAAAGGGAAACCATGAGCAACTGGTATTGATTGATTTCGGCGGGGTGAAACAATTTAACACGGCTAAACTGCGTCGAGAGTCCAGTTCTACTAAATTATATTCTTCTGGTTACAGTCCCCCAGAACAGATAACTGGGAGTAATGTCGCACCTGGGGCTGATTTTTATGCCCTCGGTCGAACTATGATTGAATTACTTACGGGTAAATATCCACTGGAGTTGGAAAATCCCCAAACAGGGGTTCTGCAATGGCGAAATCACGTTTCGGTTAAACCACAACTGGCAGATTTACTCGATGAAATGGTACTGGAAGATGTGCGATCGCGTCCAGTAAATGCAGTTAAAATTCAGAAACGCTTAACTAAAATTACCCGCAAATCTTCCCACAACTCTTTCAAACAAGCCGCAGCTGAGATTAACCGTCAATTCACACTCTTCATCCAAGCCATAGACCAAGGATTAACCAATCTCGCCACAGCTATTCGTCAAACAATTATTTTAATCGCCCAGGCAATTTTCAACGTCTTACAAGCTGGTATGGCGACAATTTGGGCGATGCTAGTCACCACCTTGAGCAGTTGTATCGGTACTATACTAGGCTTTGTCATCACCTACCGCACAGACTTAGATGAACAAATTTCTGGATATATTTTGGGTAGCGTACCAGAATTAGTCAGCAATAATCCTAGTATGGTCGGAACAGAAATTCTAGTTTTTGCCAGCGCAGGTTTAGGAACTGCATGGGGACTGACAACATCTGGTTGCTTTGGTCAACGCCGAAGATTTTTACTAGCATCCCTAATGGGAATCATCAGCTATGGCTTAAGCGGCTTAGTCTTCCAATTAATCAGCACCAAAGATAGCGGTGGCGGACTATTGGGAGTAATTTTAGTGGCAGTATTTCTGCTAACCTTAAACATCGGTTTTCGCAGTCATCACATAGTTCATGCTCTAGTTGCAGCCTTGGGTACTGCAATCATCTTTGCCATGTTAATCATTTTTGGCTTCCCCACCAATATTTTTCAATTTGGGAACCAGTTTGGATCATTGGTGCTATACCTACCCATTGCCTTTTTTAGTGTGATGAGTCTGTTAATCAGCTTTTGGTTAGGGGTGAGTTATTACCTAATTGTTCCTGGATTGAGATTTTTAGGGTGGCGTTAATTCCACCATGCCAAAAACAAGATCCCCCCAGTCTATTTATTTAGCCGGGGGGATCACATATGTGGTAGTCTATAAATGGTTCAGTATAGTCCCTTACGAAAATTATTCTAAACCCTAAGTTGATTTTTGTGTAGTCTTATAAGAACAATTTATCAAATTTTTATAGCTTCTTCATCACCACTTCATTCCTTTGATTGGTTATAAAATTTCTCTCCTCCTTTGATACTGTGGTTGTAGAGCAAGAGCATTTTGTTTTTCTATACTTCTCTATCATGGGAATCAAGCCTGAATCATAAAATAAACTAATGCTTACCCGGATTAAAGATTTAGCCACAAAATTAGCGCCGCGATTAATTGAAATTCGTCGCCATCTCCATTCTCACCCGGAATTGAGCGGTGAAGAATACCAAACATCTGCCTTTGTCGCTGGTGTGTTGTCTTCCAGTGGTCTCCATGTCGAAGAGGGAATTGGCAAAACTGGGGTGATTGGCGAATTACAAAATACTGGCACAGATGAACGTGTATTAGCCATTCGCACTGATATGGATGCGTTGCCCATTCAAGAACGGACAGAGTTAGAATATGGTTCTCGGATTTCGGGTGTGATGCACGCTTGCGGTCACGATGTTCACACCACAGTGGGCTTAGGAACAGCAATGGTACTTTCCCAAATAGTCGAGGAGTTAGGATCTCAGGTGCGGTTTTTATTTCAACCAGCTGAGGAAATTGCTCAAGGCGCAAGCTGGATGGTTCAAGATGGGGCGATGAAAAATGTCTCAGCTATATTAGGTGTTCATGTTTTTCCTTCCATTCCCGCCGGATCGATTGGCATACGTTATGGCGCATTGACGGCGGCGGCTGATGATTTAGAGATTATTATTATTGGGGAATCTGGTCATGGGGCGCGTCCTCATGAGGCGATTGATGCGATTTGGATTGCTGCACAAGTGATTACGGCGTTACAACAGGCTATTAGCCGGACACAGAATCCCTTGCGTCCTGTGGTGTTGAGTATTGGCAAGATTATGGGTGGGAGAGCGCCAAATGTGATTGCTGATCATGTCCAGTTGTGGGGAACTGTGCGATCGCTTCATCCCGAAACCAGAACTCAACTCCCTAGCTGGATTGAAAATATTGTGGCTAATGTCTGTAATTCCTTTGGGGCGCGTTATCAAGTTAATTATCACCAAGGTGTTCCTAGTGTCCAGAATGATTATGCTATGACCCAATTGTTGCAATCATCGGCCGAAGAAGCCTGGAGTAGCGATCGCGTCCAAGTCTTACCAGAACCTTCCCTGGGGGCTGAAGACTTCTCTGTGTATTTAGAACACGCTCCCGGCTCGATGTTTCGCTTAGGTGTAGGTTACAAAGATAGAATTATTAATCACCCATTACACCATCCGGAATTTGAAGTTGATGAATCAGCAATTATCACCGGAGTTGTGACTATGGCTTACGCTGCTTATAAGTATTGTCAACGCCAATAATCTTCGGAAAATAGACGACTTAACCAAATTTTGAATACGAACCGTCCCCACACCATACCCCAAAACTCCGATACGGTAAATCCAACTGATCTTTGTACGGTTTCCCCAATTTGTTTGAGGATTTTCTCAGATTATATTAGTCATCAAAGAGAAGACATAAAGCAAACAAAACTTCTCTCTGCCACATTAGAGTTTCCATAATTGCTTAACTGAAAACTCTAAACAAATCTCAACATTGCTTAGATGACTTAAAAGTTAATTAGAAACTTAAGGAGATGATGGTAATATGGCACTTATTCGTTGGGAACCATTCCGAGAAATGGAACTTCTGCGTCGTCAAATGGATCAACTCTTCTCTGAAATGAGCGTAGCTGAACCCAGTAAATCAGAGGTTTCTCCAGTAGCTAGAACAGCTTGGGTTCCTGCTGTAGAAGTACATGATAATGGTTCTGAGCTAATTTTAAGAGCAGAAATTCCTGGTGTGGATAGCAAAGACCTGGATGTGCAAGTCACCCAAGATGCAATCTCAATTGCTGGTGAACATCATTATAAACACAGCGAAAAATCTCATGGTAATATTCGCTCAGAATTCCGCTATGGGAAATTCCAAAGAATAATTCCTCTCCCCAGCAAAGTTCAGAATCAAGAAGTTAAGGCCGACCTGAAAGATGGTATCTTAACTCTCACATTACCTAAGCTAGAGCCAGAACAAAATAAAGTTTTCAAAGTCAACTTTGAAAATACTGCCACCATAGAGTCTAGTAATTAAACTACTTAATATAGATAAATTCCCTCTCATTTAATCATGGAAATCTTTCTGTATTAGGTTAGTTGTTAATCAAGCCCAGCTATATAAATCGGCTGGGTTTTTCATGATGATTAACTGCATTAAAAATTTATATCAGGACTTACGCAACAATTGCCAAAAATCTTGATTTATCGTTTGCGTAGCGTGCGCAAAGCGCATAACGCCAAGAAAACGTAGATTATGCGTAAGTCCTATATATAGCAATTCAGTCAATTAAAAAATGTCCCCCCGTCAGCTATTTCTGGGTATAGCAACTGCAAGTAATTAGATATGCAAAAAAGAGTTAAAGTTAAACCTAATTCTAAACAACAGACAATTAAAGAACAAAGTGATGGTAGTTTGATCATTAGGTTAAAGTCTCCACCAGTAGACGGTAAAGCCAACGAAGAATTAATTAAACTATTAGCTGCAAAATTTAATGTCCCCAAATCTCATATCAGAATTAAATCTGGTGTATCCTCGCGCCAAAAGCTAATTGAAATTGATACAGATATTTGATCAATATTTGACTAATCTTTACTCTGCAAAATTTCTCTCTTCTGTAATGCTGATATATCTAGGCTGAGACTTAACTCGTTTTATCCAAGCCTGAATATAGGGAAAAATTGTCAAATCAAATCCACCTTCATCAGCTACATGAGTATAGGCAAACAGAGCAATATCAGCAATTGTATAACGCTCATTTACAAAAAAATTATGAGTTTTTAAATGATTTTCCATAATCTTCAGTGCTGCATAACCAGGTTCACGTTTTTGCTCAATAGCTATACGATATTCCTCAGCTTTACCTAAAATAGAAATCCAAAATCTGGATGTAGCTATAAACGGTTCATGGCTATATTGTTCAAAAAATAACCATTGCAATACTTGCGCTCTTAAAAATCGATCATAAGGTAAAAATTCTGTCCCTTCACTTAAATACATTAATATGGCGTTTGATTCTGCCAAATATTTGCCCGTGTTTATTTCCAAAACGGGTATTTTACCATTAGGATTTTTGATTAAAAACTCTGGTGTGCGAGTTTCTCCTTGCAAAATATTCACGTTTATTCTTTCAAATGGCATACCCATTTGTGTAAATAAAAGTCGAATCTTGTAGCTATTGCCAGATGGTAAGAAATCATACAATTTTTTATTTTTCATGTCAAAAAAATATCATCATGAATATTGATATTAGTAAGATGCTAAAATACAATATATTACAAATTAAACTTGAGAAAACAGGATAATTTTTATTTCTTTCCTGTATATATTTACTATGAATAATTTCTTCAGAAAATAAAAATCAGTCAATAATAGGATGATTCATTTCTGGTATTTAAATTTTTAATTCTATTCAGGGTGTAAAAATAAAAGTATGTGTGGAAGATTTACTTTAAATCAGTCATCATCAGCTTTATGCAAATTTTTTGGTATAGATCAAATTCCTGATTTATCTGCGGAATATAACATTGCACCTACGCAAATGGTCGCAACAGTGCGACATAATCCTGAAACTAATCAGCGTGAATTTCAGCAGTTACGTTGGGGGTTAATACCCAGGTGGATGAAAGAACCAGGAATGGGTGTGAAGTTAATTAATGCTAGAGCCGAAACAGTGGCAGAAAAACCAGCTTTTCGAGGAGCGTTCTACCACAGACGCTGTTTAGTCCTGGCTGATGGTTTTTATGAGTGGAAACGAGAAAATGGTAAAAAGCAGCCCTTTTATTTTCAGTTGTCAGAGGGAACGCCCTTTGGCTTTGCGGGTTTGTGGGAAAAATGGCAACCGCTAGCCAGCAAGTCTGAAGGTGAGGAAATTATATCTTGTACAATTTTAACAACGGCAGCGAATGAATTAGTCAAACCAATTCATCAACGAATGCCTGTGATTTTGGCTCCACAAGATTACGATTTGTGGTTAAATCACCAAATGCAAACACCTGAACTACTACAACAGCTATTGTGTCCATATCCAGATCAAGCAATGACTGGCTATCCAGTTAGTAGCTTGGTGAACGATTCTCGACAGAATAGTGCTGAATGTATTATCCCCCTCAGTGGAGATAATTTGCTTTCTGAGAATATCTTTTAAGCCAATTGCTGCACAACCATAGAAGTAAATATGCCAAGAACGCAAAAAAACGATAATTTTATTGACAAATCCTTTACGGTGATGGCGGATATCATCCTGAAAATCTTGCCAGCTAACAAAAAGGCTAAAGAAGCATTTGTGTACTACCGTGATGGGATGTCAGCGCAAGCAGAAGGAGAATATGCTGAAGCCTTGGACTACTACGAAGAAGCTCTGACATTAGAGGAAGATACTAATGATCGCAGTTATATTCATTACAATATGGGGCTAATTTATGCCAGTAATGGTGATCATGATCAGGCTCTAGAAAAGTATCACAAGGCGATTGAGCTAAACCCACGTTTACCCCAAGCGTTAAATAATATTGCTGTGATTTACCATTATCAAGGGGAAAAGGCGAAAGAAGCTGGAGATAATGATGCTGGTGAGGCGTTATTTGATCAAGCCGCAGATTATTGGATTAGAGCGGTTCGGATGGCTCCCAATAACTATATCGAAGCCCAAAACTGGCTGAAAACTACCGGACGTATGCAAATTGACGTATTCTTTTAATTAAGGGTAATTAGTCATTAGTTTGACTATTAGCAAGAGTCCCAACCCCTCCCCACAATTGAGGCTAGGATGTACACAGAAGTGATCTGATCCCCCTAAATCCCCCTTAAAAAGGGGGACTTTAAGAAACAGCCCTGCTTTCTGAAGGGGTGTTAGGAGAGATCAAACCGTTATGAGGTAACTTGAGAAGACTTGTGTGTACACGGTAGGTAACTGAGGAGGGGATTAATATACAGTACATCTAAGGAACCATGATTAACCGCGAACAAGTAAAAAAAGTAGCTCTTTTAGCTCGTTTGGAATTAACAGCAGAAGAAGAAGAAAAATTTACTACTCAACTGGGGAGTATTCTGGATTATATTGAGCAGTTGAATGAAGTAGATGTGAGTGATGTAGCTCCGACGACACGGGCTATTGATACTAGTAATATAACTCGCAAAGATGATTTGCAACCATATCCTGAGCGAGAAGCGATTTTAAATAGTGCGCCGGAACAAGAAGGTGACTTTTTTAAAGTCCCGAAAATCTTAAGTAGCAATGAGGAAGGTTAGTTAGGGGAAAATGGGGTTTTAGTGGGGTGGAGGTATAAAGCACAAGTACATTCAGGAGAAATATATGGGTTTGGGTATCCTTAAGGATGGTGTGTGGATATCAAGACGGGAGCAAGAAGATTCTCAAGGTAAATTTATTCGCCCATCTACAACTTACCGTAATCAGATTACAGCAGACGGCTCTAGCGGTTTTCTGGCTGAACCGGGACGCTACCATTTATATATTTCTTGGGCTTGTCCTTGGGCTTGTCGGACTGCAATTATTTGGCGGTTAAAAGGTTTAGAAGATGTAATTGGGCTATCGGTAGTTGGGGCGGAAATTAAAGAAAATAGTTGGGAATTTACTGATGAACCAGGGTCGATTCCTGATCTGATAAACGGTACTGAATATCTCTGGCAACTTTATTTAAAAGCTGATCCTAATTATAGTGGACGGGTAACAGTGCCAGTTTTATGGGATCAGAAAAAGGGGACTATTGTTAATAATGAATCGCGCGAGATCATGCGGATGTTTGATACGCAATTCGATGATTTTGCTCAACAAGATATTAACTTTTATCCCGAAGATTTACAGCAATTAATTGATGAAACTATTGATGCTATTTATCAACCAATAAATAATGGTGTCTATCGGGCGGGATTTGCTACTTCTCAGTTGGCTTATGATGAGGCGGTGACTGAGTTATTTTCGGCGTTGGATGCTTGGGAAAAGATATTAGGTAAACGTCGCTATCTTTGCGGTGATCAGGTGACGGAAGCTGACTGGTGTATGTTCACTACTTTGTTGCGTTTTGATGCAGTTTATTATGTGCATTTTAAATGTAATTTACATCGGCTGGTTGAGTATCCTAATTTGTGGAATTATCTGAAGGAACTGTATCAATTACCGGGTGTGAAGGAAACTTGCAATTTTGACCACATTAAACGTCATTATTACAAGAGTCACCCTAATGTTAATCCGACGGGAATTGTGCCGAAAGGCCCGGTGATTGATTTTGATGCTCCTCATAACCGGGATGAAGTTGTTAAAAGGTAACAGATTATGGCAGGGCTGTTTCATTCGCTTATGTTGGAGATTTGTCAAGAGGATAATCTCACGCACCAGCGCAGCGAAGGACGAAGTGCGTTAGGCGCAAAGACGCAAAGAAAAATCAGGTATTTCGGGCTGAAGACACCAAAATTTTTTGTCCTAATTGTGGATTTGCCTTCAATTTTTATCTCTTTGAGCCTCCAATTTTAACCCTTTCAGGGAACGAAACAGCCCTGACACCTATGACCAGAAGCCCACCCCACAATATTAGATTTTTGGGTTAGTCCACTACTCAGTTACTGACAACTTTTTGGAGTGTGGCGGTAAAATCGGGGTAGGAAATGGCGGCTGCTTCTGCACGGTGAATGGTGGTTGTTCCGGTGGAAAGGAGGGAGGCGATCGCCAGACTCATGGCTATGCGATGATCTGTATGGCTATCAACATCTGTACCAACTAAGGGAGTACCACCGGTAATTTCCATACCATCGGGTAATTCACTGACTTTTGCGCCCATTTTATTGAGTTGCTGTGCCATCACGGTAATGCGATCGCTTTCTTTAACTCGCAATTCCGCAGCATCCCGAATAATAGTTGTACCTTCAGCAAAGACTGCTGCTACTGCTAAAATAGGGATCTCATCAATCATTCTGGGAATGATATCCCCAGCAATGGTGCAACTTTTTAAACCACTAGAACGCACTCTGATATCTGCTACTGGTTCCCCAGCGACTTCACGCTGATTTTCTAGTTTAATATCGGCTCCCATGAGTTCTAAAGCTTCTAAAATTCCGGTGCGGGTGGGGTTAACTCCGACATTTTCCACTACCAATTCTGAACCGGGGACAATTGCGCCGGCGACTAACCAAAAGGCTGCGGAACTGATATCCCCAGGAACAATAACTTTTTGACCTTGGAGTTGGGCGGTTCCGATGATAGTAACGCTATTGGTTTCTGGATCAATGCTGAGTTCTGCACCAAAAGCCCGTAACATCCGTTCGCTGTGATCACGAGATAGGGCGGGTTCGGTGACGGTAGTTTTTCCTTCTGTGAATAAACCTGCCAGTAATATACAGGATTTCACTTGGGCGGAGGCGATGGGGGAATGATAATGAGTGGGTTTGAGGGCTTGTCCTTGAATTGCTAGGGGTGCTAAGGAATTACCTTTACGTCCCCAAATTTCTGCGCCCATTTGTTGCAATGGTTTGACGACACGGGACATGGGACGCGATCGCAAGGAACTATCCCCTGTGACTGTAAAAAAGCGTCCTGGTTGAGATGCTAAAATCCCTAACATCAGTCTGAGTGTAGTGCCAGAGTTACCAGCATTCAATACATCCAATGGTTCTTGTAATTGTCCCAAACCGATACCCTGAACCTTGACCAATTCGGTGTTCAGTTCCGAAATTTGCGCCCCCATAGCTTGAAAACAGCTAGCAGTGCTACGGGGATCTTCCCCTAATAGCAGCCCTTGGATCTCGGTTTCACCTTGGGCGATCGCACCTAACATTAAAGCCCGATGTGATATAGATTTATCACCAGGGATACGAATAGAACCCTGCAAAGAAACACCAGCAGAGGGTCGCTGGATAATTAATTTATGAGAAAGGTCTTGTTGCTTTTCTACAGTTATAACAGAAGCCGACATCAGGTTACACTGGCTCTTGGATACACCGGAAATTCATCACTGAAAAGTTCCTGACTAGTATCCTATCGCTTTTTGTTCGCCGAAATTTGCCAAAATCTAGCTTATCTCCAGGGGGATTGTATTTTTTAGGAGACTCAGTTAATAATTGGCTCAACAAGTTTTACTGACCCTACCAGATTTAGAGATTTTTATATTGATTGATTTTACCAACCATATCGGAATTTTCAGTTAAGATTAAGGGTGTTTGACTATTTATTGGCTGATGCTGACTATATAAAGATACTGGTGTTAATTCCGTTTTGTTCCATAGTTTTTAGCCCCTATCCCTCTCATGCTCACCCATCATCGCAAGCCTGTATGTTTATCACTTATTTCAACTGACTTGCCATTCTGGTCTGTTGTTGAAACTGCGGGAACACTATATCAAAAAGACACAGATAGATTTCATTTACTCTTGACAGCTCCGCCCCTGATTACTTGTGAAGTGGGAAATTCTCTGAATCCAGAAAATATCTATCCCCAACATCAGATATATCCTCAACCCCGGAGCAGTCCCAGAATTTTGTGGCTAGAAATTTCCCCCTACCGGGTAATTATGACTATGCAAGGTAACGACCAAGTTAGTTATCGCCATTTTTGGGAACAAGGCGTTTATGGTATTAGCCGTTATTGGTTACCTAGTGATTCCTTAGAATCTCATCATCCCATGCGGTTACGAAATTTCACCAAAAATCTGTCATTAAACGGACACCATTTACCGGAACATTTGCGGGTGGAATATGAATTATGGACGGGAAAAGTCCAGATGGGAACCTATATCCTCAATTTAGAAATTCAACATTAATCAGTTTTTCTGGGAGTGTCCGAGAGGGACGGGGAGCAGGTGACATTTCTCACCTCCCTGATCCCCATTATTTGTTAACCAAAATAACTGGGTTCGTTACCAGGTTTCCATTTGATATTGCAGCCAATACTGGGCTTTTGTTCTTCTGTAATGGGTTGACTCGCCAAAACTGCGGCGATCGCCCGCCGTAAATCTGCACCCGTCACGGGTTTCCCATTACTGGGACGGCTATCATCCAACTGTCCCCTGTAAGCTAATTTGCGTTCTGCGTCAAATACAAAAAAATCAGGTGTGCAAGCTGCTGTATAGGTTTTTGCTGTTTCCTGAGTTGCGTCGTGACAGAAAGGAAACTTAAAATCAAGCTCTATAGCCATTGCTTTTAAGGAATCTGGCGCATCATCTGGATATTTTTCCGCATCATTAGCGCTGATAGCGACAATTCCTAAATCACTTCCGTCGTAATCTTTTCCTAAAAGAGCTAATTCTGTTTGGATATGTTTTACAAATGGGCAATGCTGACAAATGAACATCACCAATAATGCTTTTTTACCAGCAAAACTAGCGAGGGAAATTGTTTCTCCAGATACCACTTCTGGTAGATGAAAATCTGGTGCTTGTGTGCCTAATGGCAACATTGTAGATGCAGTTAAAACCATAAAAATTCCTGAGTAAATCAATGGAGAGTTGAGGCCGATTCCTGGTTCCTCACCTTTCTTTATCTGTTATTAGTGTAATACCAATTTTTCAGGAGGAACTAACCACATTTGCCTTAGCGTTTCTTCATACACAGAAATACACGGCAGGTTTGCAGGGAAAAAGTGTACAAAATAAAATTAGAGACAGGAAAATTCCCGCCTCTACATTTGTTAAATCTTAAGTTGTTAAAAATAGTTTTTATAGGTTTGATAACAGGCCAATAATACCCTGTCCTGTGAATACTTCTAATGCAATTAGAGAAACAAAACCAATCATTGCTAAACGACCGTTGAGTAATTCGGCGTAGGGGGTGAACCCTGTGCGATCGCCTTGCTCATCTACATAAACTTTTGGTTCAATGGCAAAGTTGTTCATCAAACCTTGGTCGTCAATAATACTGGTATTAGTACGCATATATTTTATTTCCGTGTTTTTGTCTTATGTAAACAAGTGTAACAAACACGTTAACTTTTGTAAAGTATCTGAATCGACCGAAAGAGATATTATATAGCAACCGCCAAGTAAGTTATGACAGAAACAGATCATGAAACCCTTACAGTTAGAGAGTTTCCAGCCTATTCCCTGTTCCCGCACACTGAGCGTAGCCGAAGTGCTGTTCCCTGTTCCCTGCTATAGTTAATCCGGTTCACACAGACATTAAATTGATCCATGCATCGATTCCGAGTAGAAGTTATTGCCAAAACACCAAACCCGCAGCAAGTGGTTTACGCTGCGATGCACCAAGACTATACAGATGGCTTTGTCTATGACGAGCGCGACTCATGGCCTTCCGAGTCACAATGCGGTGAAATCATTGTTAAGCGACTGTTAGCAGGTGAGCGGGGACACTATGGCCCGCTTGAGCATCCCCAGATTGTTTTTAACTGTGGTTATTTTCCTCATAGTGTGATGCAACAAGCACGTACACATAGAGTTGGTGTATCCTTTGATGTGCAATGTTTGAGCGCTGATACTGAAATTACCTTTGTTAACTGTGAAGGTAGCAGTAACCAGAAGCTGAAAAAAACAATTGGAGAACTATACGACATCTGGAATAACGGAGAAAAAGCAATCCGTCAAAGGTCGATTCGCGGTAGAAATGGAGAAGCACCTGGTGAATATCGCCGTGATTCTCAACAACGTATTCGCAAAATGCGCCTGCGAGTTCTGAATGAAGAAACTGGCTTGTTTGAAGTTGGACATATTAAAGATGTGATATGCAGTGGTTTTCAGCCTGTTTATCGAGTCACTTTGGAGGATGGCAAAACTTTAGATTGCACCGCTAATCACCGTCTATTTACCTCAGATGGCTGGGAAACAATGGGTGACGCTGTTGGTTTAGTGACTAATACTGATGGAACAGTCAAAACACTGACTAAAACATCCTATTTAATGTGTAATGGGCTGGCGGTAGTAGGTAACGGGCTTTACAGAAATAAGGAATGGCTGGAATCTCAAATTAACAAAGGAGTATCTCCGTTAGAAATTGCCGAAATTTCCGATTGTTCTATAAATACTGTTAATCCAATACTAGATACAGAAAACTGGCAAACTAAACCAAAACCAGCAGGAAAAAAATTACGCGCACATCCGGTCAAGGTGAAGAGTGTAGAATACCTGGGACAAGAAATGACTTACGACCTAGAAGTAGAAGGTTGCTGGCATAATTTTGTTGCTAATGGAATTGTTGTTCATAACTCTTTTAGGTATACGGGTAACCAATTTATCGATGTAGTGGAAGGGAAAAAAGACATCGAAGATGTTTTCTATCTGCGTCCGGTTGGTGATTATTCTGACAGACAAGGTAAGAAATATTACTATTCTCCAGAACAACGGGCGGCTGATTTAGCGTGGTGTCTGGAAGCAGCGCAGCGTTACAAGGCTGACTTTGAGGGGGGAATGTCTGAGGAACACGCTAGGGGTAAAGTACCTTTTGATTATCGCCAGCATTTTGTAGTGAGTTTTAATTTACGGTCGTTCATGCACTTTTGTGACATGAGAAATAAGAAGGATGCTCAATTGGAGATTCAACAGTTGTGTGAACTGATGTGGCCTCATTTTGCGGAATGGACTCCGGCGATCGCACAATGGTATGAAAAGCAGCGTCAAGGTAAGGCGAGATTAGCACCTTAAATAGTCTGGTTTTTCAACGCAGAGGAACGCTAAAGTCACGCAAAGTTTTAATTATCCCTCTCTGACTTGGCGCACTTGGCGTACTTGGCGGTTCGATAATCAACTCCATATTCAGAGGGAATTCGCACAATGGTATGAAAAGCAGCGTCAAGGTAAGGCGAGATTAGCACCTTAAATAGCTGGTTTTTCAACGCAGAGGGATGCTAAAGTCTCGCAAAGTTTTAATTATTCTTCGTGAATTAGATTGTTACATTTCCGAAACCAAACTGACACAGGCTGTATCTAGAGGATATGTTAATGTTTTAACAACAGCCCTACTGTACTAGTTATGGTCAAAGAATTAGCTATTCGTACCTGTGGATTAACTAAGCAATTTGAGCGACACATTGCTGTCAATGATATTGATTTAGAAATCCCAGAGGGAGAAGTTTTTGGATTAATTGGCCCGAATGGTGCTGGTAAAACCACTCTCATCCGAATGTTGGCTGCTGCGGAAGAACCAACTATGGGTGAGATTTATATTAACGGCGATCGCCTGCGACTTGACAAGAGTAACTCTCAACTCAAGCGTCACCTCGGCTACTTACCCGATGACTATCCCCTCTATGAAGATTTAACAGTCTGGGATTACTTAGATTATTTTGCTAGGCTGTATCGTTTGCGAGAACCACGCCGTACTAAGCGCCTACACGAAGTTTTAGAACTCATTCAACTGGAAAATAAACGTCATAGTTTAATTTCTACCCTATCACGGGGGATGAAACAGCGATTGAGTTTAGCGCGGACGATTATCCATGAACCAATTTTACTACTTTTAGATGAGCCTGTTTCTGGCCTTGACCCCATTGCGAGAATGCAGTTTCGCCAAATCATTAAGGCTTTACAAGAAGCTGGGATGACAATTTTAATTTCCTCCCATGTTCTCAGTGATTTAGCAGAACTGTGTACTTTTGTAGGAATTATGGAGTTGGGTTTTTTAGTAGAAAGTGCTTCTCTGCAAGACCTTTATCAACGACTTTCTCAACCCCAAATTATTTTATCAACTTTGGGAAGTTTACAATCACTGGAAAGGGAATTAAAAAATTATCCCTTAGTGCAAGAATCGGAGAAAATATTAGGTACAAACAGTTTGCGAGTTAATTTTTCTGGTACAGAAGCAGACTCTGCTGATTTATTGCGATCGCTCATTGTTGCCGGTATACCAATCAATAATTTTCACTGCACTCAAGAAGACCTAGAAAGTATTTTCTTAAAATTAGGACATAAACAAGCTTCTTAGTTAATCAATTATCTTTTTGGAATTGCTAATTATGCAGAATCTCATATCCAAATTAGGCGAGCTTAATCCTCAACTATTCCGAGAAAT
The DNA here is from genome assembly GCF_034931085.1 of Nodularia harveyana UHCC-0300. Lineage (NCBI taxonomy): Bacteria > Bacillati > Cyanobacteriota > Cyanophyceae > Nostocales > Nodulariaceae > Nodularia > Nodularia harveyana. Next base: position 15,223 of record NZ_JAYGHG010000042.1, on the reverse strand, counting down.
TAAAGGTAGGTTAAAAACTCGTGGTATTTTAATTATAGTATTTCTATCTTTGATTCTTCAATTAATGATATTAGGAAATACCCCAAATACTCAGAGATATGCGCTATCTATTTATAATTTTTATAATGGGCTGAGTTTTTCGGTAATTATTGCCATCTTAGTTAGTGGAACCTATGTACTCATTAACGATTTAGCCACCGAACAACAGCGAGGGACACTAAATTTTATTCGTCTGAGTCCCCAATCATCTCATAGTATTTTTTTCGGTAAAATGTTAGGAGTTCACATTAATGGATATATTGCCATATTACTAGTGATCCCTATTCATCTATGGATGGGTTTAAAGCTCAACTTACCGTTGCATCAAATTTTAATTTCTTACATAATTTCAATCGCTGCTAGCATTTTTTACTATAGTGCTGGAATATTATTCGCCTTAGTAGGTTTTTGGTTAGGTAATGCTCAATCGAGGTTAGCAGGTGGATTTATTGCCATTTTCTTACTATTTAATCAAGAAGCATTATGTAAAGATATACCTGCAAATAATCCCTTGGTCTTATTCAAGTTAATTCATCCCCAATATTTCCTGGCTAAACCTGACAACAGTTTCAATCTTGCTACTTTTAATTGGTTCGGTTTACCATTAGGAGAAAGTTTTGTTATTAGCGCCACCTTTAGTTTATTAGTTTACTCAATTGGCACATACTTTATTTGGCAATCCATAGAACGATGCTATCATAATCCTCAGACCACAATGTTGAGTAAAAAGCAGAGTTATTGCCTAACTGCTAGCTTTACAGCCATTACTTTAGGATGTGCTAGTTCAGTAAATAACGAAAATTTATTCCCTTTAATATTTTTGAATTTTGGTATCTTTCTCTATCTGATAGCCGCCCTCACGCCCAATTACCAAACGCTACAAGATTGGGCAAGATATCAGCACTTTTATAGTGTAAAACATCCAGGTAAGCAGAAGTTAGTCCAAGATTTGATTTGGGGTGAAAAAAGTCCAGCTATCCTGGCGATCGCCATTAATGCTTTAATTCCTCTAGCCAGTGCAAGCATATTTATTTCTCTCTCATCAATGGCAGCATCCACTAAAATTAATGCTGTTGTAGGGTTGATTTTCATATTTAGTTTAGTGCTAATTTATGCCACCTTAGCCCAACTAATGTTGTTCATGAAAAATGAGCAAAGATTATTATGGACTAATACCATTATGGCTGCGGTAATTCTATTACCAATCATTATTTTAGGCATTTTTGCAAGTATCAATAATAGTATGGAGAATTTCCTGTGGTTTTTCACTATACTTTCACCAGTGGTAATCCTATCACCGCAAACTAATATCCTAGTGCCGTTGTTAGCACTTCTAGGACACGCCACTATTTTAGGTTTATTGCTATCCCAAATTAAAGGGCGATTACACAAAGTAGGACAGTCAGCAACTAAGGTACTGTTAGCAGAAAATTAGCGACTAACTTATGGTTCCTTAATAGTAAGTACTAGCCGCTATACTTATCTGAAATATTTCCACAATTAAAGTGTATTTGGAAAATTGTCAATTATGCCGAATATCATTTCTAAACTAGGCGAATTAAACCCACAATTATTTCGAGAGATTAAAGGGAGATTAAAAGTCTGGACTTTTTTATTAGCAGCATTCCTTTCATTCCTAGCTCAGTTAATATTTTTCCCGAATTTCATATATAGTCAATCACCAGATATTTATAATTGGCTGAGTGCTATGGTAATTATTGCCATCTTAGTGGGGGGAACCTATACACTCATGAATGATTTAGCTACCGAAGAACGGCGAGGCACACTAAATTTTATTCGTCTGAGTCCCCAATCATCACAAAGTATTTTTGTAGGTAAAATGCTAGGGGTTCCTATCAATATCTATATTACAATTTTGTTTGTAATTCCCTTGCATCTCTTATTTGGGTTAAAGCTAGATGTACCGTTACATCAAATTTTAATTTCTTACATAATTTTGATCGCTGCTAGTATTTTCTACTACAGTGGGGCAATATTATTTAGCTTAGTAGGTTCTTGGTTAGGTGGTGTTCAAACTTGGTTAGGAAGTGGCTTTATGCTAATTTTCTTGCTATTCTTTATTCCTGTACTAATGCACCCTAGTACAAGCGATATGCCATTCCTAATCAGTCTAATTAATCCCCAATATTATATGTTTATGCCTGAATCTGGCACTAGTTTCTACCTTAAAAGTTTTGTTCTTACCGCCGGCTTTAGTTTATTAGTTTACTCCATTGGCACTTACTTTATCTGGCAATCTATACAACGCTGCTATCATGATACTAATGCCACAATGTTGAGTAAAAAGCAGAGTTATTTACTGACTACTACCTTTACAGTGATTACGTTAGGATGTGCCAATTCCCCAAATAAAGATAGTTTATTCAGTTTAATATTTTTCAACTTTGTGCTATTTCTATATCTAATTGCAGCCCTCACACCAAATTATCAAATAGTAATAGATTGGGCTAGATATCAGCACATTTATCGTGTAAAACACCCAGGAAAACAGAAGTTAATCAAAGATTTGATTTGGGGAGAAAAAAGTCCGGCTATTCTGGCGATCGCCATAAATGCTTTAATTCCTTTAATCAGTATCAGTGTGTTTATTTCTCCGTTGAATAACGGCTGGTACAAGACTCATGCTTTCATAGCTGTGATTTTTACATTTAGTTTACTGCTGATTTATGCAGCCTTAGCCCAAATAGGTTTATTAATCAAAAATGAGCAGAGATTATTAAGAACTAACACTATGATGGCTGTATTAATTTTATTACCCATGATTCTTTCAGCCATTTTTGGTAGATTCCTTTCCATATTCTCTATACTTGGACCATTACAAATCTTATCGTCAAGTAATGTTCCTTTAAGTGCAATCTTTATGTTATTGGGACTTGTGGGACACGCCTGTATTTTAGGTTTATTGGTATTCCGCATCAAGGGGCGATTGCACAAAGTGGGAGAGTCAGCAACTAAGGCACTGTTAGCAGAAAATCAATAGTTTTCACTTAGCTATTTGCTGGAAATTACGAAACAAGTTAGTATTTTCATTAGTCAATAATTACACTCTTTAATTTTGGAGTTGCCAATTATGCTTAATCTTACGTCCAAATTCAGTGAATTTAACCCCCAACTATTAAGAGAGGTTAGAGGAAGATTAAAAATTCACAATGTCTTATTACCAATATTCATATCTTTGCTGGTTCAATTCCTATTTTTAGTAAATTGGATCACAGGTGAATGGTCTCGTAATAATTATGAATTATTCAGTTCTATCATAATTATGACTATGTTAATGGGTGGAACATATCTACTCATAAATGATTTAGCTACTGAACAACGGCGGGGGACAATAAATTTTATTCGTCTCAGTCCCCAATCATATCAAAGTATTCTATTAGGTAAAATTTTAGGAGTGCCAATATTATTATATCTGGCAATTTTTCTGGCAATCCCATTCCATTTATGGTTAGGGTTAAATATGGGAATTCCCTTATATCAAACTTTGATTTTTTATGTAGTTTTATTGGGTGCTAGCATTTTATATTATAGTGCGGCATTACTGTTTGGCTTAGTAGGTTCTTGGCTAGGTGGTGTTCAATCCTGGTTAGGAAGTGGCTTCCTTGGACTGGTTTTGCTATTTACTCAAAAAAATATATTCCCACGTTTTAATATATTTCTAGGATTGAGCATAATTAATCCTGGAAATTTTATCCCTGATTCTGAGGGGGGACTAAATTTTGTTCATTTTCAGTGGTTCGGTCTACCATTAGGTAATAGTCTAGTTCTGACTACTTGTTTTAGTTTATTAGTTTATGGCATTGGCACGTACTTTATTTGGCAATCTCTGGAACGTTGCTATCATGATACTAATGCCACGATGTTGAGTAAAAAGCAGAGTTATTTCCTAACTGCTAGCTTTACAGTGATTATGTTAGGATGTGCTAATTCAGTAAGTAATCAAAATTTATTACCTTTAATCTTTATCAACTTTGGGCTATTTCTCTATCTAATCGCTGCCCTCACGCCTAATTACCAAACACTACAAGATTGGGCGAGATATCAACACTTTTATCGTGTAAAAAATCCAGGTAAGCAAAAGTTAATCAAAGATTTAATTTGGGGTGAAAAAAGTCCGGCTATCCTGGCGATCGCTATCAATGCTTTAATTGTCTTCACCATTATCAGTGTATTTATTGCTGTGTCTTTCAGTCCTGCATCTTACAAAATTAGTGCTGTTATAGCTTTGATTTTTACACTGAGTTTACTACTAATTTATGCAGCTTTAGCCCAAATATTGTTATTCACGAAGCATCAGCAGACATTATTACGGACTAATACGGTTTTGGCTGCGGTCATTTTATTACCAATAATTGTTTTAGGCTTGGTTTCATCTGGGAATACCAGCAACTACAGTTTCTTGTGGTTGTTCTCTATTTTTGCACCATTACAAGTGTTATCGCCATATAGTGTTCCTTTAGGTGTCATGGTTTCTTTCTTGGGACTTTTGGGACACGCCAGTATTTTAGGTTTATTGCTGTTCCGCATCAAGGGGCGTTTGAAAAAAGTCGGAGAGTCAGCAACTAAAGCATTATTAACCCCAAATTAGCGCCCCAATTTTTTTAGAATAGGTATTTAGGGTTTCTGCATTGACTCGCGCCCCACGGAAATGCTATAAATTTTCTGGGGCGCAACATTTCCACTTACAGCTTTAAGCGATAAATAATCACTTTAGCTTTGGCATTTTCTTCTACAAATACCAGATATTCACCATTAGATCGCCGCATAGCACGAATCCCATAGGGAATATCAATCCAACCACTTTCCTCTGCAACTTCTGGTCCTGGTTTTAACTTTTTCACTAAAGCCCCTGTGTTGGCATTATATATGTATACTTCTGCGGTTTTGAATGTCACAGCAAAAACATAATCTCTAGTTACACTCATGGCGGCGGTGGAAACTTCGCGTTTACCTGTAGTATCGTGGGGAACTACTATCCGCCAATGGGGAGTTCTATTTCCTCGACTCCAATTATCAAACCGCACAATTTCGGAACCCAAAACTTTAGTGTCATCTCCCACGGCTGGATGATCCACTGTGAAACCTGATAAATACATGGTATCGGTTTCTGGTAAATATTCGATGCGCCGCAAATCTGTAAATAGGCTGGGGGTTTCTTGCTTTTGCATGGAACTATAGGTGTAAATAGGGTTCCCATGTGTATCTAATCCCTGCAAGGGATAGTGTCGGATACCGTCTTTGGTTCGCAAGGTTTTCCAGACATCTCCTTTACTATCTACCCACCATCCCCCGATGTAAGGATAATCTTGGCTGCGGTCGTATTCACTCTGATCAAATTTACCGTTATTGTTGCGATCGCGCCAAATCCATTCTCCTTTTTCTGGTTGCTGTGGCGGCCAATTTCCTGGAATTGATTTTCCCCCACCTCCATGAGTTCCCACAAACATTCCCGCCGGAATCGCAATTTTGCCATCTGTACTGGGATTGAAGCGATAAATTTGTAAAAAGCTTTCATACATATCTGTGAGGAAAACAAAGGGTTTTCCTTGAATGCGACGCACCCAGGTTGCATCTGGCGATGTATGCAAACGTGGATCTTGGGGATATTTGAAAGGATTTAAAGTGTAGGCTTTGTAAGTCCATTGCTTACCAGCTGGTTTACTATAATCCATCAAAAATTGTTCTTGTTTGGTAAATAAATCTAAGCCATCGCTTTGAGGATCAGCATCAGCGTTATCAACAAAGATTAATCCCAATAATTGCCATAACAGCTTTCCTGATGGTGAAAACTTCCGTAAATCTGTGCCTGATTTATTAAAACCATTACTATTGACATAAATATTCCCGGCGGAATCTGTACCTACTCCGGTTAAACCATAAAATTTTAAATCTTCCACTTCACCAGGAACACCTGCATATACTCCTCCCGGTTTACCCAAAGTACCCACCTGTACTGGCTGATCTTTAATTTGATAAATCAGCACTTGCTGACGAGGTCCATTTTCTGTGACTAAAACCCTGTCTTGACTATCAACTGCGATCGCACTAGGTTCGATAATATTAGTAATTTCTGGGGGTAACTGCTTTCCTTCGGGTGAATAATTCACAATTTTAGGATTACTCCCTTGTTGAATAATCCACAAAATACCTTGTTTATTAACAGCTATTCCCCCCGGATTATTAACAGTAAAACTGCGGATTTCCTCCATCGTTTCGGTATTATAAACACGCAGAAGATTAGCAGCATTATCACTTACATATAACTCGTTTCCCCTCGTAGCTAAACCAGTAACTTCACTCTTATTACTGACAATTAACATACTTTTATCCCAACCACGTCCTGCTGAGAAAGGTGCAGATTTCCCAGATAAATCATAACGTCTGACGCAATACCAAGTTGTCCCTTCTGGAGGATAGTCTTGATCTTGGCGATTCACAAAACCTTGGCGCAAAGCAATATAAATATATTGATCATTGGCCGTGACAGCTTTTCCCCCATTACGATTCCAACCGTGGGTATCACTCAATTTACCAATCACATCACCGTCTTTATATATTCCGGCTTCTCTAGCTGCTTCATCCCAAATACTATTAGTATAAACTGTGCCATTAGGGGCAACATACATGGCTTCAATATTATTTTGTACCCACTTTTCACCCCCAGGAAATGTATTCCCAATCCAAGAGGTTTGATATCTGGGCTGAGGAGTAATGCTGTTAGCGCCATAATCAGAAACCTCCAGAGAAGTAAAAATTATAGCTATAGCTATAACTATGACAAAATTAATAAATTTTAGCCTCTGAAAATTTTGATTTCGAGATAGCCTGTTTATATTTTGAGATAATTTTTGGTAAAAATCGCCAAATTGCTCTATAGTTCGATTTTTCATATTATTTACAGCGATGAAATTATTGACATTACATGACTTTCATTAAACAGAAATGAACAGAAAATAAATAAATTTTAATGGCATCTGTGCGTAAGCTTACACTTAATCATGATTTTTTTAGTAATGAATCTTCTTAGCTGATTGAATGTATTAAAACTCATGGGATTTCAGTAATGAAATAATACTATGTCTGTAATAACAGATAAATCTTTATGGGTAGTTAATGTTTATCAAAGTTTCACTTAAAAAACATATAAATTTAATTTATTTCTGATTCATGAATATAAAAATATGTAACAATTAACACCAAAACCAAAAGTAAATTTAGGAGGAAATAATTTTAATAATTACACAGAAAATATACACTTATTGACACTGTGATATAAATAGTTTATAAAATGATTTTTTCTAGAAATATCTACAGAATAAAACTGAAAAATTACTGATTATGTAGATAATCACAGGATATAAGTATTATGAATCTCAACTATTTTACGTCTGAGTAAGAACTAGCACTTAAAATTGCTTAGGACTTATGTATAAATTATGGAATAACTAACCACAGAGACGCAGAGGACACAGAGGAATAAGGATTTAAGTAGTCAATGCGCTTATCGAAGTCAGAGTTTTTGCGTAAATCCTGTGCAGAGACAAATTAATTGATCCTCTGTCAATATATAATATTAGGAGCTAAGTGGATGGAAAGTAAACAATATCAATTTAATTCAACTTCTGCATCCATTCTCACTCTGGGAATAGGCTGGTTTCCTGAAACTCCCGGTGGATTAGAACGCTATATTTATGAACTAACTCATAAGTTAGCAGCTAATGGAGATCAAGTGGAATTATGTGGAGTTGGTTTACCCGCTACTGAATTAAATGGGGTGATGAAGCTGACTAATTTGGCTGATCCAGATCAGACAATTTGGCAAAGAATGATATCTATTCGCCAGAAATTTCCAAAAATACGAGTTAGCAAACTAGATGCAATTAATTTACATTTTGCATTATACAGCTTTCCTATTTTGGATCTTCTGCCCAAAGGCATACCTATAACTTTTAATTTTCATGGACCCTGGGCTGCTGAAAGTCAGCAAGAAACAGTTAATAATCAACTTAGTCTGTTTTTGAAGCGTAGGTTAATAGAACAAAGTACATATAATCGCTGCGATCGCTTTATAGTTTTAAGTAAGGCATTCGGTAATATTCTACATGAACAGTATCAAATACCTTGGCATAAAATTCATATTATCCCTGGGGGAGTGAATCTTGATTGGTTTCAAGCCAATTTATCACGAGAAACTGCACGTCAGCAGTTAGGTTGGCCAGAAAATCGCCCTATACTATTTACATCTCGGCGCTTAGTACAGCGAGTTGGTATTGATAAATTATTACAGGCGCTGGCGATAATTAAACCACAAGTTCCTGATATTTGGCTAGCGATCGCTGGTCGTGGTCATCTGCAAGCTAAATTACAACAACAGGTGCAAGAATTAGGGTTAGAAAACAACGTGAAATTTTTAGGTTTTCTCCCTGATGCACAATTACCCATAGCTTACCAAGCTGCGGAATTAACAATTATGCCCAGCCAATCTTTTGAAGGGTTTGGATTAGCAATTATTGAATCTTTAGCTTGTGGAACTCCAGTTTTATGCACTCCAATTGGGGGAATGCCAGAAATTTTAGCATCATTTTCCCCAGACTTAATTACTGATTCAACTGAAGCCCCAGCCATTGCCGAAAAATTAGCCCAGATACTTTTAGGCAAATTAGAAATTCCCACACGCAAAGCTTGCCGTGAGTACGCAGTTAATAACTTTGATTGGCAACAAATATCCCAAAAAGTGCGGCAAGTTCTCTTAGCTTAACCTCCCTCTTTCTAATTACTCTGTGTTCTCTGCGTCTCTGCGGTTCGTTAATTATGAAAATCCTGTTTTTAGATCAAAGTGGTAAACCTGGTGGTGCAGAACTGTGTTTAATTGATATTGCTAAACCTTATGGCGATCGCGCTTTAGTAGGCTTATTTGCCGATGGACTTTTTAGAAAGTTACTCCAGCAGCATAATATCCCTGTCCAAGTGTTAATAAATCAACCAATTCAAGTCCGTAAACAAAGTAATTTACTGCAATCTTTGGCGAGTGTGGGACAACTAATACCACTATTAATCAAAGTAGTAAAAATAGCTCAAGAATATGATATTATTTACGCCAATACTCAAAAAGCCTTTGTAATTGGCGCACTAGCTAGCTTTTTATCTGGTCGTCCTTTGGTTTATCATTTACATGATATTCTTTCCTCAGAACACTTCAGCCAAACTAATCTGCGGATTGCTATTACTTTAGCAAATGGTTTTGCGACTTTAGTAATTGCTAATTCTCAAGCTAGTCAAACGGCTTTTATTCAAGGGGGAGGAAATGCCAAACTTACGGAAATTGTGTATAATGGTTTTGATTGCCAAAAATATCAAACTGCTGAATCTGAAGTTGCCAAAATTAGGCAAGACTTAGATTTAGAAGGCAAATTTGTAGTTGGACATTTTAGCCGTCTTGCACCTTGGAAAGGTCAACATATTTTAATTCAAGCTTTATCTGAATGTCCCCCAGAAGTTACAGTAATTCTAGTTGGTGATGCCTTGTTTGGTGAACAAGATTACGTCCAACAATTGCATGAACAAGTTAAAGAAATGGGACTGGAAAGCCGGGTAAAATTTTTAGGTTTTCGTGAAGATATTCCCCAATTAATGGCAAGTTGTGACTTAGTAGCACACACCTCAACTTCTCCAGAACCCTTTGGAAGAGTGATTGTTGAGGCGATGCTATGCGGTAAGCCTGTGGTGGCTGCTGAGGCTGGGGGTGCAATGGAATTAGTGGAAAATGGTGTTAATGGTTTTCTGGTGACACCAGGAGAAAGTGGGGAGTTGGCAGAGGTGATTAATATCTGTGTTAGAGAAAGGGATATGATTGCAAGTATGGCTGATCATGCTAGGGCGATCGCCAGTCAGCGTTTTGATATAATCACTATTAATCAACAAATTGCTCAACTATTAAATCAGTTATCAGTGAACAGTTATCAGTGAACAGATTTAATGGGCGATCGCTAATCTATCTGCTAATTTACCACACCAGACTGGTTACGCAGATATGCTAAATGAGCGATCGCCTTCGCTTTTTCCGCAATTCCCCTAATTCCCACCTCTTAAGCTACCTCTCGCAGTGGGGACGTATTTAATTCTGAAAATGGTAGTGAAAGTTGTTCAGATGGCGACGCAGCAGCTTGTTCTAAAACTTCGACTTGGATATTCACACTCACTAAATAACTACCAGCATTACTACCAATAGCTTCAGCGATTAATTGAGGAATATCCGGGCGTTTCGCAGTCAAAGGATCACGTAAAGTACACCGATCCCATTCGTGCTTGGCAGTGGGATTGAGGTTGAGAATATAATGCTTCATCATGGAACTAACCCTTAAATCCATCTTCCAGAACTCTTTAGCAGAGAGGTTTTGCTCTTCACTAGGCTGTGTGAGCGCTACAGCTATTATAGTACAAATGTTCTACAATAGCAAGAGGCAATTTGCTGGTCATTGGCACTAGGAAAAAGCCGGGGGAAGACCAATGACCAATGGCTAATAACTAATTAGATTTCCCATTCACTTGGGAATGCAGCGATTTTTCTTCATTTAGCCAAACAAGGTGTTGAGGTACAGAAATAGTAAATCCGGCTTCATCAAAGGCGATTTTTACGCGACGGTGAAACTCCCGCCCTACTTCCCATTGCTTGAGTGGGAGTGTTTTAATCCAGATCCGAATCATCGAACCGCGATCGCCAAAATTATCGATTCCCAGAACTTCTGGCGGTGCAACCATCACACTTTGCCAGTACGAATCTTCATTCATCTTCGCACTTACCTGTTTAAGCAATTCCAAAGCATCATCAATGTTATTTTGGTAAGCCACTGGAATAGTTATATCAGAACGTGACCAACCGCTAGAAAGATTGGCTACGACTTTAATTTCACTATTGGGAATCGTAATTAAACGCCCTTCCCCATCTCGCAACTGAGTAATCCGCAGATTCAGATTTTCTACCAAGCCTCCCACATCTCCGACAGTAATCACATCCCCTAAAGCATATTGGTCTTCAACAATTACCAGAAAACCGTTAATGGCATCTTTAATTAAACTTTGGGAAGCTAGAGATAATGCCACACCAACTAAGCCAGCACCTGCTAATAAAGGAACGATATCTATACCCAAGGAAAGTAGAGATAGTAAAATACCAACTACCACCCAAATTCCGGTAACGATGCTTTTAGACACACCAGAAAAAGTTGAAACTCGCAGTTCCATCCGTCTCGATGTTTCTGAGTTTAATAAAATACCACTACTAATTAAAGTAGAAGTAAAGCGGTCAATCAGAGCATAGGTGAAACGGATTCCTAGATAAATTCCCAATAACACAAAACCCAATCTTACAGGAACTTGGGCAGCAGAAATAATTACCACTTGAACTACTCGTGTATAGGGAAATAGTCCCAAAATGAAGACAATTCCACCTCCCCAAATTCCAGCTTGCGTTAATTGAAACAGTCTTTTTTTGACTTCCTTCAGGTCTCGATCTTGCCGTTGATTTAGTTTGGTTGTCAGCTGTTGAGCATTATCTGCAATCGGTAAAATGGGGTGTTGTGACTTTTTACGGGAACGGCATTGGAAGTAATACACTCCCCCACTTAACACAATCATGAATATTCCCACGCCACCAGCAATTTGAGCTTGGTTGATTAAAATCTCACTTGTGCGTTCTGTGCCAGCCCGTTGCAAGGCTCTTTTTAACTGTTCGGTAATTTGAATTGCCGATACAGCTGGATCTTCTCGTCGTAATCTTGCATCTTCGGTGGTAACGGTCATCAAGTATTGATCATTAATATAAATTACTGGTAGTCCATTTAGTGTTCGGGTTTCCATCTGAATTTCTGGTTCAGTTGAATTTAAATAGTTGTGGAGGATTTGATTTAAATTCTGTTGGATATTGCGAGAACGCTCGGTAAAGTTGCCTGTTGTCGCTGCTATTTGAAATACCTGATAGCCGTCTATATAAATCCAGCCAGAAATAGTTCTATTATCACTATCTCCACTTGTACCAGGAGTTTGTAGAAAAGGCGAAAGGGGAATTTGTGCAGAGGCTTTCGGTATAGAAACAATACCTATTGCCATTGAACTGGCTATTGTCAATATCACACCTGTACCTAAAATATTTTTGGGTGATTTGCGGTTTATTTTTGAGTTTAAGGCTGGATGAAATACGCCTAAACTGGGCAAATTATTGGTTTTCTTCTGGCTATTACCAAAACAGTTTTCGTTTGAGAATAACCGTTTATGCTCAATAGAAGCAAAATTAGATAACAGGACTTCCTTGGCGATCGCTAAAAATTTCAAACGCACTCAAATACCTCCTTGCACAAAATTTACTATCAGCTACTTTTAGAGCATTCTCTAAGACTGGCTTATGTAAATGTAGCTATCTCAAGTATTTGAATTATGATAATCTTTCTAACTTGCGATAGATGACAGTTTACTTCATCTGTTTTTGATAACAGATATAGAGCGCCTGATCATACTCTTAACAAAAAATCAGTCAAAAAATAAAATCGGGGATGAGGTTGACCGAAAACTTCTGTGGAGTCAAACTAGAAAGGAGTACAATATTGTAGTAAGGTACGTAAAATTTACGTATACCTTTTTATTTTTCTGAGGATAATTTTCAATGACTGCAACCACTCCCAGATTAAAGCACGAGGTTAAAGACCTCGCCCTAGCTCCCTTGGGAAGACAACGAATTGATTGGGCTGGACGGGAAATGCCCGTATTGAAGCAAATCCGCGATCGCTTTGAGAAAGAAAAGCCATTTGCTGGATTGCGCCTTGTAGCTTGCTCCCACGTAACCACAGAAACAGCACATTTGGCGATCGCCTTAAAAGCTGGTGGTGCTGATGCAATTTTAATTGCAAGTAACCCCCTATCAACTCAAGACGACGTAGCCGCAAGTCTTGTAGCTGATCACGAAATTTCCGTATTTGCTCAAAAAGGTGAAGATAACGCCACCTATAACCGCCACGTACAAATCGCCCTAGACCATCGCCCCAACATCATCATTGATGACGGTAGCGACGTGGTAGCAGAATTGGTTCAAAACCGTCAACACCAAATTGCTGATTTGATTGGTAGCACCGAAGAAACCACCACAGGTATCGTTCGTTTACGCGCCATGTTCAACGATGGGGTTCTCACCTTCCCCGCCATGAACGTCAACGACGCAGACACCAAGCACTTCTTCGATAATCGCTATGGTACTGGTCAATCTACCTTAGACGGTATTATCCGCGCTACAAATATTTTGTTAGCTGGTAAAAACGTTGTTGTTGTCGGCTATGGCTGGTGTGGTAAGGGTACAGCCCTCCGCGCCCGTGGTATGGGTGCAAACGTCACCGTTACCGAAATCGACCCCATCAAGGCAATTGAAGCCGTCATGGATGGTTTCCGTGTCATGCCTATGGCGGAAGCTGCATCTATTGGTGATATCTTCATTACTGTGACAGGTAACAAGCACGTAATTCGTGGTGAACATTTTGATTCCATGAAAGACGGTGCGATCGTTTGTAACTCCGGTCACTTTGATTTAGAACTTGATTTGAAATACTTAGCCGCTAACGCTAAGGAAGTTAAGGAAGTCCGTCCTTTCACCGAAGAATATAAATTGACAAGTGGTAAATCCGTTGTCGTACTCGGACAAGGACGTTTGATTAACCTAGCTGCTGCTGAAGGACACCCCAGCGCAGTTATGGATATGAGTTTTGCTAACCAAGCATTAGCTGTTGAATACCTAGTGAAGAATAAAGGTAATTTAGCTCCTGGTATGCACTCTATTCCTGTTGAAGTTGATCAAGAAATTGCTCGCTTGAAATTACAAGCTATGGGTATTTTCATTGATAGTTTGACAAAAGATCAAATTGAGTACATCAATTCTTGGACTTCTGGAACCTAATCTTTGTTGATTAATTGATTTTTTAGGGATAGGCTTTTGGGCTTATCCTTTTTTTTTCGTTTTGTGTTATGGATTTATTTAACGAACCACGTTCGCGTTAGCGTCTCCTCTTGGGAGAAGGACACGAAGAACACGAAGAAAGAAGGAAAGAAGAAGAAGAAAAGCAAACTAAATTATTATTTACCTTCTAAAAGATTAACTAAAGTATCTAATTTTTCAAAAACTTCATCGTAAGTAACAATCTGTACACCTTGAGAGTTAGACCGATAAAGTTCAAAAGTTCGCTTTTTGTCACTATTACATAATTCTTGCTTTGCATTACCAGCAATTAGAATGCACTGAGGGCTAAAAACATCAAATTTTTCTTGAGAATGCTGAACAAGACTATTATAATCTTGGCTTAAAGAATTTTGACTTGTTAATAGTTGATTTATAGCACCTGATATTTCACTAGAGCTTGCATAGACTTCAGACCTATATTCACTCCCAGCAAGAAGTTTTGTCGTAGGTGTTTTAATTTCTATCAATGCTGTGTTTCGTGTTAGTTTATTAACCATAATAAAGTCAATGACTTTGCCACCACTATTATGTATTCCTTTTCCACCCACATAAGCTTTAGAACCAAAAATAGTGACTGGTATAGAAAAAATTTGTCCAAGCATAAGTGAGTTTTCTTCAAAAAATTTATGCCAAAATTCTTCGGAGGAATTATTTTGATTATCTTTCCATATTTCAAGAATATTTTTGAGATTATCTACTGCTACTATTCTGTTAAGTAATTTTTGAACTTCAATATCTCGTTCGTTTTCTGATTTATTTTCCAGAATATCTACTATAATTTTTGACATTTCCCTTGATGTTATTAATAGTTCTAAAATTCTATTGAATTCACCTGGAGAATCAACTTTCTGGTTTAACTTAGTTGTTAAATTGCTGATATTTCTAGGTGGATTTATTCGCTCTCTACGTATCTCTAGCGCTTCCCAATTAAGATCAGTATTTTCTATAAATACCTCCCTAAATGTACTTTTAGTATTATGGCTACGATGTACTTCAAATTTCTTTGATATCTCAGTTGCAGCCTTATTTACACTATCAGATACCCCTCTTCTGTCACTTTCCGGCTATTCTGAATAAAAGAATAAAAAAAGAAAACCCTGAAAGGTAAGTAGGGCAATGGATGTAGAATTACAAATTTTGAAACATTTGGCAAGAGATGCTCACCCAACA
>NZ_JAYGHG010000041.1:0-40704 GCF_034931085.1 Nodularia harveyana UHCC-0300 | reverse complement strand
GAACCACACTGATCCCTTCCCGAACTCAGAGGTGAAACGCTACTGCGGCGACGATAGTTTAGGGGTAGCCCTACGCAAAAATAGCTCGATGCCAGGTTTATCTTTACAACAAAGCCTCTTCTTTAACAGAAGGGGTTTTTGTTTTTTTATCTTTGCTTGTTTTTTCAAATGAAGGCAGAATGAGGATTGGAAACAAAATTGGAGGATGTAGAGCAATATTATCGGATAACGAATTAATTTATGAATTGAAAGATGAGATAGTAAATAAGAAAAATTTTAATATTATTAAAGAATATGATTATATTCAAAAGCCAAAGGATACAGGATATAAAGGTATTCATTTAATATCAGAGTATTGTGGTAAAAAAGAATCCTTTGAGGGATTTAAAATAGAAATCCAACTAAGAAGTAAACTTCAGCATTACTGGGCGACAGGAGTAGAAATAATAGGAACATTTACAAATCAGCAACTAAAAGCAGGTATAGGAGAGCAAAAATGGCTATTATTTTTTCAATTAGTTAGTTCTTTAGTATCAAACCTTGAAAACAACGAGCCGATTAATGCTGAGAAAGCAAGAAATTTAAAGCAATTAGACGAAGAACTAAAAGTTTTGGAGAAGTTGACTACTTATACTGTTTTTGCAAATTTTACAGAACAAATAGAAAAAACTAAAGGAAGATTTTTATTGATGCTTGACATAGATAATAGAATAGATAATAGAACAGTAAATATTGAAAACTTTAATAATAACCAATTATCAGAAGCAACAGAAAAATATATGGAGCTTGAACAAAAACACCAAAAAGAAAATATTGATATCGTATTAGTTGAAGCTAAATCAATCCAGGATCTTAAAAAAGGTTATCCCAATTATTTTGCTGATTCAACATCTTTAATGGAATATTTATTCTTGTTTATTGGCAAAGAAAAAACATAACCAAATGCGTAGATATGAATTTACCAGAACGCAACTACTAACCTAAGAGATGGATGACTCGAGGGGGCGACAAGCATGGTCAAAACAAGATAGGCATAGGATTTCAGTAGTATCTATAGTTAAAAATTGGCTTACTCACCAAGTATAGCAATCCTGAATAATATCTGAGAGTTCAATAAGCCTCAAACGCCTATAAAATAAGAGTTTTTATCTCAGTATTTTCTTACATTTGGGCTAGGATTTCTATATAACTATCTCTATATATGTAAAGATACAAATTTAATTACATCTGCTAACCCGGCTTGAGTCTTTAGATTGGTTAAAATAAAAGGTTTATCACCGCGCATTTTTTGCGTATCTCGTTTCATGACCTCTAAATTTGCACCAACATAGGGTGCAAGGTCAATTTTATTAATCACCAACAGGTCAGATTTAGTAATACCGGGTCCACCTTTGCGGGGAATTTTATCACCAGCAGCTACATCAATAACGTAAATTGTTAAATCTACTAATTCGGGACTGAAGGTAGCTGCTAAGTTATCGCCGCCACTTTCCAAAAATACTACATCTAAATCAATAAATTGGTTTTCTAATTGTTCAATAGCAGCTAAATTCATGGAAGCATCTTCCCGAATTGCGGTGTGGGGACAACCACCAGTTTCTACTCCCAAAATGCGATCGCTTGTCAAGGCCTGAGAACGCACCAAAAACTGAGCATCTTCTTGGGTGTAAATATCATTGGTTACTACAGCTAGCTGGTACTGCTGGCGCAAAGCTTTACACAAAGCATCTACTAAAGCTGTCTTTCCCGAACCCACTGGGCCAGCTACCCCAACACGCAATGCACTCATTATCTTTTATCTAACTCCTAAACAATCTTGTATACTGCGTTTCGTGCTGCATACTAGCTAAGGATAAACCCCAACTACAACAGCTGAGTTGGTCATCCTCTAAAGCTAGTATTTCCGATACAGCAGTGCTAATTAATGGTTGTAATGCCAACAATAACTCCTGTCCCGCAGTTTGACCGAGGGGAATGAGTTTGACTCCAGCAGTAATCAAATTACTTGTCCAGCTATGCAGATATGCCAGTAAAGCAGCTTGAATATCAATTTGCCAATGAGCAATAGCAATACCAAAAGCGATCGCATAATTGCAAGGATTACCCACAGCATTCACCAAAGGTATAATCTCTGGTTGTAGTTTACCAAGCAACTGGGTAAGCGATCGCCCCATTTGCCAACTAGATGCCCGTAATTCTTGGGTTTCTCTAGTAGCAGATAACCACATATTCAAATGAGATAAAGCTGACCTATCGCCTATACTGGCTGATTTCTCGGCACGTACCATCACCGCCCCATCTAACCGAATCGCTCCATAATACAGTTCTGCCTCTATCCAATGTTTCAGGCTGGCTTGATCTGAAATGATGCCCTTTTCCACTAAAATTTCTAATCCTTCAGAATAGCTATATGCTCCTACAGGCAACGCTGGACTAGCTAACTGTAATATGTATAAAAAGTTGGTATTAGTGAGGGTGATGGTGTCCATAAGCGCCTAATTCTGGCTGAAATGGTAAGATTTCCTCTGTAATTTCTAGTCCCAGTTGTTCTAGCATTGTCCGTAACACTGAATCTGGTAATAACCGTAAATAGGTAGAGGTAATTTCTACAGGTACATGACGATTTCCTAAATGGTATGCAGCCCGCATTAACAAAAGTGATGTTTCAGCAGAAACCGTTAAAACTGATTCTGGTTTGGCAGTAATTCTTAGTAAACAGCTATTGGTTTCATCTTGCAAAATATCACCATCGCGTAGTAACGTTCCTCTGGGTAAACGGAAAAATACTACTTTACCATCCTCAGTTTCCCAGCGATGACGACTGCGATGGCGTTCTTCTGCTGTGAGTGGGAGGGTAAAAGCTACAGCGATATCAGGATTAGGGGGTTGAAGTTCGGTGAAAGTCAGGATCATCAATAAAATTTAATATGATGTCTGGTTAATTTAGTAACGCACCAAAGCCTTAATAACGGTGCGTTACGGATTTCATCCTAACGCACCCTACAATACTTATTTTTTTCAGAAATCAAATATGATTCCTATAGATAAAAGATTCTGGACAATATCAAGCAGAAACTAAACGTCGTAAAGATTCAGCCCGGCGCTTGGCAATGGTATTATTGGGGGCAAGTTTTAAGGCTTCTTCATACATTTGTAGCGCCTGAGTCGTGAGTTTTTTCCGTTCGTAGGCGTGTCCGAGATTATTTAGTGCTGTCACATAGTCTGGTTTAATTTTTAGAGCTTCTTTATATTGACGAATTGCTAGGTCATATTGCTCTTGGCTAAAGTAAACATAGCCTAAACCGTTGTAAATAGGGGCGCTAATTTCTTCTTCCTCTTCTTCTTCAGCAGCTTTAATAGCTTTTTGAAATAGCACTATTGCTTGAGAAAATACTTTTTTTTCGGAATAAATACTGGCTAACTCGTAATATTCTTGAGCTGTACCTTTTTCTTTCTCCAATTTCTTGCGTAACCGTGACAATGCACTTTCACGCCTGCGAGTTTTGAAGATTTGGCGGAAAACATTCACAACTGCAAATGAAAGCAGACCTACAAAAATTGACAAATAAATAGTGACTAAATTTTTATCCATTGCCTGCAAATACAAATTTTAACAGCTACTTCTGTATCTATTATCGGACACTGGGGAGATGAGGGAGATATTTCTTTAGTTTATAATTATGGACTGATTAACGGTAAGCCCCAATATTTAGCACGTTCTGTTAGCCAACCTTCTGCTGTATATTGAGCGATCGCTTGATTTACTTGTCGTCTTAACTGATCGTACTGCAACCCCTTGGGCATGACTACAGACAATGGTTCTGTGGATAGCTTGGTGGGTAAAATTCGGTATTGAGGATATTCTTGGACCCAACCAGTAATAACACTAGCATCGGCGGCAAAGGCTACTACTGTATTATTTTCTGTAAGCGATCGCCCTTCCCGATAGGAATTAACTCCCACTAACTTGGCTTTTGGCACATAGTACCGCACTTGGGCAATTGTGCTGGAATTCTTAATTACGGCAATTTTGCGGTTCTCCAAGTCACTTAGCTGACTAACAGAGGCATCTTTTGTGACTATTACAGCACCATCATAGTAGTAAGGAAAACTTAAACTGACTATCCGGGCGCGGGACTCGGTGGCTGTTACCCTGGCGATCGCTAAATCAACTTTTTTGTCCAAGACCACAGATAGGCGATCGCGGTTGGCTACTGGTTGCAATTTTACAGCATCTGGTTTACCTAACAAGTCTGATGCCAGACGTTTTGCTAAGTCAATTTCTAAACCTTGTAAATTCCCCTCAGTATCTCTAAATCCCAAGGGTCGTAAGTTATCCTTAACGGCAATATTTAAATAACCCCGACGCTGAATTTCCGGCATTGGGGCGGCAGATACCATAAATCCCCAAGCAAAGGAAATTACACAAAAAATGGTAGCGGATAATACCAGATGTAACGGATTAATTTTTAGCCTTAGAGCCAGCCATCTGTTACATCGGTGATTCATCCGTTACCATCCTTATCCTTTAGCTTGAAGTGCCAATTCAGCAACTTTGCCGAAGCTAGCGGGATCGAGAACTGCCAATTGTGCCAACATTTTGCGGTTTAGTTGGATATCAGCTTTTTTGAGATTACCCATCAACTGACTGTAGCTCAAACCATGTTGTCTAGATGCCGCGTTGATACGAGTGATCCACAGGCGACGAAAATCGCGCTTTTTCTTTTTGCGATCGCGGTAAGCACTGCGTAGCGCCTTCATTACCTGTTGGTTAGCGGTTCTAAACAAAGTTGAATGGGAACCACGAAAACCTTTCGCTAGTTTGAGAATTTTATTGCGGCGTTTACGAGCTACATTACCGCGTTTTACCCTTGTCATATTTTATTTCCTGAAGAACTTACAAATAAGGAAGCATCAAGCGCACATTATCTTCATCGCGTTCGTTCACAAGTGTGGACTTGGACAGGCTACGCTTTTTATTAGAAGACTTATGTTCTAAAAGGTGATTTTTGAAAGCTTTGCGACGGACAATTTTACCGCTACCAGTGGCACGGAATCGCTTGGCCGCTGCTTTACGAGTCTTGAGTTTAGGCATGGTCTCACTTTAATTCGACACAATCCATAATTATATACTATTTACCTGAATCTTCATCCATTTAACTTGTCAAACTGACTACAGATTCAGGGAACTGGCTTGTTAACGCTGGAAACACCGGACAAGGCGGTTGTGCTTGTAAATTTTCTGGTTTACTCCAGGTAAAAGGCGCTTGCTGTGATGCAGACATCCACAATAGGCGCTTTGCTCTTGTCATAGCAACATAGAGTAAACGATATTCCTCAGAGGTTTTTAAATGTTCTGCTTGTCTCCAAGCTGCAAAGACATTAGGTATATCAGATTCGCCGTGAATTGCAGTGCGAATTTGGGCGCGAGCTACTTCTGATAAAGTAAACTCACCTAAAAATTTGCTTTTGGGCGGAACCCAAAACTTACCAGGAATCAAGTTTTCATGTAAAAAGGGCATAAATACACAGTCCCAATCCAAGCCCTTAGCTTTATGCATGGTGATGATTGTCAGTTGACCGCGACGGGTGTAATGCGCGTCTAAATCATCGGTTTCCACTGGTTCAAACCGTTCAGAAGTGACGATTTCATTTAACACTGACAGCATTCCTTCCAGAGAAAGCTTATCAGTTATTTGCTGGGTTAGCCGTTCTGCCAGTTTGTGAGCAGTTGCTAGTTCTGGTTTATCGTACTTTAAGGTTAAGCCCAAAAAGCCAATCAGGTGATATAGAGGCAGTTCTAAGCGGGCGCGGAGTAAACTCCGACACAAATGAGCAGCTTTTTGTACTATCTCTGTCTGGGGTGCTGCGAGAGGACTGGGATACAAAAATTCTTCTGGTACAGTGGCGAGGGGGTTGAGGTCTTGGGTAGGAATCAATTGACGCTGTACCAATACTTCTAAAGCTGCTTTGAGATAGTCAGGAGAATGAGGGCGATCGCAAAATTGCAATAATGCCAAAATTTCCTGGGGTATATGAGAACGGCGATCGCTTTCCCCCACGTCATAAAGTGTAATTTTATGCTCCTTACACACAGAAGTTAACTTTTCTCCCAGCCAGCGTCCTTGACGATTTTCTCGCACCAAAATTGCTGCACTAATATCTTGGGGATTTTCAGCAAATAACTCAACCACTCTTTGGGAAAGTAATTCAACTGTGTGATAAATATCACGGGGCGTATAAAGTTCTAGTCCTGTTCCTATCGGTGCTGGATTAGCATGGGGTTGAGGGTCGCTACTATCAACAGGGCGGATTTTTTGAGCAAGAAAGGGTAATGAGTGCGGGTTTTTCTGTTGATAAAAGCTATTTACCCATTCTAAAGCGAAGTTAGCGGCAGCGATGATCATTTGATTACTGCGTCCGGCTTGATCCATTGTGGCTAATTTCCCCACGCGATCGCATACTCCGCAAAAATCCCGAAAATAAATCGGATCAGCAGGTGTAAAAGTTGAGTTAATCGCTTGATTAGGATCACCAACTCGCACTAGGTTGAGTAGGGAGTGGGGAGTAGGGAGTGAAGAATTATCTCCTTCCTGACTTGCCAAAATCTCTAATAGCTGTGTCTGCAAAGGGCTAGAGTCTTGGGCTTCGTCTTCAAATACGGCAAAAACTTGGTTTTGTTCAATGCGACGGGCGCTGTGATTCTCCAGGACACGGAGGGCGGCTAAAATCATATCGTCGTAGTCAATGAAGTCACGCGATCGCATTAAATTTTGATATTCTGCATATAATCCCGCCGCTATCCTTAAAATGCCATATTCATTTGTAGTGCTTTGACTCCACTGCCACAGTTTTTCTGGTAATATTCCAGAACTTTTAGCTTCATGAATGACTGTACTAGCCAAATCTGGTAAAACTTCCGTTCGTAACACTGACTGACGACGTAACTTTTCTGTCTCTTCACCGTCCAACTGATTACCTTCTAACAACCGCAAATAAATCCCGGAATTATTACTAATCCATTCTTCTACGGCTGTGCGAATAAAACGGTGGCTTTGATTAGGTGTAATTAATGTCACTTTATCTAGTTCTAAACCGGATAAATCAGGATGACGACTGGCAATATTTAAAGCTAGACCATGCAGAGTATAGACAGCAAAGCCTGTTGGCGGTAAAGATAAATCATCTCGTAGGTATTTGCGAATTTTGGCTTTAATATTAGCAGCTGCTGAACGAGTAAAAGTAACAACTACAATTTGACTACGGGAAGACGGGCGTGATTCCGCTTTAACTTGGTACTGACGGGCGATGGCGATCGCTACTGCTGCGGCCATCCCAGTAGATTTACCAGCCCCAGGAACGGCGGAAATAGCCAAAGGCCCCGATTCCCAATCAGCCATCTGCTGTTGTCCTGGGCGTAGACCATTGCGGATAGATAAAATTTTCTCTTGTAATTGTGCCTGGAGAGATTCTGGAGACACAGTAGCCCTAGAATAATTGTCTGACATAAAGTTTAAGATTTTAAATTAAATTATTTAATGGTCGATTTAGCAACTTTGATCAAAATAAAGTATAAATTTATCTATATTTAGGCAATAATTTTTCAGTATGAATAAATAATGACAAATCGCAAACCCTATCTACATTATCTAATTTTAGCTGGAGCGATCTCACTGGGTGCTGTCTTACGCTTTTGGCATTTAGGTTTAAAACCTCTGTGGATGGATGAGGTAATTACTGCTATTTTCAGTTTAGGGAAAAATTATGATGATTTGCCCTTAGATGTATTATTTCCCCTGCAAAAAGTCCCAGAAATTTTTACTTACCAGCCTGGGGTTAGTTGTCATCAAATTGCCGAAAATCTGGTTAATCAGTCTACCCATCCGCCGTTGTTTTTTTGTGGAATGTATCGTTGGTTAGGGTGGATGATTCCTTTGGGTTCCGAGTGGGTGGCAAAATTGCGATCGCTATCGGCTTTATTTGGCGTAGGTGCGATCGCCGCCATTTATGGTATAAATCGCATTGCTTTTTACCCAGCATCTGGAATTATCGCCGCATTTATTATGGCTATTTCTCCCTTTGCTGTATACCTATCTCAAGAAGCACGCCACTACACCATGCCTATGTTTCTGATAACTTTAGCGTTATTGGGACTAATGCAAATTCAGCAAGATATTTTTCAGCAAAAATGCCTCAGAATTTGGGTAGTTTTTTTATGGTCAATTATTAATAGTATTGGTCTTTATGTTCACTACTTTTTTATTTTGGCTTTCATTGCTGAAGTTATCACATTAATCTTATTAACCTATTGGTGTAACATTAAGATTATTAATAAACGCCAAATTTACCTGACTTTAGTTATATCAATTACTGGAATTATAATTACTTTTATTCCCTGGCTGCGGGTAACGTTGCTTCATTTTAAAACTGCTGAAACCAACTGGTTACCAGCCACTATGCACATTGCGCCCATATATCAAACTTTAATTAGTTGGATTTTAATGGTGATTGCTTTACCTGTAGAAAATCAGCCTTTGCTAATTACAGCTATCTGTGGATTTTTGATGGTAAGTTTTGCTCTGTGGTTAGGTTGGCAGGTATGGAAAGGTTTAAAAATACTGTGTTTAGATGATAGAACCCATTTAGCAACATTAACTCTTTTAAGTTTTACTATTGTTGTATTAATTGAATTTTTGGCTATAGCCTATTTATTAGGCAAAGATATCACTATTATTCCTCGCTATAGCTTTGTTTATTATCCTAGTTTTTGCGCTTTATTAGCAGCTAGTATTAGCAAAAATCACAAGTCAAAATTTATCGTTTTGTTTGTGGGTGTTCTCAGCTGTGTTTTTGTAGTTTCTAATTTTGTCTTTCAAAAACCTTTTCAGCCTGAAGAAACTGCACGAAACATAAATTTAGAACCCTCTGTTCCTCTGATGTTGGTAGTGGGATACAACAATTATCAGGATGTGGCTTTGGGATTAAGTTTCGCTTTGGAATTAGAGAAAGTTAGGAATCAGACAAACGGTTCAGATAGTTTGGCTTTTTTAAACAGGTCGCCCAAGTCGCCTGATTTCTGGAATAGACTTGATGAAATGCCAATATCAGTCACATCTCAGATGAATTTATGGATAGTTGGCCCCGGAATGAGAAGAAAGGAATATCCCCAGGAGGTGGGACTGTCTGGGGAGAGTATTTGCACTATAGACAGTTCACAACACTATCGCATAGGTGTTCCCTATCAGCTTTATCGGTGTCAATAAGGATGGGAATTAAGGTTTTGGCGTTGCTGAACTAAAGTATGAAACTCCAAAATTACCTTTATTTTCTTCCTACCTTTGCGCCTAACGCACTTCGTGCTTCGCTACGCTGGTGCGCCTTTGCGTGAACCTAATTCATATTTGAAATCAGCAACGCCGAATTTTTTAAATCCTCACTTAATTATTCGTCAATTTGCCAGAAATCTTTGCTGATCACTTCATCGAAGATTTTCTTAGGACGGACAATGACAATAATGCGTCCTAGCAGGGGAATTTGGGGATCTGTTTCAAACCACTGAAAGTCTAATTCACCGCCATGTTCCACAACGAAGTAGTTGGAATCATCCCATTGTCGCGCGGCGCGGTCTACGACAACCAGCAATGGTCTGGGCGGATTTGTTTCCTGGTTAGGGAAGCGATCGCTATTACATAAAATTACCACTGGATCTTCTGCACTTAACAACACTTGCCAACCAGGTAATGGTACCCAAGCTTGTTCCCCAGCAAATTTAACTAAACCAAATGGTTGAATGCTTTCTACCATAGGCACACCTTGTAGGTCTTCTGGTGTTAATGGTAACTTACCCGCTACTGGAACGATGCGAGGTAATTCTTCTTCCGACTCAAAGCGATAAAAAGGTAAGATGGGTGCTTGTCGCTGGGAGACGACAGTAAAATCCACTAGTAACTGTTCGA
The DNA here is from genome assembly GCF_034931085.1 of Nodularia harveyana UHCC-0300. NCBI lineage: Bacteria > Bacillati > Cyanobacteriota > Cyanophyceae > Nostocales > Nodulariaceae > Nodularia > Nodularia harveyana. The sequence goes on along the minus strand of NZ_JAYGHG010000041.1, from coordinate 30,748 downwards.
TTTGGTTTCTGGCTGTGGGCGTGTGAGCAAAACGTAACCCTTTGGCAATTAAACGCGATCGCTCTTGCAAATCTGTATATTGCCGTGCTAGTTTCCAAGACTGATAAGCTACAGCATCCCCTGGATGTTCAGAAAAACCTGCGGGTAAAGTTTTAAAGCGGGAGAAATCTTTAATTGCTTTTGCTACTTCCCGCGCTTCATCCATATCTAGTTTGTGGATAAAGGTCAGTTCAGCCGCCGCCGCCCGTTCTTCGTGGGTCAGCAAGCGTAATTCATATAAAATATCACTACCCCGTGTAGCGTAGTGCGATCGCGTTGCATCCGTTGCACCACCTTGTGCCAAAGAATTATATACTTGAGAACCAACAATTACCTGATTTTGTTGAATTGGCTCAAATCCAGTTTCCTCAAAAATCTCCTGGGGATTGTAACCAAGTTTTTGCAAAGAGGCGATCGCCTCTCCCCACTCTACCCAGTTACCTTGCTTCTGCCTCAGCTTTCGTAGTAACTCTTTAACTACATCGTCGTTCACAGCATTTTCAGGATTTGGAGCATTGAAAGGTAGATTAGTCATAATTCTGGCGTGGGAGCTTCAACTTGAAAGCGTGACTTTAATTTCTCTTCAGGAAACTTTATATTAAAACAATATATTAAAACAATATTTTAATATGCCTAAGCCTAGTAATCCTATCACCTTTCCTATGACTTGGACTGGAGGTGCTAATAGTTGTCACATTTTCCGTAAACTAGTAATAATGCAGAATTACAACCGTGGATTTACGCAAGTGTTCCAGCCTATTCTCTATTAATCTAGGTATGGAATATAACAAAATGCCTCACACTGACCAGAACTATTTTATGGATAATCCCATTGCTGAAACTCAGACCAGTCTCCGTCAATTATCAAATTTGGCACGACCGCAAAAACTCAAAATCCTGGTAGTGGATGATGAGCCAGATAATCTCGATTTGCTATATCGCACCTTTCGGCGGGAATTTAATGTTCTGAAAGCCGATAGTGGTATTAATGCTCTCAAAATATTGGCTACAGAAGGTGAAGTCGCTGTGATCATCTCCGATCAGCGAATGCCAGAAATGAAAGGAACTGAATTTCTCAGCAAGACTGTACCCCAGTTTCCAGATACTGTCAGAATAATCCTCACAGGGTTTACAGATATTGAAGATTTGGTGGAAGCGATTAATGCTGGCCAAGTCTACAAATACATTACCAAGCCTTGGGACCCAGGGGAACTGAAGGCAGTTGTACAAAGAGCCGCAGAAACTTACGACCTACTCAAGCAACGGACAGAAGAATTAAGCCGTGCTAATGCTCAAATGGCATTGCTGACTGTTTTAGTACAGTTAACACAGCTAGATAATAGCTTAGAAGACGCTTTAACAAGAATTGCTAAGGTGTTTAGTGATAGTTTTGCCACAGACAGGTGCATTTTACAGCTAGTTCAGGAAAATCAGTTAGTACCAAATCAAGGTTTTTATTCTCCTGAGAGTCCCGTCGAAAACTGGCTAGATCAAGATCCACTCACCAGTGAGGCGATCGCCAGTGAGGAAATGCAAGTTTCATTAAATGTAGCCAAAGATCCCAAACTAGCTGATGTCAGTCACTATAAGAATACTGGTGTGGAAGCACATTTAGTAATTCCTATCAGATATCGCCATAATATATTGGGCATTTTATCCCTCCAGTGGCACAAACCATTCTCTTTGCGAGAAGATGAATTGAACCTGATTCGTCTATCAGTAGAACTAGTAGCCATCTGCTTTACAGCAACATTCAATGGAAACCAAACTCTCGGTGGAGGTCATGGTAATCACTAATATTTTTAGTCGGCAATCTTAACCAATGAATCCAGAAATTCGTGATATTTTTGACCGTATTGCTCCAGTTTATGACGATTTAAATAATTGGTTGAGCCTGGGACAACATCGGATATGGAAGGAAATGACAGTCAAATGGAGTGCAGCTAAACCAGGCGACACCTGCCTGGATTTATGTTGCGGGAGTGGTGATTTGGCTTTTCGTTTAGCTAAATCTGTCGGCAGTATGGGAAAGGTCTATGGTCTCGATTTCTCTCCCAACCTGCTAGCGGCTGCTGAAAAACGCTGCCAAAATCAGTACCCCCAACCGCCTATTTCTTGGATAGAAGGGGATGCACTCAATTTACCTTTCGATGATCACTACTTCCATGCTGCCACAATGGGCTATGGTTTAAGAAATGTTACAGATATTCCCCGTAGTCTCCAAGAATTACATCGCGTTCTCAAGCCTGGTGCGAAAGCAGCAATTTTAGATTTTCATCGTCCCAGAAATCAGCAAATTCGCGCTTTTCAACAATGGTATTTAAATAGTATAGTTGTACCACTTGCTCAAAACATGGGTTTAAAAGAAGAATACGCCTACATTAGTCCCAGTTTAGATCGATTCCCCACCGGACAAGAGCAAGTAGAGTTAGCCAGTCAAGCTGGTTTTACATTGGTTACACACTACCCCATTGCGAACGATATGATGGGAGTGCTGGTAGTCAGTAAATGAGTTCAGAGTTTTGCATAAAACTCATCTCTTATCGTCTATCAATGCCAATTTTATTAATTTTTACTTTGGATTGGTCTCACGTTTGGTTTTATTTATTACCCCCGGTACTGGGTGGCATCATTGGCTATTTCACTAACGATATAGCCATAAAAATGTTATTTCGCCCCTACAGAGCAATTTATATAGCTGGGCGAAAAATCCCATTTACTCCTGGCTTGATTCCTCGCAACCAGGAACGTCTAGCAAAGAATATTTCTAATACAATTATGGGGTCGTTGTTGACTCCAGGAGAATTGCAAAATCTGGCACGACGCTTGTTACAAACAGAACGAGTAGAGTCAGCTATTTTGTGGTTATTACAATTGGCAATTGAACAAATTAAAGCTGATAAAAATGAGAAAAGCGCCAAAATTGTGGCGGGAATTTTACGCGATTTGTTAGGAGAATCATTACCGCGATTGCTGAAAGTTTTAGCCAGGCGAGAAGATTTTTTAGAGGCACAGATTAATCAAATTTTTGATCAAGTATTGCTGGAATTACAACTGAGTGAAGAACAATCTAAAAGGCTCGCTGATTGGTTGTTACAGGTAGTTTTACCTCCAGATGTCTTGCGCCAAGTAATTGTTGATTTTTTGACGGATCGCACTATTCAAACTATTGATGAAAGCTTTCGAGAAAAGACAAGTGGTACTTATTGGGTCGTAGCAAATTTATTTGGTTTACGAAATACTCTCACAAGGCTGAGAACTTTTTGTTTAGATGAGAAAGATGCTACAAATGCTCGTTTAGCAGAACTAATTCAAGTCTTGCAAATGCGCGATCGCCTGAAAAAAGTTCTCCTTGATTTATCGTTACAAAACCTACCTATTGGGACAGTCCGCCAACTGCGAAAGACTACACGGGAAAGTGTACGTCATTATATCCAGGCTAGTGGAGGAGATTTACTCCAAGGTTTAACTGATTCTGTGAACTGGGAAAATATCGCCACATTACTACTTAATCGTCTTAGCACTTCCCCTGTGGTCAATTCTTCCTTAGAAGTTGTCAGTCAAGAATTAGCTAAAATTTTAGAGCGCTATTTAGAAAAAGATTTAGAAAAAATTGTCGCCCAGGTAATTCCTATATTATCCATAGACCAAGTTATTATTGACCGTGTAAAATCAACTTCACCTGCTGATTTAGAAGCTGCAATTGAGGGAATTGTCAAAAATGAATTACAGGCAATTGTAACTTTGGGTGGTGTGTTAGGTTTTATTATTGGGTTATTCCAAGTAGGAATTTTAATGTTTACCCAAGCTTAACGAACTACGAATTACGAATTACGAATTACGAATTACGAATTACGAATTACGAATTACGAATTACGAATTACGAATTACGAATTACGAATTACGAATTACGAACTACGAATTACGAATTACGAATTACCCATTTTTACCGGCCTTTAATTTGGGATAAGCAATGCGCTTGTGGTGAAATTGTTGCCAAACATCGACAAAGATTTGGCTGATTTCTGACATTTCTTGCCGTGTCAGTCCTGAATCTACCATTTGATTATCTTGCCATTTGGCACGGAGAATATTATTGAGCATGGTTAAGGCTTGTTCTGGTGTGGCATCTTTGAGCGATCGCAGCGCCGCTTCACAGGAGTCTGCTAGCATGACTATGGCGGTTTCTCGTGATTGGGGAGTAGGTCCGTCATAGCGAAAATCTGCGTCATCTACCACTAAGCTGGGGTCTTCCTGGGACATTTGTTGTGCTTGGTGATAAAAATAGGCAATCAACATTGTTCCTTGATGCTCAGGAATAAAAGCTTGAATCGCTGTAGGTAAAAGATGTCTTTGTGCCATTACCAATCCCTGAGTTACGTGCTTTTTGATAATTGCGGCACTCTTCCACGGATCTTTAATTTCTGTTTCATGTTTATTCGGTCCCCCCATTTGATTTTCAATGAAGCCCAGGGGGTCATGCATTTTGCCGATATCATGATATAAAGTTCCAGCCCTGACCAGTTCTACATTACATCCCAGCTTTTTAGCAGCAGCTTCAGCTAGAGTTGCCACCAATAAAGTATGTTGAAAGGTTCCAGGTGTTTCAGTCGCCAGTCGTTTTAATAAGGGGCGATTAGGATTGGCTAATTCCGCTAATCGAATGGGGGTAACTAGATCAAATACCTTTTCCAGATAAGGACTTAAGCCCAAGGCGATAATACTCCAAACTAAACCAGATAAAGCAAATAATCCTGATTCTTGAAGTACGATATACCAACCTCCACCAAACCCTGCACCGATGAGGAACTTGATGATCAGGTAGATACCACCCTGAGTTACTGCGATCGCCACACCCAATAAGGCTAATTCTTCGCGCGATCGCAATTTTTGTGCCATACTGCTACCCAATATTCCCGCCGCCCCACCAGCCAACAGCGAAATAAGACTAATCTCCACAGTGGTAGGTAAAATTAGCAGTAGTAGTCCCACAACAGTCGCACCCAAAGCAGGTGCATAGAAACTACCTAACAATAAACCAACAGCGCTCCAAGTGGTATATGGTAAGCCAAAGGCCAGCACTCCTGGGATACTTAAAGTCAGCAGCAGTATTAACAAGTAATCACGCTGACGCAATTTGCACTTGATTTGTCTTTTTACTAAAACAAAAACGCCAATTCCTATAGTCACAATACAGGCTAATTTTGTCAGTTGTAGCCAATTATTGTTCTGGCTAATTAATTGATAATGCTCTAATACATCAAAATGCCATTTAGTAATACCCTCGCCCTTGGTAACAATCACATCTCCTTCCCGCACCTCCACCATCACGGGTGCTACTCTATCTGATGCTTGCTGTATTTGTTGTTTCGTTTTTTCTTCATCATTCTTAAGATTTGGTTGTAGTACAGCTAAAAGCAATTTAGTTGCTAAGGGTTCGGCATTTTTGGGGACAAATTCCTGTACCTGTAGGCTAACCGCATTCTGTAAAATGCTTAAGGGTAAACCTTCGGGAATACCCTGAGCCAACATCCTATCCGCACTCTGTTGAACGCCTGTTTTTGCTTTTACCCATTCCTTATCTGATAATTTCAGCAGCGCAGTTTCGGTGTAAACTCTCTGAATATTGGGCTTGTTGGCCAATAAAATTTGGATTTTGGCTTGGCTGTATGCTTGGCGAACTTGGGAAGTTTGAACTATGAGTGAATCTAAGTTTGGCTCTGAGGTTCTAGTGCGATAAGCTTTTAGTTCCGCTACTGCTTGAGTAAACTCAGTTTTTTGGGTAAAGTTAACTGGTTTTTCCTCTAAAGGATAGAGAAGTAGGGGTAAATTACCTGAATTGAGGAAAGTAGGTAGTGATTGCTGTTCAGGAATCACTGAACCCGTCGATGATGGAAACAAAGGCAAATAGTCAGACGTGGGAAGTTTTTCTGCTATTCCCCCTAGTTGTTTATTTCCCAAATTATTTTTGTTTCCCCTAACTGATAAGTCTGATTTTCCTTCCCTAGTATTTTTTAAAGTGATCAGTAGGGTTTTCCATTCTGAAGCAGAACATGAGCGCAGATAATGCTGGGTAGGAATGGATACCACTGATGTATCAAAAAAAGGAAAAACCCCGGCAGTAGTGCGAATTTTATCGCCTTCATTCAGGAGTTGCTGTAAGTTTTTGTTGATTCTTTCGGTCCTTTGGACATCGACCATCAGCACAGGAATGGAACTTCTACTAGCGGCTTGGCGTTGCGCCTCTGTTTCTTCTTGATCCTGAATGTTAGCAGTATAGGGTGCTTTCATCGTTTCTGGTGCAGGAGTACCCACTGCTAACTGGGGTTGATTGTATAGTTTATGTCCCATTACCCCTGTAAGAGATATGACAGCGATCGCCAAAACAACAGAGGAACGCTGGTCATGCACCCAGCCTAGACATACTGCATCCATCCTCCGCCGAATTCTGAGCGTTTTTGCCATTGTTCTGATTGCTACTTCTGCTTTTTGATGTTCGCTATTACGGGATTTAACAAATGGCTGCTGTTTCATAATCTCTGGCTGTTGATTTTGATGACTCAAAACAACATAATCCTCAAGAAATCCTCAGGGTTGCTGGATTCTATGAAAACATCGGTAATGGGATCTGGTTAAAGCCAATTGCACACAATAGCTACCTACAGACTAAGGTGATATTTTATTAGTATGAAAGTACTAAATTTTCTAGTTATGATCTGGTATTTTGCACCTACACGTTGAACAGTGACCATAAAATTAGCGCGACTGGATAACGCGAGGAGATGCAAAGACAGGAAGCGTGTCCTGTTCTGCACATTTGGCACATCCCTCCTCTGAGTAATCTTTGAGATGTAGGGCGGGATCATACACTCCTGACCATACAGCAACAAGTGCATCAGCTAATTCTAGCACCTTAGAAAAATTTCTTCGTTCCCCAGTGTCTAAGTTAGCGGAACATAATAAAAGCTGCCACTTTAAGGGAATACCAGCCGTACTGTTGTAAGCTCCTGATAAAGCGCCAGTGATTAAGCTGATGATTTGTGAATCTAAATTATCAGTTTCTTCTCGCCGAGTATTATGCTTGTGAGTAGCCCGCAAAACCGCTAAATGTAAGTCTTCCAGGGTGCTGAGAAAACAGTAAAATGCCATAGCAATCGCATGAGTTGGCTCTTCTGGTCTATTGAATGCAGCTTGTGCCGTTTCTAAACCAACTCCTTTGGCTAACAAATCATTAAGTTCTAATAATTTTTGTGGTAAGAGTGTTGGTGTTTCGCCAATAAAGGCGATGATTTCCGGTATCAGGGTTCGGGGACTAATGTTTTCCGTGAGACATTGTGCGATCGCATATCCTACTGCTAATGTGCAATCTCTCATAACTGGGTCATCACCCCATATTTGCAACATACACAGCAAATTTTGTCGCAGGGTCGTCCTATTCTCATGAAAAAACAGAGCCACCGGTAAAGTGGCAATCATCACTTTTCGCAAAACGCCATCAGTTCTATCTTGAAGAGATTTTGTTTGATCAGACTTTAGCCAATTATCTATATCTAATTTGCCTAACTCGATTAAACTTTTAGTACCCAAAACTGCTATTTGGCTAGTATCAGAGCTAATACCATACTCGGCTTTAGCATCCTTAGCTAAAACTTCCCCCAGTAATGCCCCTAATAAAGCACCTTTAAACCGATTAATCAGTAGATAGCGCATATTCAGAAAAAATAAATCTTACTTAACCTATTTATTCCTTAAATGATGCACCAGAGCCTGTAGTCCCAGCAAATAACTTTGCACACCAAAACCACTGATTTGTCCGATGGCTATAGGCGCGATAAAAGAATGGTGGCGGAAGTCTTCCCGGCGATAAATATTGCTCAAATGTACTTCTACTGTAGGTATGTTAACACCAGCGATCGCATCACGCAAAGCTACACTAGTATGGGTGTAAGCCCCAGCATTAATCAAAATTCCCTGGTGTTGTCCCAAAGCCCCATGAATAGTATCTACCAAAACCCCTTCATGATTTGACTGCACAGGAATCACTTGCGTCTGAAACCTCAAAGCTTCTTCCTTTAACAAGCGATTAATTTCAGACAGCCCCAATGAACCATATATTCCTGGTTCTCGCTGTCCGAGTAAATTTAGATTAGGCCCATGCAGCACTAAAATGCTGATCAATGGCGAAGACGAGTTCAACTTATTTCAGATACTTAACGACGACGTGAACGCTCATTGACAGGAATAGGAATTAGTTCTGGTTCCGGCTCACATTCTGGCCCTAATAAGCCTTCAATGAGCTTACGTGCCAAGGCTTTAAGCTTTTCTAGCACTTTATCTATATAGTCCATTGAACTGATCGCTCCTGAGATACTACCTCAATACTTTGACTAGCAGCTACGCAGAACTGGCGTACTTTTGCACCTCTAGTTTGATAAGAGGCGGATACAAATTCCTCATTCTGGGAGTGAGCTACTACCAGAATTTGGCCTTGTGATTCCCCTTGTTTTTTAGATTATCACATTACAAGAAAATATGCTGACAGCCCGGCTTCTTTAGGCAGAGATGAAAAGTGCTGACCGAAAATAATGGGATACAAGCCCCGTCACTTCGACACGCTCAGTGCATCGCGTTCTAGGACGGCTTTATGTTAAAATTTGGGCATAGTCGCCATAGGGCATTGGGAGACTTTAAACGGACATGGAGGGACGATAAGACCACTTGTGGCGTGTTCCAGCGAAGTGTCAAGGAATCCTCGCTTCTTTAGGACGAGGAGGTATGTCAATAGCTCAACCAGCACAAAAATAGATCATTAAACCAGCCGAGTTACCAGCCTGTCTAACTGTAACACTTGTCGAAGTGTGACCTGCTATAAAAGCCAAAAGTCCATAGTTAGCAACTATGAACTTTTGATTCTTGACCTTTAACTAATCTTCCGCATCATTTTTTTTAGGGCTAGTCCGAGATGATTTAGTAGTTGACTTAGATCGAGAAGTTGTTGATTTACTCGTTTTGCGAGTAGTTTTTTTCGTAGATGCTTTGGTTTCTAATAATTCTAGCGCTGTAGATAAGGTGATATTTTCTACCGATTGACCTTCTGGGATGCCCACATTAATTTTGCCATGCTTAATATAAGGGCCATAGGGGCCATCATAAATATTGACTGGCGTACCTTCATCAGGGTGCATACCCAATTCCCGTAAAGCCGCCTTAGACTTGCCACCGCTAGAACCACGTCCCTTTTTCGGTTCAGATAATAACTCCAATGCCCGTTCCAGAGAAACTGTTAGCACATTATCAGCAGCTTTAAGCGAGCGATAGTCTTTACCGTCCTTACCTTGGTCATGAACAACATAAGGGCCAAAACGCCCTAAACTCGCTTGAATTTTCTTACCTGTATTCGGATGAACCCCTAATGTCCGAGGTAAAGCCAAAAGACCCACAGCCATATCCAAGGTGACATTTTCTGGTGTGACTCCTTTGGGTAAAGACGCTTGTTTGGGTTTGGGATTTTCTTCAGTTTTGTCACCCAACTGCACATAAGGGCCGTAAGTACCAATTTTCAGATAAATTGGTTCACCAGTTTCAGGATGTCGTCCGACCTGATCTGGCCCCACGGTTTTTTGGCGCAATAGGACTTCCACCTGTTTTGGATCAAGGTCAGAAGGTGTCAGGTCTTTGGGAATTGAGGCAGTAACCACAGTACCATCATGGTCAACTTCGATGTAGGGTCCATATTTCCCAATCCGGACTTTAGCCTCCAAATTTTCCAGTAACACCGTTCTGGCTTGACCAGCGTCGATTTGACTTTCCTGTTCTTTGACTAAAGTTTCTAAACCCTTGTCTCCCAGATAAAATTCCCGCAAATAGGGCAACCAGTTAGCTTCCCCTGTAGCAATATCATCTAGGGTTTGTTCCATTTTCGAGGTGAAACTAGGATCTACAACATCCGGGAAATGCTTTTCTAGAAGGTTCGTGACAGCGAAAGCAGTGAAGGTAGGAATCAGAGCATTACTTACTAATTGGGCGTAACCCTTATCGATGATTGTGCCGATAATACTAGCGTAGGTACTGGGGCGACCAATGCCTTCACTTTCTAAGGTTTTTACCAGCGTAGCTTCAGTATATCTAGCTGGTGGTTGAGTTTCGTGACCCACGGCTTGTAAATCTGTACAAGTAGGATGATCCCCAACTTGCAAATTCGGCAAAATGATTTCTTGATCTTCTAAAGCCGCATCTGGATCATCTGAACCTTCTACATAAGCACGCAAGAATCCCGGAAAATCGATGCGTTTACCAGCAGAACGAAAGCCAGCGTCTTCAACTTGCAACTGTACAGTAATTTGAGTTTGCCGACAGTCAGCCATTTGACTAGCAACGGTACGTTTCCAAATCAGATCATAAACCGTCAGTTCTCGACCACTTAAACCAGTTTCTTGAGGAGTACGGAAGATGCTCCCCGCCGGACGAATGGCTTCGTGGGCTTCTTGTGCGCCTTTAGATTTAGTAGTGTATTGCCGAGGTTCGGGGCTGAGGTAGTTTTTACCATAAAGTTGTTCTACACAGCTACGAGCAGCTGTCAGCGCCTGATCCGATAAATGTACTGAATCTGTACGCATATAGGTGATATACCCTTGCTCATACAAATTTTGAGCAATTCGCATTGTATCTCTAGCCGAGAGACGGAGTTTGCGGTTGGATTCTTGTTGCAGTGTTGAAGTAGTAAACGGTGGTGCAGGTTTACGGGTTACTGGGCGTTCATCAATGCTGTTGACATTCCAGGTTTTACCGTTAAGGCGTTCCTGGAGGGCTAAAGCCTGATCTTCGTTGAGCAACAAGACATTACGACCTGCTGTAATTTTTCCAGTAGCGGCATCGAAATCGCTACCAGTGGCTATTTTGGTTCCTCCCAGTGTGGTTAACTGGGCATTAAAGGCAGTTTTTTCCTGCACCAAGCTAGCCTTCAAGTCCCAATATGTTCCTTCATGAAAGGCGCGGCGTTGGCGTTCTTTTTTGACTAAAAGTCGCACAGCTACAGATTGTACTCGCCCCGCAGATAATCCCCAGGCGATTTTTTTCCACAGTAGGGGAGATAGGGTATAGCCAACTAATCGATCTAAAATACGCCGTGTTTCTTGGGCGCGAACTAACTGCTCATCAATATTGCGGCAGTTTTTCAAAGCTTTTTTGATGGCATCTTGAGTAATTTCATGAAATACCATCCGCTTGGTGGGAACTTTTGGCTTCAGTATTTGGTATAAATGCCAACTAATGCTTTCACCTTCCCGATCTTCGTCAGTTGCCAGGATCAGTTCATCAACACCTTTGAGAGCATCTTTGAGCTGGGTAACAACTTTCTTTTTGTCTTTGGGGACAACATACACTGGTTCAAAGTCTGCGTCTACATTTACCCCCAGTTGCGCCCAGCGTTGCGCTTTCACTGCGGCGGGAATTTCACTAGCTGATTGGGGTAGGTCACGGACATGACCCATAGACGCTTCCACGCGATAGTCTTTTGGCAGGTAGTTGCGAATGGTACGAGCTTTGGTGGGAGATTCGACGATGACGAGAGTTGACATGGAAATTTCAATAAAAAGAGTAGCTGTCCAGCTAAACAGTGAAATTGAGGTAATTTCGGTGAATTTTCAAGATAAAATTCACGTTTAAGGCTGTGATTTTATCCTCACACCAGCCGCCTGCTAGGGCGAAAATACGCTCAATGCTCAATATATAACCCCGTTTTTCCTAGAGGGTAGGTTAGAGGAATGCTGGATGTGAATTGCCAGCTATTTTAATCTTTAACTTATCTAGGGCATGATTGGCGAATATAGTTTTCAAAATACCCCTGAAGTTTAGTAACGTTAATACCTTACCTTAACTCCTTTACTGAAAATGGAGACGTGATTGAGGGGGAGAAAATCAATGCATCTTGATTTAAATGCATCTTGATTTATTTGTCTCTAAGTTTTCTTTTAGCAAAAATCTATCCTAACTCTGACTCAAAATTAACCGAAAGTTTTAGTCAGGCTGGTTAGTTTTGCTGATAAATGTAAATAAGGAATTTATCAAACCACAGATAATCCTACCATACATTTGCAAAAAAAGGGTAAAGTTTTAGCTGTTTAGAGATGCAAGTTATGTTAGAATAATGTCGGAGTAGTGAATTTCGGTGATGCGGATCTTGTTTTTAGTCATAATTACAAGTGGCTCTCCGGATAAACATCTCTGCATCAATGGATTCTGGAGAGTTTCATGTCAATTTACGTAGGGAATCTATCCTACAGCGTCACAGACGAAGACCTCAGTAAAGTATTTTCCGATTACGGCACTGTCAAGCGGGTGCAGTTACCCGCCGATAGAGAGACAGGACGGCCACGGGGTTTTGGTTTCGTAGAAATGGAATCAGAAGCCGCAGAAGATGCCGCAATTGAGGCTCTAGACGGTGCTGAATGGATGGGTCGTCAACTTAAAGTCAATAAAGCTAGACCACGGGAGGACAGAGGTAGCCGCTCTGGTGGTGGTGGATACTCACAGCGCTATTAAACCTGGCGTTGATTCCTCAAGGCAAATCATCATCAATTTGCTAATTTATAGATAAAAAATTATTTCATGATCGGCAGTTTAGTGATTCACTGAACTGCTTACTTATTGGTAATTGGTCATTGGGAAAAAACTTTCTCCCTGTTCCCCAGTCTCCAACCCCCAGTCCCCAGCGATGCACTGAGTTTGTCGAAGTGTCACCAACCCCAAATTCTCGTTTCCAAAAAGATAAATACAACTTTGGTGAATAACAATAGATAGAATAAACTCAGCTAGCCTTAATGTCTAATCGTCAAAACCTATATATCTCATGGATTTTGCTAATCTTACATCCCAGTTGAATGCTGGAACGATTTTGCCAGAGGGGATTGTAATTGTCACCCTCTTAGGGGTTTTGATTGTTGATTTGATTTTGGGACGTACATCTTCCCGGTGGATTGGATATGTGGCGATCGCAGGTTTAATGACTGCGGTGGTCGCGCTGTATCTTCAATGGGATGCAACTAATCCCATCTCTTTTACCGGTAGCTTTATTGGTGATGACCTCAGTATTGTGTTTCGCGGTATTATAGCTTTATCTGCTGTCGTCACTATATTGATGTCAATTCGCTACATTGAGCAAACTGGTACTGCTTTAGCGGAATTCATCGCTATTTTGCTGACCGCAAGTTTGGGAGGAATGTTTTTATCCGGTGCTAGTGAGTTGGTGATGATTTTCATCTCACTAGAAACCCTCAGTATTTCCTCTTACTTACTCACGGGTTATACTAAGCGTGATCCCCGCTCTAACGAAGCTGCGCTGAAATATCTATTAATTGGAGCTTCCAGTACAGCAATATTTTTATACGGCGTTTCGCTGCTGTACGGTTTATCCGGTGGAGAAACAGAATTAGGTGCGATCGCCAATAGCATAGCCGCAGCTAATGTTGGTCAATCTTTAGGCTTGGTAATTGCTCTCATTTTCGTGATAGCAGGTATCGGCTTTAAAATCTCGGCTGCACCCTTTCACCAGTGGACACCAGACGTTTATGAAGGCGCTCCTACCCCAGTAATTGCCTTTTTATCTGTCGGTTCCAAAGCAGCTGGATTTGCCCTAGCCATTCGCCTACTTACAACAGTCTTCCCCCTCGTCGCTGACGAATGGAGATTTATTTTCACCGCCCTTGCAGTTCTCAGTATGGTATTGGGTAACGTCGTCGCCCTCGCCCAAACCAGCATGAAACGGATGTTAGCTTATTCATCCATTGCTCAAGCTGGATTTGTGATGATTGGTATGATTGCCGGCACTCAAGCAGGATACGCCAGCATGGTATTTTACCTCATGGTCTACCTGTTTATGAACCTGTGCGGATTTACCTGCATCATTCTGTTCTCTCTACGCACAGGAACTGACCAAATTGCCGAATACTCTGGCTTGTATCAAAAAGACCCACTCTTAACACTAGGCTTGAGTATCTCCCTGCTATCTTTGGGTGGTATTCCGCCATTAGCTGGGTTTTTTGGGAAAATTTACCTATTCTGGGCAGGTTGGCAAGCTGGACTTTATTGGTTAGTTTTACTGGGCTTAGTTACCAGTGTTGTCTCCATCTACTACTACATTCGCGTGGTTAAAATGATGGTAGTCAAAGAACCCCAAGAAATGTCCGAGGTAGTGAAAAACTATCCAGAAATTAGCTGGAAGTTGCCTGGATTTAGACCTTTGCAAGTGGGGCTGATAGTAACTTTAATTGCTACTACCATTGCCGGGATTTTATCCAACCCCCTATTTACACTGGCTAACAATTCTATCTCTAATACTGCCATGCTACAAGGAACACTAATTGAGAAAACTCAGATCAGTTCCATCTCCACAAACCAAAGAGAAGAGTTGTAGATTAAACTCTTTTTAAGTCATTAATGACGTTTTAGGGGTGCAAAGATTTGCGCCCCTATTTATAGGAATTTTAATCACAAATTTTGTACCTTTTCCCGGAGTAGAAAAACAACTTAATTCTCCGTCATGTTTTTCGACAATTTGATAACTGACAAATAAACCTAAACCTGTACCTTTACCTACGGGTTTAGTTGTGAAAAAAGGATCAAATATTTTGGTGCGTACTTTTTCATCCATTCCTGATCCATTGTCGGTAATAGAGATACACACCCAACCTTCATTGATTAGTTGAGTTTGAATCTGAATTTCCGGGTAGTTTATTAACAAACCTTTAACGGCTGATTCTTGTAGTGCATCAATAGAATTAGCCACAATATTAAATAATACCTGATTCAATTGACCAGCATAACAAGTAATCGGAGGAATTTTTCCGTATTTGCAGTTAACTTTAATTTCTGCATATTGACCTCTAGCCTGTAAACGGTGCTGCAAAATCATTAGAGTACTGTCAATTCCTTCATGAATATTCACTCGTTTGAGTTCTGATTCATCTAGTCTAGAAAAGTTTCGTAAAGATTTGACAATTCCCTGAATCCTCTCTGTCCCTCGCTTCATAGATTGGAAGAGTTTATTCATATCTTGCATGATAAAATCTAAATCCATTAATTCTATTTGCTCTTGGATTTCTTGAGAAATATTCAGACAATCCTGTTCATAAAGTTGTAATAATTTAAATAAATTCTCAGTATATTGTTGAGCATAATGAAGGTTACCATCAATAAAACTGATAGGATTATTAATTTCATGGGCAACACCCGCAACCATATTACCTATTGAAGACATTTTCTCAGCTTGAATCAGTTGAGTCTGAGTAATTTGCAGTTTTTTTAGTGCCTCCTTAACGGCAATAGTCCTTTCTTCTACACGGTTTTCTAGCTCTTCATTAGCTTTTAAAAGTGCTGCTTCGGCTCTTTTACGTTTGCGGATTTCTTGGGCTAATTCATCTATTTTTTTATTGAGTATGAGAAAATTATTGCTGGCTGTAGCTCTAGTTTCTAAACGAAGAAGAATTAATGGTGGAGATTCGGGAGAAGAAGGTTGAATAACTGCTCCCTGACTACGACAGATTAAAGTTTGTCCATCATGTTTGCGTAAAGTCAAACTACCAATAACCATTGCTCTACTACTTGCACAAGCTTGGAGGTAATTTTTCAGGTCTTGAGAAGAATCAGTGACGATATCAAAGAGTATTTTGCCTGAGATTTCTTGACGGCGTAAACCTAGCATATTTGCCATTGGTTGATTACCAACTAATAACTGACCCTCGCCATTGACAAGGAGTAAGGGTTCTGGCAAAACTCTAGCAAATTCAAGAAATTGTTCAGGAGTCATCAAGCTTTCAAGTTTAAAGTATTACTATACTTAGTGAAAGTATACTGAGCTAACCATAAAGTGCTAGCTCAGGGTGAAAAAGTTAATCAAGCTTCAGCCTCTATTCCCTTAAAATATTCTCTACCATCTGCGTCTTCTGCTTCCTCAGTGGGTTTTAAGTAAACAGTAATTCTGCATCCACTATTACCTTTTGCTATAGTTTCTTGTAGTTCCACTTTGGCGTAACCCAGATTATTAGCTGTTATGGTTCCAAAAACATTTGAAGTCATCATACACATTACAGGACGATTAATTACTTGTTCAGCAAATGGACAAGTACGGTTCCCAAAAACTATTTTTTCATCATTCTGCTCAATAACATAAAAATCTCCTTGGATTCGTCTTTTTAAATCAACTAAGACATAAGCAATTTGCTGACGAGAGAGCTTTGAGACTTCTAAGGCAGATTTATAGTCTTGGTTCATCTCTCCACCCATGCTTTGACCAACTACGCTAATAAATCCAGAGGCTTCTTCTAAGCCGACTATATCCTGTAGAGTACCTGATAATGTTCTAATCAACGTGCGTAGAAAAAGATCACGATTCCAAGTTAAATTGAGTGTATTTACTGGTTTACTACTAATACTCTGATACATAAGTTTGAATAAAGAATGATGTACTTATGTTGCCCCAAAAAGGCTTAAAGTTAACTCTATAAGTCTCAAAAATATGAGATATATAATCAAGTGTTTTAATGTTCTGACCAATTTTCATCAATGGGAATGGTGATGATGAACTCTGAACCTTTACCTGGTGTTGATTTCACTGATAAAGTTCCCTGATGTTTTTCGACAATAATTTGATGAGCAATTGATAATCCGAAGCCAGTTCCCTGACCCACTGGTTTAGTAGTAAATAAATGCTCAAATATTTTTTGCTGGACATCGGTTGACATTCCTACACCATTATCTGTGATGTTAATCACAACATGATGGGAATCTTCACTGAGTCTAGTTTTAATTGTGATTTGATTGGGATGAGTTGCAATCTCAGGATAGCTGCGCCCTATATTAGACTCTTCTAAAGCATCAATAGCATTAGCTAATAAATTCATAAAGACTTGATTGATTTGGCCGCTAAAGCACTTGACAAGAGGTAACTTGTCGTAGTCTCTGATGATATTAATCTCAGGACGACTTTGGGACGGTTTTAAACGATGTTTGAGGATCATGATTGTACTTTCAATGCCGTTATGAATATTACAAGAAACTTTGCGATCGCTATCTTGGCGAGAAAATACGCGTAAACTATTGCTAATATTGTGAATCCGTTCCACACTCTCTTTCATAGAAGCAATTAAATTAGGTAAATCACTCTGAAGAAAATCTAAGTCTATGTCTGAGATTTGCTGTTGAATTTCTGTAACTGGCTGAGGATAGTGCTGTTGATAGAGGTTGATTAACTTGATCATGTCTTGGAAATATGCTGAAGTATGTCCAATATTGCCAGAAATGCACCCAACTGGATTATTAATTTCATGAGCAATCCCTGCTACTAATTGACCAAGAGCAGACATTTTTTCTCTGTGTACAAGTTGGATTTGAGATTTTTGTAGGTCTTTTAATGCTTCTGAAAGTGCTGTTGTTCTGGCTACTACTCGTTGTTCTAAGGTTTTATTAAGATATCGTAATTGTAGATGAATATTAATTCTTGCTAAGATTTCTTCTTCTTGAAAAGGTTTTGTAATGTAGTCTACTGCTCCTAAACCAAAACATTTAACTTTAGTTTCTGTATCAGAAACTGCTGTCATAAAAATTACAGGTATATCACGAGTTTGTAAATTTTCTTTCAATTTTTTACAGGTTTCTAGCCCATCTATTTTAGGCATCATGACATCTAATAAAATCAAATCAGGTAGCCTATCTTGTACTCGTTGAAGGGCGATTTCTCCATCAATAGCAGTAGTAATTTCAAAGCCTGAATGAGTTAATGCATCAGAGATCACTTTTAAGTTGGTATTTGCATCATCTACGATTAAAATTAGAGCTTTTTCTGGTATGTAAGACATTTTTCTTTCAGGGTTTTGATGAAGTTTATATTTATTGATTAAATATACTGACATCCCTTGGTATTATTTTGTGGTACTTTCGGAGTAAGTAGGTGTTGTGAGACCTAAGTTAATCGCCTGAGTGGGTGATACCAGTTTTAACTACTTATCTAATGTGCTTTTATGAGAATAAGGAGAACGGTGTAACAGGATTGGCGATCGCTATTTTTTACTCCTTATTCATTATTTTTCCCAAAAATGCCTCAATGATTACTATTGGCGTAGGATATCTGGGTTAATTCCGTAATCAGAGTTTTTGCATAAAAAATCCTGCCTTTACCCTGAAATAGAGTAATTATGGCAGGAATATTAGATAGATAAATGCGCTACTGATTAGAGATTTTGAGGTTGCTAATCTTCATTCTCGCATTCCTATATAAAATAGGGAGATATTATCCCTTCACAGGGCGTATACCTACAAATTATGAGTGCCACTAGTTGACACCTTCATCGATAAAAATCTGTTTCGATTACCAGATTCCTGAGTGACTTTTTTGTTGAATTTTAAGTCATCTCTGTGATCAAAACTATCCATATTTACTTCTGTGAGCTATGGTACGGCAGGTACAAAAAACATTGCAGATACTACTTGATTTTTTGTTTGATAAAAGTCACAACCTGAGTTAGTTGTTTCTTTAAACCATCGATTTCCGCTTGCATTTTGATAATTTTTTGATTCAGCAGCTCAATTTCTGCTGGGTGAGCTGACTGATGATCAGAAGGTACTACTACCGTATTGGGAACACGAGAAGCGGCTACAGGAACATTCTGAGTAGGTGTAGCGGCAACTGCACTTGCTTCTGGGCGAGGCTTTTTAGATTTAGCCATTGCTAACTTAATGGCACTAATTAGCTGCTTTTGGTCAAAAGGCTTACCCAAAAATTCAAAGTACTCAAAGGGTTCAGTAAGTTTTTCTCTCACCTCTTCCTTACTACCAGACATGATCACCAAGGGAATTTTCCTTAATTCAGGCTGTGCTTGAACTTCCTGAAAAACGTCCCAACCACTCATTTTAGGGAGGATAAAGTCCAACATGATCAAACTGAGCTTTTCTTGGCGGATCAAATTTAATCCTTCCACACCGTCCTTTGCTTCTAATACCTCAAAATTGCCGGGAGGCAACATTTGTCTTACTTTTAACCTGACTACGGTAGTGTCATCGATAACTAAAATTTTGTTGCTTGCCACGACTTATTGCTCTAACAGATAATTTAAGTGTAAATAACGACTTTGCTGATCGATTTTGATGGTGTTCCCACTATATCCAAATTCTTTGGTCATTAGGGAATAGTATATTTCACTATAAATGGCAGTCAAGGCAGTATTCTAAAAAACTAGTGCTTATATTTTATAAAATTTGTGTCATGGTGATACTTAGGGCTTGAATATTGCTCCAGTACAGAGGAAATTCGCCCGCAGGTACTTTTGGATATTGCTTGGATGTCTATGACTTCGCCACAACCAGCCCCACTTAAGTCGGAAATTACGGCAATGCCTAGCTGGTTACGTCGCCCCATTGGGAAAGCCAGTGAGCTTTCTACTGTACAACGTATCATTAAGCAGCGCCAAATTCACACAATTTGCGAGGAGGGAAGATGCCCTAACCGGGGGGAGTGCTATGCTCAAAAAACTGCTACCTTTTTACTATTGGGTCAAGTCTGCACACGCTCTTGTGCTTTTTGTCAAGTAGATAAAGGTCATGCGCCGATGCCTATTGACTCAGAGGAACCGCGAAAAGTAGCAGAAGCTGTGCAAATTTTGGGATTGCGTTATGTGGTGCTGACTTCTGTCGCCCGTGATGATTTGCCAGATCAGGGAGCGGGGCAGTTTGTCAAGACAATTGATACTATTCGCTTGTTAAATTCAGAAACTCAAATCGAGGTGCTGACACCAGATTTCTGGGGTGGTATTGGTGCTGGAGAATTAGGACAACGGCAAAGGATAGCCATAGTTGTCGCTGCCCAGCCAGCTTGTTTTAATCATAATGTGGAAACGGTAAGGCGACTAACAGGCCCTGTACGTCGAGGAGCAAAGTATGATCGCTCGCTGCGAGTGCTGGCGATGGTTAAAGAACTTGATCCGACTATTTCTACGAAATCAGGTTTAATGCTGGGACATGGGGAAAGCAGGGAGGAAGTAGTGGAAACTATGGCGGATTTAAGGGCTGTAGGATGCGATCGCTTGACTATCGGTCAATATATGCGTCCTTCTTTAGAGCATTTACCAGTGCAAAGATACTGGACACCAGAAGAATTTGATGAGTTAGGTAAAATAGCATGGAAAATGGGATTTAACCATGTCCGTTCTGGTCCCCTAGTGCGGAGTTCTTATCATGCTGGGGAGTAGGAAGAGGCAGGGGGGCAGGGTGCAGGGTGCAGGGGAGAAAAAACTTCCCAATGACCAATGACCAATTCCCAGTTCCCAATGACCAAAGACACAAATATTTCTAAAGAATTTGAGTTTTTGGCGCAACTGTTTGGTATTTCTGAGAAAGTCAACAAAGAAGGAGAATGACTGATGGCTAAAGTTCAAAATTCCCCAGTTCCAGCCACAGGTGCTAAACCACCCTACGCTTTTCGTAGTGCTTGGGCATTGCTGCTCTTAGCTGGTAACTTCTTGGTAGCGGCTTATTATTTCCACATCATTGACTAATTAGAAGTGGAGAGGTGCTGCTTAAATCGTTCCTTTAAATAAACCTTTGGGGCGGATGAGCAGCACCAAAATCATTAATAATAGGGCTACACCTTGTTTATACTCTGAACCTATCCAGAGAGTGCTAAGTTCTTGGGCAATACCAATGATGAAAGCGGCGGCGATCGCACCGTAGGGATTACCAATACCGCCTAAAATTACGGAAGCGAATAACGGCAAAATCAAAAACCAGCCCATATTCGGACGCACAGCCGTAATTAATCCATACATACTGCCACCTAAAGAGGTGAATGTACCAGCAATAATCCAAGTCCACAGGATGACTTGTTCCACATTAATCCCTGAAACTCTCGCTAAATCTAAATCATCAGCAACAGCACGCATCGCTTTCCCAATTTTGGTGTTTTGCAAGAGATAGTGCAGCCCCAAAATTGTTACCACTGCTAACCCCAATACCAATAATTGATTCTGCGCTATTTTAAGACCAAAAATATTTAAAGCAGTGGTGACTGGTAAATCGTAACTTTGGTTCTGTCCACCCCAAAAGAAAATAATCCCATTGCGTAAAAATAAGGCCAGTCCAATAGAAATAATAATCAGCGTCGTGGAAGTAGCACCTATAGAGCGCATTCTTGACCACAATAATTTTTCAGAAAGTAGCATGGCTGCTACTGTGCCTATGGCTGCCATAATCATGGATAGCCAAATATTTAGTCCCCCAGTATTTACTAACAGGGTCAAATAGGCTCCCAAAGTGAGAAAATCACCGTGAGCAAAATTAGATAACCGTAAAATACCGTAGGTGAGGGTCAGTCCCACTGCGGCTAGAGCAATAATGCTTCCCACGGCAATGCCATTGACGATTAATTGAAGAATTTGTGTATCCATTAGTGTGATTAAAATTTTTTTAGTGAAACAAAATTGAGGGAGTTAATTCTATACAATAATTTTTCTTTTACTGGTGAAAATCAACGAATGACAATTGTGAGTTAATATACATAAAATATTGTTTTGTTTTTTATGCCAAGCCCAACTTGTTCAACGGTCTAGTTGACAATGCAGCAATATTCAAGCTTACCAGAACCAAACTCATCAGTAGATGCCACCCCCAGTCTTTTAAGAAAAATGCAACAATTTCGTGCCGAGTTGTCGCTAGAACGCAGCTTGAACCAGTTGCAAAGTCGCCTCAATGATTGTCTAGTTTCTGCTTATAGTAACGTTTCGCAGTCTAGAACCACAGAGGCGGAGATTTTCCAAACTGTGGTGAATCAACTTAGCATGGCTTTAAATGGTATAACTGTGGCGATCGCTCTATTTCCAGCGCGAGCTAAAATGGCTGAAGTTGCCTATATTTCTGCTTCTTGCTCTCCATACTCACAATTAGTTCTGAAGACAAAAGATCAACAACTGCAATTGAAATTACAAACAGCTATAGCAGTGTTAGATCTACAGCAGCTAGAAAAGCAAGAAACAAATGATGTCTGGCGCTTAACTGATGATACTGGGGGTATAATTGGTTGGCTCATAGTCTCCCAAACATCACCCAAATCTGACGAGCCATCAGTCATATTATTCCCATCTCCACTCAAATCAGAATTCCTGCTACGAGCCATTCAGCAATGTGTAGCGGCACTGGCACAACTCAAAAAAATACAATCTTTACAGCAATACTCCCAAAAAATAAGTAGTTCTAATGAAAAACTAGAGCGTAGTAATCAACTAAAAAACCAGTTTTTGGCGAATACTAGTCACGAAATCCGCACGCCATTAAGTTCTATCATTGGTTTTAGCCAGTTACTTTTAGCTCAAGGCTATGACCCCACAAGAGAAAACCACCAAGAGTATTTAAGGATCATTCAGTCTAGTGGTAAGCATTTACTGACACTGATTAACGATATATTAGACCTCTCCAAAATTGAAGCCAACCAACTGGAGGTGGAATGGGAAAATATCAATGTGCCGGAAATATGTCGTAATGTTTTGGCACTAGTCAAAGAGAAAGCAGCTAATAAGGGTTTGCAACTGCGCCTCGAACTCAACCCCGATGTCACAAATTTAGTTGCTGATCCTCTACGCCTAAAGCAAATGTTGTTGAATTTGCTATTTAATTCTGTGAAGTTTACCAAAACAGGCAGTGTTGGTTTAGAAGTTGTAGCTAAAGGTGAATTTGTACATTTTATTGTTTGGGATACTGGTATTGGGATCTCTAAAGAAAACCAAAGGCGATTATTTCAACCCTATTTTCAAATTGCCAATCCGCTAGTTAATTGCCATGAAGGTACTGGTTTAGGATTAACGGTGACTCGGAAGTTAGTGGAAATTCATGGTGGTTGTCTAGAAGTGGAATCGGAATTTGATCACGGTTCCCGTTTTACAATTATCCTGCCTGTGGAGCCTGTGGGAAAACCAAGGAGAGATCAGGGAGATATGGAGGGGATAGCGGCGGCTAGCAGTGCAAATCAGCAGGATGAGGAAGCCCAATCTATACTGATGACCCCTAGTTCTTCTCTAGATATTTTGTTGGTGGAAAATGATTTACCTAATGCTGAGTTAATTTCGATTTATCTAGGTAGATTGGGATATCAGGTGACTTGGGCTAAAAATGCTACCGAAATGTGGTCAGCGCTGACACGGTTACAGCCAATGCTGATTTTAATGGATGTTTATCTGCCAGATGGCAATGGTTTAAAATTGGTGCAGCAGCTACGGGAAGAACCAGAATATGAGATGATTCCCATAATTATGCAAACGGCCATGGCCATGAAAGGCGATCGTGAAACCTGTTTGGCGGCTGGAGTTAATGATTATATTTCTAAACCCCTAGATTTATCTGATTTAGGGAATCTAGTAGCCAAGTATATTAAATTACCATAAAATTCAGCAGTCTAGAAACTGAATACCCTTGCTAAGATAGAATTGCTTGAATGGTATAGGGTCTTGCCCAGATGGGGTAATCATGTCAACAAAAAAACTGGCGCAATTAAAAGTTTTATTCGGCGAAATGCAGCAGGCTTTGATTGCCTACTCTGGAGGTATTGATAGCACTTTGGTCGCTAAGATTGCTTATGATGTTTTGGGCGATCGCGCTTTGGCTGTCACAGCTGTTTCCCCTTCCCTCTTACCTGAAGAATTAGAAGATGCCAAAATTCAAGCCGCAACCATCGGAATTAACCATAAAATTGTCCCAACTCATGAAATGGACAATCCCAATTACACCTCTAACCCCGTAAATCGTTGTTATTTTTGCAAAAGTGAATTACACGATACTCTCAAACCTTTAGCTTTACAGCTAGGTTATCCCTATGTCATGGATGGGGTGAACGCCGATGATTTACACGATTATCGCCCCGGAATCCAAGCAGCTACAGAAAGAGGAGCGCGATCGCCATTAGCAGAAGTCGGTGTCACAAAAGCAGAAGTTCGTCAACTTTCACAACAACTAGGTTTACCTTGGTGGGATAAACCAGCCCAACCTTGTCTCAGTTCTCGTTTTCCTTACGGTGAAGAGATTACTGTCGCCAAATTGCAAAGAGTCGGGAGAGCAGAAATTTATCTGCGAAAACTCGGTTGGCAAAATTTGCGCGTCCGTTCCGAAGGAGATACAGCCCGGATTGAATTATTACCAGCACAGATCAAAGATTTTGTCTTAACTACAGATTTACAAGCAGTAGTCTCAGCATTTCAGAAACTGGGATTTATCTACGTCACCCTCGACTTAGAAGGTTATCGTAGTGGCAAATTAAATCAAGTTCTCCAGTCCTCAACCATCACTGCTTCTACATAAAAAAACAACAGCCTGACTGAATATGGGATACATTCTGTACTAGTAAAAACATGGAATTGACCAACTGGAAAATTAATTTTCTGATTGAGCCAATTCTGTATACTCTAATGCCGAACGCCAAACATCATAACCATCCTCAGATAGATGTAAACCATCCGTAGTTAGTTCTACCCGCAAATTACCTTCAAAATCCGTAAACCAATTATAAATGTTGAGATATTTAGCATTTTCTGCCTTAGCAATCAGCGCCAGTTGTCTGTTAATCTCAACAATCCGGCTATTAGGTATTGCTGGTAAGCGCGTAGGCAAAATTGACTGCACTATTATCTGAGTATTCGGATGATTTTGCCTCAACCTCCGGATAATCCGCCGATGATTACGCAAAATTTCCCCGTCACTCTCCCCTTTACGTAAGTCGTTAATCCCCGCCATAATGTAAATTACATGGGGGCGTGTACTGGAAAATGCTCGCAATCTTCTGTAAATACCATCAGATGTATCTCCAGATATCCCCTGATTTAGCCAAAATTTGCCAGTAGGGAGTTTTTCTCGAGGAAACCACATACTCAAAGAATCACCCACCAAGATACCTAAATAATTTTTACCTTGTCCTCGGCTGATGGCTTTGGCTTCTAAAGCTAATAAATATTTCCAGTCTTCATAAGTGAGATGACGCTTTTTACTTGAATCTCTTGGTAATTGCGAACTATCACCATCCAGACGTGTATAAATCTGACCTGTTTTTAGCGCTGCAAATCTTTGGTTGTAAAGTTGACTACCAGATATTAAACGCAGGTGAGATGGTGGAGAACTAAAATTAGGTAATGACCTTGGTAATCGTGAAGTAGCTAACTCCGGTACAGATATCTCAAGGTGATTAATATCGTTTTCATCTATTACTGTCGGTGAACTCTGTGTGACATTCCGCAGAAATTTAGAAGTTTCTGGCAGCATAATAGACATTTGCGCTAAAGCTGCTGCTGGTATTCCTAATCCTGCTAACAAACCTGCGGCCAACAGATAATATTCCCTCATTGCTTTATCTTTCCTTTACTTGATCTTTGTTCCCTATCACAGTACTAATCAGCTACATTCAGGAAAATTTTACTGAGGCTTCATGATTATTTCTATTTACCTGTATTGTAGAGTTCTGTAAAGCAGGTTCATCAGATTATCTTTGAGAATTTACGATTTCTTTAAATCTCAGTCCTAAAACCGTTTAATTTAACAAGGTTTTTTTAGTTAAAAAATACCAGAGACTAGTGGAAAGTGTTAAGATTTAGGCTAAGTAATTAATGTTTCTTTTTTATTCTGTGGCTAGAGCTAGTACTGCAATTGGTGTCAGTCCAATAATCAAAGAGATTGTGCAGAAACAGGCACATTCTACACGGTTAACTCTCAAAGAGGTTATTCTTATGGGAATGTTAGCTATTGACAAGCTAGATGATCAAAGCCGTCAAGAGTTAGCGGATCAAGTTCATAAAATGCAGGTCAAGGGAGAAATTTAAGCGCCTGGTGATAAATTTTCGCTTTTCACTCCTAATTTTGTAATTTTACCTGACTATTCACTGAATCGATAACGACTTCCCTTAACATAATCCTCATTAATTTCAAAAGAAATCCATCTGCGTTCCCATTTTTGGGCTACAAAACCAGTTGTATTAGAACCTGAAAATGGATCTAATACTAAATCACCTTCATCAGTTAAAAATTTGATGAAAAATTCTGCAAAACCTGCCGGAAATCTCGCTGGATGGGGTTTAATTCCCTGTGATTTGCAGCGTCGTAAATAAGCGCTATTAGATTCTGTATTGGCAATTTCTAGCAAATTTGGCGGAATTGCACCTTGGTTATCTTTTTGGAATTTATCAGAAATATCATGTCCACTGGGACGGATTTTAGCTTGATAGCCATTTTTCAGTAGTTGTTTCATACTCTGGCTATATGGCTTTAAAACTTTTCTATTGTCGGCTTTAGGATTGGGTGTTTTTGATAACCACCAAACTACATTTACTGAATCTTTCACACGAATGCGTCTGATTGTCACCCACTCAGCCGGTGTAGGTAATCGCGCTGGATTGTAATGATAGAATTCTTGCGCCAGAAAAAAGCCGACTTCTTTACACAATTTTACTAACAATTCATATTGGTAGATGCTGCGTACAGGATTACCACGCTGGTAAGCGCCACCTAAATCTAAAATAAATGAGCCATTATCTGCTAAAACTCTTTTAAACTCATGGGCGAAAGGTAGAAACCATTCAATGTATTTATCAGCACTGGCGTTACCATATTCTTTTTGACGAGTGAGGGCAAATGGTGGTGAAGTGAGGATAAGATTAATACTATCTGGCTTTATGGATTTAATCAGGTCGAGGCTATCACCCAAATATGCTTTTCCTAAATTTTGGGCGTAATAAGAACTTAAATTTATATCTTTTAATGAATTTACAGTTTCTTCTTGCAAGAGTTTTAAGTGGTTAAAAATTATTTAAATTTTATACCGTAGATTTCATTTAGATGCAACATATATTTCTCTATCTTCATTTATATTTATTTGGCGTTAATTATTTGATATTTTCTTAGAAACTAAAATATAAGTGAAGAATAAATTTGCAAAAGCCTACTCTATACAATGTCTGTGATGATTGATTTTTTTGCTAATTTATTTGGAAATTCTAGGAGTTTCAAATTATCAAAATAAGGATATATGTTCTCAGCATTGGTAAAATACAGACTGATGGCTAAACCTCAAAAAGCAATTGCAGACGTTCTTGAGTTGATAGAAGATGCCTCCAAAATTTCTGGCTTTGTCCCATTAGGCGGTAATATTTGAGGCAGTAAGGATTGGAGGATTGTCCGGTCTTCGTCTGTTAGGCTGTTAGAGTATGACATAACTGCTGGATACGACTTTTGCGGTGACTTACTTCAAAACAGTAAAAGATGTCAAGTGGTTTCTATAGAAATTTAGGGAATGAAACATCCAGAATCTAAAATTGTAATTGAACATCTGATTAAAATTTATGGAGAGAAACCTCATGCGGCTCTCAAGTTGTTTCGTTCAGGTGGAACTAGGGATTCTATTTTAGAGGCAACAGGTAATGTTTTAGGTATCGCTGATGTATCTCTTACCATTAACGAAGGAGAATTGTTTGTGGTAATGGGATTATCTGGTTCAGGTAAATCTACTTTGGTTCGCTGTATTAATCGTTTGATTAATCCTACTAGTGGGCATATTTATATTGACGGCGAAGATATTGCTCATGTTGATGAGAAACGGATGCGGTCGATTCGCCTCACGAAAGTGTCTATGGTGTTTCAGGGATTTGGGCTATTTCCCCACAAAACGGTGGCTGAAAATGTCGAATATGGTCTGAAAGTTAAAGGGATGGACCAGGTCAAACGCCGTAAAAAAGCCCTAGAGACTCTAGAATCGGTGGGTTTAGCTCAATGGGGCGATTATTTACCTTCGTCCCTCAGTGGCGGAATGCAACAAAGGGTAGGTTTAGCCCGCGCTTTAGCTACAGATGCCGATATTCTACTAATGGATGAGGCATTCAGCGCTCTCGATCCTTTAATTCGCCGGGAAATGCAAGGTGAATTGTTGCGATTGCAAAAAGAACTACACAAAACTATTGTATTTATCAGCCATGATATCCAAGAGGCGTTAAAAATTGGCGATCGCATCGCAGTGATGAAAGATGGTGCTATTGTCCAAATTGGTACGCCAGAGGAAATAATTACTCAACCAGCGAATGAGTATATCCGCACCTTTACCAAAGATGTGAACCGCGCCCAAGTTCTCACTATCGGATCAATAGTCGATAAAACTATTCCTTTCATTTTCTCTCAAGATTCGCCGAATGTAGCACTAGAGAAAATGTCACACCATCTTCTCCAAGATATTTGTGTTGTGGATAATCATGGTAAACCAGTAGGCATACTTAATAAACAAAGCCTTGAATCCGCTCTACAACATGAGAAATTAGACATTACCGAAGTAATGCAAATAGACTTTCCTCAAGTCAAAGCTAATACCATCATAGAAAATACTTTTCCTCTTTACGAACAAGGACTACCTGTAGCAGTAGTTGATAACCAAGGTAAATTCCAAGGAATTCTAGGATTGACGGATGCTCTTGCTAGTATTAGCAACACAAATGAATAGGGTCAAAAATATTTTAGTTAAACAGGAGAAACTAAATTGTGTTACTTTTTTTCAACCTATGCTCTAACTTGATTGCTACTAATCAAGGGAGCTTAGACAAAATTCTCAACCCCTTTAAGCTTTACACCTTACCATTAGTTGAGTGGATTAATTCCAGTGTTAACTACATTGTTGATAACTATCGTCCCTTCTTCCAAGCCATTCGCCTTCCCATTGCTTTCACCCTAGAGAGCATACAATGGTTTTTACTATCCATTCCACCATTAATTTTCCTAATTTTACTTGGTTTACTAGCTTGGCAAATAGCGGGAGGTAGGATTGCTATTTATAGCGTTGTCGCTCTGAGTTTAATTGGTTTTTTAGGGGCTTGGCAGCAGGCAATAGTTTCATTATCGCTAGTGGTAACGGCTGCAGCTTTTTGTCTATTAGTTGGTATTTTAATTGGTATTCTCAGTGCCAGTAATCAGCGTTTAGAGAAATGGCTGCGACCCCTACTGGATGCCATGCAAACCATGCCTTCATTTGTGTACTTAGTGCCGGTGGTGATGCTGTTTGGTATTGGTAAAGTTTCGGGAGTTATAGCCACATTTATCTTCGCTGTACCGCCCGTAATTCGCCTGACCAGCTTAGGAATTCGGCAAGTATCAGAGGAATTAGTGGAAGCGGCGATCGCCTTTGGTTCTACTCCCAGACAAATTCTCTGGGAAATCCAAATTCCCTTAGCCATGCCTACTATTTTAACTGGGGTAAATCAAGCCATCCTATTGGCTTTATCCATGTCAGTGGTGACCTCCATGATTGGTGTGGAAGGACTGGGAGGTATGGTGTTACGGGGTTTGGGTCAGTTAAACGTGGGATTAGCATCTGTAGGGGGATTGAGTATTGTCTTAATTGCAGTGATGCTAGACCGGATGACCAATGTTTTTAACACCAATAGTAATCAAGTCCCCTGGAAACAGCGCGGTTTCATAGGTCTTTTTACGTCCAAATCAAAATTCCCCAAAATTACCTTCGCTACCTTTGGGGCAAGTATTTTATCAGTGTTACTGATTGCTTCCATTACCAAACAACCTATTTCCACAACATCCAGTGGAAAAGTAATGCCTGGTCAAGATGTGACGGTACAGTCTGCCCATAGCACTTTACAAGAAGAACGATTCCAGACCGAAATTGTGAACATCGGTTTGAGAAAACTTGGTTACGAAACTCCAGAACCAAAGCGAATTGAGTTTGCGACCATGTTTGTTGCTTTAGGAAACGGCGACTTACAATATACTCCTACCTATTGGCCAAAAGCTCATCAGGTATTTTTTGAAAAAGGTGGTGGCGAAGAGAAATTAGAAAAAGTTGGGCTTCTGACTCCCAATACTCTGCAAGGTTATCAGATTGATAAAAAAACTGCGGATAAATACAATATCACCAGCCTTGCACAACTCAAAGATCCAGAAATTGCTAAACTTTTTGATTTTGATGGCGACGGGAAAGCGAATTTAACTGGGTGCAATTCGGGTTGGTCTTGTGAGTTAACGATTCAGCATCAGATTAAAGCTTATGGATTAGAAGATACAGTGAAGCAAGATAGAGGAAATTACTCAGCCCTGATTGTAGATACTATTACTCGCCAGAAACAAGGTGAACCAGTCCTTTATTACACTTGGACTCCTATGTGGATGAGTGCAGTATTAAAACTAGGTAAAGATGTCGTCTGGCTAGACGTTCCTTTTACTTCTTTACCTGAATCTCAGAAAGATTTGACAGAAAAAGATACTTCATTTAATGGAAAAAACCTCGGATTTGCCGTTGATACTATCCGAATTTTAGCTAATCAGGAATTTGTGGATAGCAACCCTGCTGCTAAACGTTTTTTTGAACTTATCCAGATTCCCATTGACGATATCAATGTCCAAAATCAACTGTTCAAGGAGGGGGAAGGTAGGATATCAGATGTCCGTGGTCATGCCCAAGAGTGGGTTAAGAATAATCAAGTTTTATTTGATAGCTGGGTTGAAGAAGCGAGAAAATATTCAGAGGATGTTTCTAGCAGCTAATTCTGAAGAGGTGTAAGTTAGCTTTATCTGCTTGGTAAAGTTATACAGCATTTCCGGCTATTATGAAGTACAGTAGCAGCAACTAGCAAACCAGTTTCTTAAATGTTGAGGATTGATTAAGTCGAGTGCAACTGAGATTAGTTTATCAACCATTTCTGTTGTAGTTGGA
>NZ_JAYGHG010000040.1:0-40769 GCF_034931085.1 Nodularia harveyana UHCC-0300 | reverse complement strand
CCCCACACCCCCCACACCTCCCACACCCCCCACACCCCCCACACTCCCCACACTCCCCACACCCCCCACACCCAACGCCCCGTTCCCGGTATGCAGTTGGGTAACATCTTTATAGGGATTCAGCCATCACGGGGTTATGATCTTGACCCTAGTTTGAATTATCATGCACCGGATTTAGTGCCGACCCATGATTATTTAGCTTTTTATTATTGGGTGCGGGAATGTTTTGATGCTGATGCTGTAGTTCATGTGGGTAAACATGGCAATTTAGAATGGCTACCGGGTAAAAGTGTGGCTTTGTCTAGTAGTTGTTATCCAGAGGTAGCCTTTGGCGCACTTCCCCATTTTTATCCGTTTATTGTCAATGACCCTGGTGAAGGTTCTCAGGCTAAACGTCGCGCCCAAGCTGTGATTTTAGACCACCTGACACCGCCGATGACGCGAGCAGAATTGTATGGGGCTTTGCAAGAGTTAGAAAATTTGGTGGATGAATATTACGAGGCGGAAAGTTTAGATCCCACCCGTGTACCAGTAATTAGCGATCGCATTCGGGAATTAGTCATTGCCGAAAATCTACATAAAGATTTAGGAATTGCCGAAGAAACGGATATTTTAAAGTTTGAATCCGTAATTTTGAATTTTCTCGGCGGCTATCTGTGTGAATTGAAAGAAGCCCAAATTCGGGACGGTTTACACATTTTTGGTCAATGTCCCCAAGGGCGACAACTGCGAGATCTAATCGTGGCGATCGCCCGCATTCCCAACCGTTATTCTATAGGTATTACCCGCGCTATCTGCACAGATTGGGGTTTAGACTTCGACCCCCTAACCACAAATTTCGCCACAGAGTTATCACAACTTGACCAACAAATTTTAGCCAGCAAAAACCCCAAAATCTGCCGCACTGTCGGCGATGCAGTGGAAATCCTCGAAGCACACGCAGCCGAATTAGTAGAACAACTCCTCAATCCCCACACCTCCCACACCTCCCACACTTCCCACACCTCCCACACCTCCCACACCCCCCACACCCCCCACACTCCCCACACTCCCATTCTTAACTGGATCAACAGCAAACTCCTTCCCGCCTTACAACAAACCCACGAGGAAATTGCCAACTTACTCCACGGACTGGATGGTAAATACATTCCCAGCGCCCCCTCCGGCGCACCGACAAGGGGTCGTCCGGAAGTCCTCCCCACCGGCAGAAACTTTTATTCAGTGGATATTCGCGCGATTCCCACAGAAACCGCTTGGGATGTCGGTCGCAAAGCCGCAGAAAACCTGATTGAATGTTACACCCAAGAAAACGGCGAATATCCTCAAACTTTGGGTTTATCCCTCTGGGGAACTGCAACTATGCGAACGGGTGGTGATGATATCGCCGAGGCTTTAGCTTTGTTGGGTGTGCGTCCGGTGTGGGATGGTGCAGCCAGGCGGGTTGTAGACTTTGAAATTTTACCTTTAACTATTTTGGGTCGTCCCCGTGTCGATGTCACCTTAAGAATTTCGGGATTTTTCCGAGACGCTTTTCCCAATTTAATTGATTTATTCCAGCAAGCTGTAACAGCAGTAGCCGCACTAGATGAATCTTCAGAGTATAATCCCCTGGCTGTGCAAGTGAACCAAGATACTGATTTTTGGATGCAACAAGGTTTGAGTGCAGAAGCCGCCAATGTGCGATCGCAATACCGCGTTTTTGGTTCTCAACCAGGTGCTTATGGTGCGGGACTCCAAGGACTTATGGCATCACAAAACTGGGAAGATGATCAAGATTTAGCCAATGCTTATATTAACTGGAGTTGCTACGCTTACACCACCGCCCCCGAATCTCAAGGGGAATTAGTGGGAATTTCTGCCCCAGAAGCCTTTGAGCAACGTTTAGGACAAATGCAAATTGTCTTACA
Organism: Nodularia harveyana UHCC-0300; assembly: GCF_034931085.1. Classification (NCBI taxonomy): domain Bacteria; kingdom Bacillati; phylum Cyanobacteriota; class Cyanophyceae; order Nostocales; family Nodulariaceae; genus Nodularia; species Nodularia harveyana. The sequence continues at coordinate 38,862 of NZ_JAYGHG010000040.1, read as the reverse complement.
CAACCAAGACAACCGCGAACACGACATCCTCGATTCTGATGATTATTACCAATTCCAAGGCGGTTTAACAGCAGCAGTGAGATCGCTTCAAGGCAAAAACCCGCAAACCTATTTTGGTGATAATTCCATTCCCGCGCAGCCGCGTGTACGGAAACTCTCCGCAGAAATTGCTAGGGTATATCGTTCTCGCGTCGTCAACCCCAAATGGATAGAAGGAATGATGCGCCACGGCTACAAAGGTGCATTTGAAATGGCCGCCACCGTCGATTATTTATTTGCCTACGATGCTACCGCCCAATGTGTCGAAGACTATATGTATCAAGGCATCACGCAGGCCTATTTACAAGATCCTGTAGTCTCTGAATTTATTCAACAAAAGAACCCTTGGGCAATGCGTGATATTGCTGAAAAACTACTAGAAGCACACCAGCGAAATTTATGGCAGGATGTAAATATACAGACATTAGACGACTTGCGAAATCTTGTACATCAAGCCGAAGCAACTATTGAAGAACAATAATTGATTTAAGAAACAGATATGGACAACCTTGCGTATTTGTATTTAGCTGATGCTTATGAAAACACCGCATCCAGTGAATTAGTATCCCTCAGTACCTTATTAAACAAAGCATCTGCACCAGATTGGAAACGCTTTTCCAGTAAAGCCTGGAGACATTTGTTACCCCTAGCCCTGGCTTTATCTATTCTCAGTTCTGTCAGCAGCGTCTTAGCATTAGAGCGTGGAGACCAAGGACCCTCAGTGCGGAATCTCCAAGAACAATTGCAACACTCCGGCTTTTATCAAGCTCCCATCACCCAAGTCTATGACTTCTCCACAGAAGATGCTGTGCGGCGTTTTCAAGCAGCTCATGGTTTAGTCGTTGATGGAATTGTGGGAATCATGACTAGGCAAAAATTAGAAACCTCCTCTGCACAACCACAGAGTTCTAGCCACACATCAGTCAATTCACAACTGCCAAAACTGACTACAGCCAGTACACCTTTTGATACTACAGCCAGCACAGAGAACGTCTCAACTAAAATTATTAGTGCTGTGGTAAATCCAACAAGCCCTAATCCTCACTTCCTGAAAAGAGGTGATCAAAGCGAACAAGTCAAGATATTACAAGAACGGTTGCGAGTTGCAGGTTTCTATTCTGCTCAAGCCACAGGGGTATTTGGACCAATTACCGAACAAGCCGTGATGCGGTTCCAAGAAGCTTATCAATTAGATGTTGATGGTATGGTTGGCTCTGCAACACTCAGCAAATTACCAGATGTTGCTGTTGGCGGAGAAAATACTCCTCCCATACAGATAGTAAATACAGATAATCTCAGTGTTGGTCATCAAGGTGAAGCAGTCAGGCTAGTTCAGCAACATTTGATTCAAGCCGGATATCTTCAGGGAACACCAAATGGATATTTTGATTCCCAGACTGCGGCTGCTGTCAGTCAATTTCAAGCTGCGAATTACTTAGCTGTCAGTGGCATCGCTGGCCCCACTACCAGAGCTAAACTATATAGTGTAATTGATACTCCTGCCCAGAGTGAATTTAGTATCTTGGAAATCCAAAGGCGACTACGAGAACAGGGTTTCTATCAAGGTAATCTCAATGGTGTGATGGCCGATGATACTAAAATAGCCATCAAGCAAGCTCAAGAGCATTATGGCATCAGTCTCAGTGATATCAGAGGCGGACGTTTTTAACATCCGCTCTAGATGTGAAGATCATTTATTGACTACAAAGGCATAAGCGAGCGTTGACATTGAGGACAAACTGCGTGGATTGTCATTTGGCAATCCAGCAGGTGAAATCCTTCTTTTTGAGCAGTTTTTGCCCCAATTTTTAAAATTGAGTCGTTTTTAAACTCAATGGTGGAGTTGCATTTCACACAAATCAAGTGATGATGATGATGGGGGTAAGGCTGGTTAATTTCGTAATGCTTATGTCCTTCTCCTAATTCTAATTCCCGTAAAATCCCCATACGGGCCATCAATTTCAACGTGCGATAAATGGTGGAAAGACTGATCCCTTCCCCTTCCGTTTCTAATCGATGATAAAGATCCTCGGCGCTGAGATGTTCACCTTGGGGAAGTTCTTGAAAAATGTGGAGAATTGTTTCTCGCTGCGGTGTTAAACGCCAGCCTCGATCATTCAGTTCTGCTTTAAGTGAAGTAGATGTGTAAACAGTCATACTAATTTTTCTCAACAAAGCCTATTAATTGAGAATATAGCAAATTCTCAGGGCGATTTGCAACAATCATGTCTTATTGCGAAATATTATTAAGGCATCAATGATCATTGATTCTGAAACTTAACTTTATTTAAATAGGACGATTGATTTTTTCCCACTGTTAATTTGTTTCCAACCAGTTAAGTATATCTGCCATACTTGTAAAATCCAGTAAAGCTTCGCCAAGATTTTCTAATTGATTCACAGAAAGCGATTGGATGCGCTGTTGTATTTCTGGTGACAATTCACCTACTCTTCTTTTCAGTAATTTCAAAATAATCGCTTGTTCGCCTTCTTGTCGGCCTTCTTGTCGGCCTTCTTGTCGCCCTTCTTGCTTTCCCTCTTCTTTTCCCCGCTCGTAGCCTATGCGTTCGCCTGTGGTGACATATCTCATAGTCCGCTCCTGCTCAAATTGTTTAAATTCGTCCCAGAATTGATTTTCTAATGCTTTTGGTAAAATCATAACCCAATCAATGAATCGATAGAGGTTGCGAATATCTTGCTCTTGTAAGCCTAAATCGTATAAACGGCGAATTAAGCGGAATTTCCAAATTTTACGTTCTGCGGGTGATGAGCGCGTTTCCTGAGTTTTTAAATGCGCCATGACTACTGTCGCAAAGGGATTATTGTTATTTTCCAAATTCTCCCAACTAGCTTTGTAATCTAAAAGTTTGACGCTCCCAAATTCAAAGTTTAAGCGGGTGTGGGGATAATTGTAACTGTAGTTCCTGGGTCGCCATTCTTGGTTGGTGTCACAGAGAATAGCCAAGCTAATTGCTGGTTGGTCGAAACGGTCAAAGATGCGAAAGTTATAGGTGAACATCCGCTTACTGAAATTATCTTCTTTTTGCGCCTGAATTTCTACATGAACTAATAACCACAGTTCTTGTCCTCCAATTTGCCAAACTTTGACTAATTGGTCAGCATATCGTTTACCTTGTTCTGCTTCACGGGCGATTTGTTGAAATTCTTTGTTGAGAAATTCGTAGGGGCGTTCCCAGTCAATTAACGCCGCAGTTTCTGGGAAAAAGAATTGCATGGCCTGGGGAAAATATGCTTCTAGAATTTCTTTCCAAGGACTATCAAAATCAACACGGTCATTAAGATTGGTCATCAAGAGAAATATCGGAAAATTAAATATGCGTTTTCTCAAACCCTTGTAGAGATGTTCGATGTATAGCAGGGAACAGGGAACAGGGAACAGGGAACAGGAAACAGGAAACAGGGAACAGGGAACAGGGAACAGGGAACAGGGAACAGGGAATAGGCTCGCCCTGAGCGAAGTCGAAGTAACTCGTTTGCGTAGCATCCCGAAGGGTAGGGCTTGAAACTCTGACATTGTAAAGGTTTTATTATTTGTTTCTGTCCTAACTTCCCTGGCGATTGCTATAACGTCTCTACTTTCTTTCTCGGAGATTTTTTATATAAGGTGGTAGAAGAATTTTAATTTATATTTTATATAATGACGGCAGATTTTACACAAGAGCAGACAGAATTAGCGCCCTTGTGTAGATCAAATTTGTCGCCATTATTGACTAACTTAAGGATTCCAGATAATCGCGGATAAGGTTGCGCCGTTTGGGTTGGCGGAGTTTTTGCAAGGCTTTGGATTCGATTTGACGGACTCTTTCTCTAGATAAATCCAGAGCGCGGCCAATTTCGGCTAAGGAATAGGGATGACCATCGGATAAGCCAAAGCGCATGAGAATTACATCCCGCTCACGGCTGGTTAAATCTGACAACAAACTATGCAAGTCTTTTTGTAAAGATTCTCGCATTAACATTTCTTCTGGGGTAATGCAGTCGGTTTCTAGTAATTCCCCTAATTCGGTGTCTTTATCTTTACCAACTTTGGTTTCTAAGGAAACGGAACGGGGGACTCTGAGTAATACTTCCCGCACTGCGGTTGGTGTCATTTCTAACTCAGTTGCTAAATCGTCTAAAGTGGGTGTCCGGCCTTTTTCTTGGGCAATTTTGCGTTGAGCTTTTTTAATTTTGTTGAGTTTTTCGGTGATATGAACAGGGAGGCGAATTGTGCGACTTGATGTGGCGATCGCTCTGGTAATTCCCTGACGAATCCACCAATAAGCATAGGTACTAAAGCGGTATCCCTTGGTGGGGTCAAATTTTTCTACGGCTCTTTCTAAACCTAAAGTCCCTTCTTGAACCAAGTCTAATAATTCTAAACCGCGATTTTGATATTTTTTCGCCACTGACACTACCAAGCGCAAATTTGCCTTGATCATGTGTTCTTTGGCGTGGAGTCCTTGAGTTTGGACTTTCTCCAGTTCTTCCACTGTCAATTCCGCAATTTCTGCCCAGCGCCGCTTACCATTGGCTAAAGTGGGTTTAAGATCCGCAAGATTTATCTCAGCAGTGCTAGCCCACCGTTCTAAAGACGGGCGGTGTCCTAGTGCCGATGACAGTCGCTCTTGCACTTCAATTAATTTCAGGTATGGTGCAATGACTTCATCTCCTTGCTTGGCGGCGGTGGCTAAGATCGTTCGCATCCGCAAGTAGCGTTGAACTTTTTGGGCTTCGGAAACTTCTTCATCCCGCCCTAACAGCCGCACCCGCCCAATTTCCTGAAGATATAGACGTACTAAGTCTGTACTACGACGGTTAGTATTCCCAGCAAGGTTAGCAGGGTCAACCGCAGCTACTTCCAACTCTTGGATATCTTCTGCCGATAACTCAGCATCATCAATAATGAGTTCTTCATCCAAAGCCGGGTGGGAATCTTTGGTATTAGAAGCGGCATCTGCGTAAAAAGATGTTGCTGGCATAAGGCTCGTTTCAATGGCTCCAGGTAACAATAGATTACGGTCAGCTAATTACACTGTTGCTATTGTTCCCGTGATTCAAGATGAACTAACACGGTTGAGATTTTCAGTACAATTTTTAGCAAAAAAAATATACTAAAATTTTCTCACACTCATTCCGAACTGTATCGGTAGAGGGTCTGAATTGAACCAATAGCTATTCAAATCTCGATCTAGGCTTTAGATGATCATAAAGTTCCTAGTTAGCAGTTCTACATAAGCAAGTGTTGGTGGTTATGTTAATAACTGGTAAAAACACTTGTTAGTAAGAATGTATATTGATCATCAGCATGGTTATATCTACATGGGTAGGAAAGTAATATCCAGATAATTTATGATTTTTTTTCTAGGGATTATTCAGGAATTAATACAAGTGTTAGGTTGTCATCAATTAGCTAGTATACACGCAGGCGGCCTGATTAAACTGCTAGGAATGAGTTTCAATAGTGATACTCTGGCTTGATATCTCGTAACATTAATTCTTCTAATGCCTGACGGGGTGTGATTTCACCTTGGAGTAGGCGATAAACTTGCTGGGTCAGGGGGATGGGAATGGTATATTGCTGGGCGCGTTGCACTAACACTTGGCAAGTGTTGACACCTTCAGCTGTTCCGGCTGTGTGTGCGAGAATTTCTGTTAATGTTTTACCACTAGCCATTTGATAACCCACTTGGTAATTGCGACTGAGAGGACTGTTGCAAGTTGCTAACAAGTCTCCTAGACCGGATAAACCATAAAATGTTTCCGTCTTTGCACCCCAACTCTGGCCGATGCGAACCATTTCTGTGAGTCCACGGGTGACTAATGCGGCTTTGGCGTTGGTTCCTAGATGTAAGCCATCACACACACCGGCGGCGATCGCCATAATATTTTTTAATGTTCCCCCTAGTTCTACACCGATGGGGTCAGGATTGGTATATACCCGAAAAATAGGCGAAGAAAAGACCAGTTGTACCAGTTCCGCCGCAGCTGTGTTTTCGCTAGCCACTACTGTTGCTGCTGGTAATGATTCTTGGATTTCTTGAGATAAATTTGGTCCCGATAATACTACCACTGGATGATCGGGGAATGCTATTTGCCAAATTTGTGAGGGTGTAGAGGTGGTTTGGGGATCTAAGCCTTTGGTAGCTGTAACTAAAATTGTGTTTGGGGAAAGGGGTATAGATTTGACTTGAGAGACTAGATCACTTACCCCTTTCATGGCGATCGCTGATAGAATGATTTCCGCACCTGAGATCACTGCTTCCAGAGTGGCTGATCCCCGACGTGACCACACACGCACCTCATGGCCGTTCTGACTGGCTAAGTCTGCTAAAGCCTGACCCCAAGCACCTGCACCCAAAATAGCTATAGTAGTTTTCTGCACCGCTATCATCAATATTTCCTACTATCTAAATATCACACCCCAGTTAACGCGGGTAACGTTCCATTAATTCCCGGACTTGCTCTGCATGGTATGAGCTTCTTGTCAACGGAGATGAAACAACTTGTAAAAATCCGATTTCTTCCCCGAATTTCTGCCAGGCTGCAAATTGCTCCGGAGTGATAAAATCATTAACTTGCAAGTGTTTGGCGCTGGGTTGGAGATACTGTCCAATAGTCAATATGTCACAATCCACAGAGCGGAGGTCTTGCATAACTTGGCGAACTTCCGCATCTGTTTCACCTAGTCCCACCATAATTCCGGATTTAGTATAGATCCCTGGGGCGATGTTGCGAGAACGGTGGAGTAATTCCAAAGTCCTCTGATAGTTTCCTTGGGGACGCACCCGGCGATATAACCGCTCAATAGTTTCTGTATTGTGGTTAATTACCTCTGGCGCAGCTGCTAAAATGATTTCCAAAGCTTGCCAATTACCGCATAAATCCGGAATTAACACCTCAATAGTCGTTTTCGGCGACACAGCACGCACCCCTTCAATGCACCGCACAAATTGAGCCGCACCACCATCAGGTAAATCATCCCGGTTCACAGAAGTAATTACCACATGATTCAGACCCATTCGGCGCACAGCTTCCGCTAGTCTGGCTGGTTCTGTGGGGTCCAGGGCTTGGGGTTTTTTCTCAAAATCAATATCACAATAGGGACAAGCGCGGGTACAGGCCGGACCCATAATTAAAAATGTCGCCGTACCAGCTTGAAAGCACTCACCAATATTCGGACAGGACGCTTCCTCACAAACTGTATTGAGCGCTAAATCCCGCAAAATTTCTTTAACGTTACCAACGCGCTCCCACTGAGGCGCTTTTACTCGCAACCAGTCTGGTTTAACAGTCACAATCTGCCCTTATATTTGAAGTTATACAAGTCTCATCCTAGCAAGCAAAGCTCTGAGTTAAGATATTTATCATTTTTGTTCACGACATGATATAATATGTGGGTATTTATTGTGGCGGGATGTGGCGCAGCTTGGTAGCGCACTTCGTTCGGGACGAAGGGGCCGCTGGTTCGAATCCAGTCATCCCGATTGGTAAAATCTTAGCATTGAGAACGGCTGGAATACTTGTATAATCTGAAGTTAGGCAATTTTGAAGATTACGCCGAATTGTCGTCCAAAATTCCCCAGCCAGGCTAAATGTTCGAGCAAACCTTTAAAAATATTGATGACGTTCTCTGGAAAGAGGCGGGTTGCACTACAGAGTTAGATTATACAGAGCAAACTTCTTGGCTACTGTTTCTCAAATATTTGGATGATTTGGAGCAGGAAAGGGCGCTGTCAGCCGAGTTAATGGGTAAATCATATCAATTTATTATTGATCAGGCGCATCAGTGGTCAGTGTGGGCGGCTCCGAAAGGGGCGGATGGTAAGGTGAATCATGATCAGGCGTTGACTGGTGATGATTTGATTGATTATGTCAACGGGACGTTATTTCCATATTTACAAGGTTTCAAAGAACGGGCGACCAGTCCAAACACAATTGAATATAAAATTGGCGAGATTTTTACTGAGATTAAGAATAGGTTTCAAAGCGGCTATAGTTTGCGGGATGCGTTGGAATATGTCGATGAACTGCGGTTCCAATCCCAGCAGGAGAAACATGAGTTATCCCATCTCTATGAAGGGAAAATTAAAAAGATGGGGAATGCGGGGCGGAATGGTGGTGAATATTACACACCCCGTCCGTTGATTCGCGCAATGATTCAGGTGGTCAGGCCGAAAATAGGCGATCGCATTTATGATGGTGCTTGCGGTTCCGGGGGGTTTTTGTGCGAAACCTACGACTATTTACGTCACGGGAATCTAACCACAAAACAGCTAGATATTCTCCAAAATCAGACTTTTACAGGGAAGGAAAAGAAGAGTTTAGCCTATGTAATTGCCATCATGAATATGATTTTGCATGGCATTGATGCGCCGAATATCATTCATACTAATACTTTGACCGAAAATCTCAGTGATATTCAGGACAAAAATCGGTTTGATGTCATCTTGGCTAATCCGCCCTTTGGGGGGAAGGAACGCAAAGAAGTACAGCAAAATTTTCCCATTAAGACTGGGGAAACCGCCTTTCTATTTTTGCAGCATTTCATCAAAATCCTCAAGGTTGGCGGTAGGGCGGCGGTAGTAATTAAAAATACCTTCCTTTCTAATTCTGATAATGCTTCGCGGGCGCTGCGTCAAGAGCTTTTGAGTAGTTGTAATCTGCACACAATTTTGGATTGTCCCAGTGGGACTTTTATCGGTGCGGGGGTGAAAACTGTTGTTTTATTTTTTGAGAAGGGTACACCTACTCGGAAGATTTGGTATTATCAACTCGATCCGGGGCGGAATATGGGGAAAACTAATTCCCTAAATGATGAGGATTTGCGGGAGTTTGTCGAGCTACAGTCTAGGTTTTCTGAGTATAAGAAGTCTTGGTTAGTGGATATTGCGGATATTGACCAGGAGAGTTTTGATTTATCGGTGAAGAATCCGCATAAAGCCGAGGAAGCAATATTACGAGAACCCCAAGAAATTTTAGATGAAATTGCAGTTTTAGATCAGGAGAGTGCCGAGATTTTGGCAACTATTGGGGGGATCGTGGTTTCGACTCCGCTCAACCACCGGGTTTCAGATATGAGGGCTGAGTAAAGACAAAGATGAGGACTGAGCGGAGTCGAAGTCCGTTTTTTTCACGAGGTCAAATAATGCCTTATATGTATATTCTAGAATGTGCTGATGGTTCTTTTTATACAGGAAGCACAAAGGATTTGCCTCGTCGTTTATGGGAACATAACAATGGTTTGGGTGCAAATCATACTAAAAAGCGATCGCCTGTAAAGTTAGTTTATGCAGAACAGTATGATCATGTGGCTGATGCTTTTTATCGTGAAAAACAGGTTCAGGGGTGGAGCAGGGCTAAAAAGATTACCTTAATGAATAGTAATTGGGAACGTCTTCGTATTTTGGCAGAGTGTCAGAATGATTCACATTATAAAAATGCTGGTTTCGACTCCGCTCAACCAGCAGAGGATTAAGGAAATATGACTATATCTGGTTGGGTTGAGAAAGAATTGGGTGAAGTTTGTACTCTTCAAAGGGGCTTTGACCTTCCCAAAAATCAGAGAGAGAAAGGTAATTATCCTCTAATTAGCTCTAGTGGTTGTATTGATAGTCATACAGAAGCTAAATCATTCGCTCCAGGTGTAGTTACTGGTCGAAGTGGAAGTATTGGGTCTGTTTTTTTTATTACTGAAGATTTTTGGCCTCTCAATACGACTCTTTATGTAAAAGACTTTCACGGTAATGATCCGCGCTTTATATTTTATTTACTCAACAAATTTGATCTCAAACGTTTTGCGAGTGGAGTTGGAGTTCCAACACTTAATAGAAATAGTGTTCATAGTGAGTTAGTAATAATTCCATCATCAATTATTGAGCAAAAGCGGATTGTGGAAATTTTGGATGAGGCATTTGAGGGGATTGATAGAGCGATCGCCAACTCAGAAAAGAACCTCACCAACGCCCGCGAACTCTTTGAAAGCTATCTCAACGGCATTTTTACCCAAAAAGGTGACGGATGGATAAATAAGAAGTTAGGAGATGTATGTGATTTTCTTAATGGATTTGCTTTTAAAAGTACCGATACAGTCAATTCTTCCGATGTACAACTAATCCGAATGGGTAATTTATATCAAAATATTCTCGACCTAGAAAGAAAACCAGTCTTTTATCCAAATGAATTTCGAGAACTTTATGCAAAATATATTGTTTCAGAAGGTGATTTAATAATGTCTCTAACAGGAACAGTTGATAAAGAAGATTATGGATATACAGTTGAAGTTCCAAAAACGACAAACATACTTCTTCTTAATCAGCGAATTGTTAAATTTATTAATATTGATACTAGTTATTTAGATAAAAAATTCTTTTTACATTTATTGAGAACTAAATATTTTTTGAATGCTTTATATAATTCTTCTCGCGGAGTTAGGCAAGCCAATTTATCAAGCTTATCAATGAAGGAAATACAGATTATTTTGCCTCCTGTAGAAGTTCAGAAATTTTTAGTTTCAGAGTTTCGCGCACTCGAAACAGAAACCCAACGCCTCGAAAATATCTACCGCCAAAAAATCGCCGCATTAAAAGAACTCAAACAATCCATCCTCCAAAAAGCCTTCACAGGAGAACTCACGGTTGGACTTACTTCGACTTACTTCGACTGCGCTCAGTACAAGTCGCTCAGTACAAGTCGCTCACCGACCACCGCAGACACAGCAACAATTGCCAAGGAGGAAAAAGCAGCATACAGCACTTCCGGCTATTAGGCAATACAATTTTTCTCCTTGTCCCTCTCCTATCATAGCTTTCAGCCTTGAGAATGTACCTCATAGCTGCCGGAAGTGCTGTAAGCAGTGACTTTATCTAACCGGGTGATAATCGCTTGTTTAAAAACAGACTGCTGTATTCTAAAGATAAGCCATAATAAACGAAGCACAAACCCAATAAAACCCCAAATACCAGAGGTTTGACTTATGCTGATCAAGAAAATTATCCAAGAGCTGCAAGACATTCCCGAAGAAAAACTTGCAGAAATCTATGATCTTATTCATTACTTTCGCTTAGGTTTAAGTCGAGAAGCTACCCAACCCCTTGCAGTGAGCGAAGTCGAACAGCGCACCCCTGGGTTATTAAAAGGAAAACTTAGTGAGGCTTTTTTTGAACCCTTACCGGAAGAGGAACTCCAGGAATGGGAATAAGCTACCTAATTGATACCCATATATTATTATGGTGGCTTTTTGATGACCCAAAACTGGATAAAAATTGTCGAAAAATTATTAGTAACCCAGATAATCATATTTTTGTTAGTAGTGTTTCCCCTTGGGAAATTGCGACCAAATACCGCATAGGAAAACTACCGGAAGCAAAAGAAATCCTGGAGAAATATTCACAGATATTACACCAAGCAAGATTTATTGAACTTCCCATAACTTCAGCTCATGCACTGAGAGCAGGTACTCTACCTATTCCCCATCGAGATCCTTTTGATCGGATGATCATGGCTCAAGCTGAACTGGAAAATTTACCCGTCATTACTTATGACAAAGCCTTTCAGACTGGATTTATCCAGGTAATTCCCCACCTCAACTCTAAACAATGAATGAAGCCGAAACCTCTAGGTTGAGCGAAGCCGAAACCTCTAGGTTGAGCGAAGCCGAAACCCGCGCCGAACTAATTGACCCCGCACTCAAAACCGCCGGCTGGGGAATCGTAGAAAATAGTCGCATTCGCCGGGAAGTCATCGCCCCAGGACGTTTAATTGGTAACGGTAAACGCGCTCATCCAGAATATGCTGATTATCTCCTGGTTTATCGTGGGGAAAAACTCGCCGTCATCGAAGCCAAAAAACGCGACTTACCAGATACCGCAGGTTTAGCACAAGCCAAAAAATACGCCGAAAAATTGCAGACTCGATTCGCCTACTCTACAAACGGTGTGGGAATTTACCAAGTAGATATGCACACAGGCGCAGAAGGTTACATCAGCCAATACCCCACACCCGAACAACTGTGGAAAGACACCTGGGGGTTGAGCGAACTTGAAACCAGCCAAGTTAAACAATGGCGCGAACGCTTTGCCAATGTTCCCTTTGAAGACCGTAGCGGTACATGGGAAACTCGATATTATCAACACAATGCCATAAAACACGTCTTAGAAGCCATTACTCAAGGCAAAAACCGCATATTGCTAACAATGGCTACAGGAACCGGTAAAACCTTCGTCGCTTTTCAACTAGCTTGGAAACTCTTTCAAAGTCGCTGGAACCTCAGCCAAACCCCCACCCGTCGCCCGCGAATACTATTTTTAGCAGACCGGAACATCCTCGCCAACCAAGCCTATAACTCCTTTTCCGCTTTTCCCGATGATGCTTTAGTCCGCATAGATCCCGAAGCTATCAAAAAACGGGGACGAGTTCCTAAAAATGGTAGTGTCTTCTTTACCATTTTCCAAACCTTCATGACCAAGACAAGCAGTAGTCTGAGTGAAGTCGAAGACAACACCGCCAACTTCAGCGACTATCCCCCCGACTTTTTCGACTTCATTATTATTGATGAATGTCACCGAGGCGGAGCTAGTGACGAAAGCACCTGGCGCGGTATTTTAGAATACTTCTCGCCCGCCGTGCAACTGGGACTCACCGCCACACCCAAACGCGACAATAACGCCGATACCTACGCCTACTTTGGCGAGCCAGTCTATACCTACGCCCTCAAAGACGGTATAAATGATGGCTTTCTGACTCCCTTTAAAGTCAAGCAAATCGAAACTAACCTAGACGAATATATTTACAGTCCCGCAGATGAATTAATCGCAGGTGAAATAGATACAGCCAAAACTTACACCGAGTCCGATTTCAACCGCACCATTGAAATTAATCAACGGGAAGCCTACCGAGTACAATTATTCATGTCAGAAATTGACCAGAATCAAAAAACTCTGGTATTTTGCGCTAACCAAGACCACGCGCTGGTTGTGCGGGATTTAATCAACCAAATGAAGATGAGCAGTAATCCTAATTACTGTGTCCGCGTCACCGCCGATGATGGGAAACTCGGTGAACAATATCTCAGCACCTTTCAAGACAACGAGAAAAATATTCCCACCATTCTCACCACTTCTCAAAAGCTTTCTACTGGGGTTGATGCGCGGAATGTTCGCAACATCGTACTCATGCGCCCCATCAACTCGATTATTGAATTTAAACAGATTATAGGTAGAGGGACTCGCCTGTTTGAAGGCAAAGACTACTTCACTATTTACGATTTTGTCAAAGCCTACAAAAACTTTAATGATCCGCAATGGGATGGCGAACCCAATGAAGCAGTAACTGTCACATCTAGAAGTGAACAGAAGTTACCATCATCAAAAGCTCATACTACCACAGAACGCCAGGAAAACACAAGGGATTCCCCCCACACCATTAAAATCAAACTCGCCGATGGCAAAGAACGCACCCTTCAGCACCGGATATCTACCAGCTTTTGGAGTCCAGAAGGTAAACCCATGAGCGCTACTGAATTTGTAGAACGTCTCTTTGGCGAAATTCCCGAATTATTCCAAAATGAAGCCGAATTACGCACAATTTGGAGTCGTCCCGATACTCGTAAAGCTCTATTAACAGGACTTTCGGAAAAGGGTTATGGCGAGGAAGAACTAACGGAAATTAGTCGCCTGATTGATGCTGAAAAAAGCGATTTATATGATGTTCTGGCTTATATCGCCTATGCTTTTACACCCATGAGCCGCCGAGAGCGAGTCATTGCTCATAAATCCTTAATTTTCTCTCGATATACAGGCAAACAGCAAGAATTTCTCGACTTTGTACTAGAGCAATATATTCAAGCGGGAGTCGGGGAACTGGATCGAGGGAAATTACCTCAACTCTTGGAGTTAAAATATCATGCTGTCCGTGATGCGGTGGCAGAACTAGGAAGCGTGGCGAATATTAGTGAAGTGTTTATCGGGTTTCAGCAGTATTTGTATTCACCGGATGTAGCTGCTTAATGGGGAAAAATACTCAATTCAGATTAAACCCGGAAGGTTCCAAAATGGAGGTTTGATATCCCATGGCGTTTGGGGATGGGGTTCTAGATTCTGATTATTAGTAACATCTCAATGGTAGGTAGTGATACGAATCACGGCTAAGAGGATTTTTGTGATTTAAAATCCTGGTGGTTATTTTATACACATTATCCCTAATCTGAATGAAAGCTATGTTATCTCAAGTATGAGTGAGAATTGACGACGCTAGGCGATCGCCAAAGCTTCAGCGTGATTATAAAGGCTATAACCCTGAGTTTTCCGTTGTTTTAATAAAGTTTGCAGTGTACATATTTACATTTGTTATTACTTGTATTAGGATAATGTTATGTTTTGTGTACTTGCTTTAATTTACTCCCCAGTAAATTTCCGGTAGGTTTAAACCAAAACGGCTTAAATCGCCATAAAACAAGTAGTTCAAGGAAACTTGGAATTTTTTTAATAGAGAACCATTCCTTAATAAATGTAAAGTGTTGTAACAATTCACTCAGATATACCTGATTCTAGTATTCAGAGTACTGAGTAGTAACTTGACTGAACAACAGAGGAATTACATTGCCTTTTGAGGTATTTTTCTCTAATACTAAAAAACAGCCACCAGAGGATTAATGTCAGCCGTAAATAGACCGAGTAGTTGATTAAAACAGGAGTTTTCCCAAGTTCAACGTTAGGACAATTGCTAGAGTCAAACACAGTGGAATTAAGTAAAATTCCGGAAAAATTCGGAGAGATTCACTGTCATTCTCAGCCAAATAGAATGTAGCGAGTTTAGCAATATAAGGTTTGATAGTCATGCTCAAAAACAGCGAATTAAAGATTAATCAGAGTTCTCATCTCAAATTAAAGCTTGGAGATCAGCGATACGAATATTTCTCCAGGATAGGATTTTTACGAAATCTCACAATCGGAAAGCCACTCAACTTAAAGATAGTGGATTATATCTGAGTTACGATATAATTTCCCCATGACAGTCAACCATCTTCCAAAAAGTAGTAGTTGATTGGTTTGGAGGTAGCCTTAAATTAAAGGTCACCCAAAAAATTTACAAAAATGAATGGTGTTGTTAAATAACATTACCAGTCAGTAATAGACTTTAGCTTTTTAATCAGAAGCCCATTTTGTTGTGTCTTTAATCTCAAGTTACAGGATTAAAGTCAAGGGAAATAATTCCCGCAATCTCACATTTTTTTAGTTGGAATTAGGTCAAAAAACATGAATAAAGTACAAGCATCCTTTCAAGCTACAGAAACCGCATTTCATGTAGAAGGTTACGAAAAGATTGATTTTAGTCTTGTCTATGTGAATGGTGCATTTAATATTGAAAACCGAGAAATTGCTGATAGCTATAGCAAATTCGGACGCTGTTTGACTGTGATTGATGCCAATGTTTACGAACTTTATGGCAAGGAAATCAGGTCATATTTTAAGCATTACGATATTGATCTGACAGTATTTCCCATCATTATTAGTGAACCAGCGAAAAGCTTAGAAACTTTTGAAAAAATTGTCGATGCTTTTTCCGACTTTGGCTTAGTTCGTAAAGAACCAGTGTTAGTTGTGGGTGGTGGTTTAGTGACTGATGTGGCTGGATTTGCTTGTGCTGCATACCGTCGCAAGAGTAACTATATTCGCGTTCCTACAACCTTAATTGGTTTAATTGATGCTGGGGTAGCGATTAAAGTAGCAGTTAATCATCGCAAGTTAAAAAATCGTTTGGGCGCATATCATGCACCTTTGAAAGTGATTCTAGACTTCTCATTTTTGAAGACTTTGCCAACGGATCAAGTCCGCAATGGTATGGCAGAGTTAGTAAAAATTGCTGTAGTGTCTAACTCAGAGGTATTTGAACTACTCTATAAACATGGAGAAGAATTACTAGCGACTCACTTTGGACACGTGAATGCTACACCAGAAATCAAAGAGATTGCTCATAAAGTTAACTACGAAGCTATCAAGACGATGCTGGAGTTAGAGACTCCTAATCTGCATGAACTTGATTTGGATCGGGTGATTGCTTATGGACACACTTGGAGTCCTACCCTAGAATTAGCGCCTCGTGTACCTCTATATCATGGTCACGCGGTGAATATAGATATGGCTTTATCTGCAACCATTGCGGCAGAAAGAGGCTATATTCCTACAAGTGAGCGCGATCGCATTCTCGACCTAATGAGTGGCATCGGTTTATCTCTAGATCATCCCCTACTAGATGGAGATTTGCTGTGGGAGGCTACCGAGTCTATTAGCTTAACACGAGATGGGAAACAACGGGCTGCTATGCCTCGCCCCATTGGTGAATGCTTCTTTGTGAATGATCTTACCCGTAAAGAACTGGATGCAGCTTTAGTGCAACACAAAAAACTATGTGCAGAATACCCCCGTCGCGGAGAAGGAGTTAACGCATATATTGAAACTCAAGAATCCAAACTAGTGGGGGTGTAAAGATATGACCAGTGTTGTCGGTAAAGAAATGGCTAGACCTATAACGCCCCATAGCATTTTAGTCGCTGAGTTACAGAAAACTCTCAAATTAGCACAAGAGAGTGATGTACCCGCAGAGATATTAGATTCTCTGCGCCAGGGAGTGCAATTAGCCGCCGGTTTAGATCCCTATTTGGATGAGTACACTACTCCCGAATCCAGTGCTTTAAAAGCATTAGCGCAAAAAACTAGTCAAGAAGACTGGGGAAAACGCTTTAGCGATCGCGCCACAGTGCTTCAATTAGAGCAAGAAATGCTTTCAGGACATCTGGAAGGACAGACCTTAAAAATGTTTGTTCATCTCACCAAAGCCAAGCGGATTCTGGAAGTAGGAATGTTTACAGGATATTCTGCCTTAGCAATGGCGGAAGCACTACCCAGTGATGGGGTACTGATCGCCTGTGAAGTAGATACCTATGTGGCTGAATTTGCCCAGAATTGCTTTAGTGAGTCTCCTGATGGCAAAAAAATCATTGTGGAGGTTGCCCCGGCTTTAGAGACACTGCACAAGCTCGCAGCCAGAAAAGAATCATTTGATTTAATTTTCATTGATGCGGATAAAAAGGAGTATGTAGAATACTTCCAGCTAATTTTGCAGCATGATTTGATTACCAGTGAGGGGTTAATCTGCGTAGATAATACTCTATTGCAGGGACAAGTATATCTACCCCCAGAACAACGCACCGCCAACGGTGAGGCGATCGCTCAGTTTAATGCTGTGGTAGCCGCCGATCCGCGTGTAGAGCAGGTTCTGTTACCTATCCGAGATGGTGTCACCCTAATTAGAAGGGTAGGTTAATTTAGGTATCCGGGAGATGAAGAAGATCAATTCTTCCTCATTTCCCTCTCTGGTTTTCTATGGTTAAATTACTTTTTGAACCACAGAGGCGCAGAGGACACAGAGTTTAGAGGAATTTACTTTTTTATTAAAAGATTTATGGCACAATCGGTTTCATTATCTGTGGGGACATCTCCCACCGTAGCAACGGGTGTGGGGGTGAAGTTAGTGGGTTTATTTAAGACCCTGGGTACTCTGACGTTATTATTATTGGCTTTGCCGTTGAACTTTTTGATAGTATTGATATCTCTGCTGTGGGGTATTATGCGATGGGCTACGCCCCGCCTTTGGCGATCGCCGTTCCGCAAAAAAGCGGTGGTTACAGCTAATCCTCAGACTATCTTAGTCAGTGGCGCTAAAATGACCAAAGCGTTACAACTGGCTCGTTGCTTCCATGCCGCCGGACATCGAGTTATTCTGATTGAAGGTCACAAATATTGGTTATCTGGTCATAGATTCTCTAAAGCTGTCAGTGCTTTTTATACAGTTCCCGCACCGCAATCAGACCCAGAAGGCTATATCCAGGCGTTGGTAGACATCGTTAAAAAAGAGCAAGTTAACGTTTATGTGCCTGTATGCAGCCCTGTAGCTAGTTATTACGACTCATTAGCAAAACCTGCACTCTCAGAATACTGCGAAGTTTTCCACTTTGATGCAGATATGACGAAGATGCTAGATGATAAATTTGCCTTTACAGAAAAGGCGCGATCGCTCGGTTTATCTGTCCCCAAATCCTTTAAAATCACAGATGTACAACAAGTAATCAACTTTGATTTTAGTCAGGAAACCCACAAATATATATTAAAAAATATCGCTTACGACTCAGTTCGCCGCTTAAATTTAACCAAACTACCCTGCGAAACCCCAGAAGAAACAGCAGCCTTTGTTAACAGTTTACCCATCAGTGTAGAAAACCCTTGGATTATGCAAGAGTTTATTCCTGGTAAGGAGTTATGCACACATAGCACAGTCCGGGACGGAGAATTGAGATTGCATTGCTGTTCAAACTCTTCCGCATTTCAAATCAATTATGAAAACGTCGAAAACACTCAAATTCGGGAATGGGTGCAACACTTCGTGCAGAGTTTGGGGCTAACTGGACAAATTTCTTTCGACTTTATTCAAGCAGAATCCGGTACAGTTTACGCCATTGAATGCAACCCCCGTACCCATTCCGCCATCACCATGTTCTACAATCATCCTGGTGTAGCAGATGCCTATTTTGGTAAAACACCCCAAACCGCACCCCTAGAACCCCTAGCCAGTAGCAAACCCACTTACTGGATATATCACGAAATTTGGCGACTGACTGGTGTGCGTTCCGGTCAACAATTGCGAACAGCCCTAAATACCATATTCCAAGGCACAGATGCCATTTTGCAGTTAGATGATCCTGTACCATTTTTAACCCTGCATCATTGGCAAATTCCCCTACTCTTGCTGAAGAATCTCCAACAACTCAAAGGCTGGGTAAAAATCGACTTCAACATTGGCAAACTTGTAGAACTAGGTGGCGATTAAAAAAAACGGCGTTGTTGAACTAAAGTATAAAATTCCAAAATCACCTTTATTTTCTTCCTACCTTTGCGCCTTTGCGCCTAACGCACTTCGTGCTTCGCTTCGCTGATGCGTGACACTAATCCATATTAATAAACTATGCCATTACTTCGTATCTTGCATTTAGTTGGTTCTGCGGACAATAATTTTTACTGTGATTTGTCAAGGCTTTACGCCCAAGATTGCCTCAGTGCGATCGCCAACAGATCATGCTATGATTTTCAGATTGCATACATTACACCTGATGGCCAGTGGCGTTTTCCTCGCTCCCTAAATCGAGAAGATATCGCCATCTCTAAATCTATGCCTCTGGTAGATGCGATCAAATTTCTCTCGCAGCAAAACATTGATTTAGTATTACCACAAATGTTTTGTATTCCGGGCATGACCTACTACCGCGCTTTGTTTGACCTGCTGAATATTCCTTACATCGGGAATAAAGCTGATATTATGGCGATCGCAGCTCACAAAGCTAAAACAAAAGCAATTGTAGCAGCCGCCGGTGTCAATGTCCCTCATGGAGAATTGCTCCGTCCCGGAGATATACCGACTCTCACACCTCCAGTAGTGATTAAACCCGTAACCTCAGATAACTCTTTAGGAGTGGCGTTAGTTAAACAAGTTAGTGACTATCCGGCCGCTTTGCGAACAGCCTTTGAATATGCAGATGAGGTAATTGTCGAAAAATTCATTGAACTCGGTCGAGAAGTCAGATGTGGGATTATTGTCAAAGATGGTGAGTTAGTGGGTTTACCCTTAGAAGAGTATTTGGTAGACCCTGATGATAAACCCATCCGCAGCTATGCTGATAAACTCAAACAAACCGATGATGGTAATTTAAGTTTTAGTGCTAAAGATCAGGTAAAATCTTGGATTGTAGACCCCAAAGATCCCATCACCCAAAGGGTGCAGGAAGTGGCGAAGAAGTGTCATCAAGCTTTGGGTTGTCGCCATTACAGTTTATTTGACTTCCGCATCGACCCCCAGGGAGAACCTTGGTTTTTAGAAGCTGGTTTATATTGTTCTTTTGCTCCCAAGAGTGTTATTCCCTCTATGGCTAAAGTTGCGGGAATTTCTCTGAATGAGTTGTTAATGATAGCTATTAATGAAACCTTGGGAAATCTTGGTGAAAACCATTTAAAATGTGAGCAAACAATTTAATCGGCGTTGCTGAATCAAAGTATGAAATGCCAAAATCACCTTGATTTTTCTTAGTTCCTTTGCGCCTTTGCGCCTTTGCGTGACACTAATTCATATCTCAATTCAGCAAACCCTAATTAATTTCTGTTACTAGCCATTGCCACTCAGTCACTACATTATTGGGAATTTTGAGAACCAATGGCGTTCCGCTTGCAGTGGGTACATACAACTTGAGTGCATCGGTGGTGGGTAATTGGGGCAGAATATTAGTGACTTCATATTCACCCACATTAGCAGCAGGTGCTGTTAAACCATAAGCATCGGATGCACTCAACAATTTTCCCGATGCTGCTTCAATTTCTAATGGTTGGGGGTGAGCAATTTCAGCGACACCAGGAAAACCCACCACTCGTAATCTTAATTCTTTGACAGGATTATCGTAATTTTGTTTAAATAACACCACCTGCCAAGCGTAGCCTTGATCATCTTTAATAGATACTTGGGAGTGATAGTGCAGAACACCGGGAGAATCATGATGTTCCCGCAATAATGCTTGTGCTGATTCTCCAGCCCATCCGACAAAAGTCAATGCTATGAGGATTACTAGGACGCAACGCCACAAATGTTTCTGCATTTTTCCCTTGAGATGAACACTCAATGTTTATTCTACATTTTTTAGAGTGCGATCGCATCCCCGACCTGAGCCACATTTACCAAATTAAATATTTAAATCCTGTAAAGCCAGCCGAATTTGCTCCATACGCCGGCGATTAACCCCCAAATCCGATTCTCCCACACGAGATGCCGACCGGAGATGAATCACTGACTCATCAGCAGGTAAATAAAACTCCACATCATCCACAAATTTAAAGATGCGGCTTTTAGATAGAGCATGAATATAATTATCTGTCTCTTCTATCACCTCAGTGCGGGGAACAACACCCAGAACTTTGAGTAAAGTTTCTCTAGCCGCTTCCCGGTCAACATGATATTCAATTGGCTCAATGGCGTGTTTATCATCAGCACCTTGGCTAACAACACAGTTATTTGAAGCGGGACAGGGACTAAGATGACCACCGTTCACCCCCAAACCAGAAGCATCCGCCCAACTGGGGGAAGGAAAGAGCAAACCACTAACTAGAGTAATAAACATCACAAAAGTAATTATCCGTAGCAGTTGCTGTTGAAACGCCGTTAGCAAATAGGACATAATCTATTGATTTCTGAAGATTTAAATAGCACACCATTATTTTCCCTCATTTTGCCTGTTTCTTCCTAGTTCCTGCTTCCAGACAACTTCATGATTTTTAATTTAGTAATAACCCAAAAAATCCTCACAGCCTCCAGAACCCTCATAACTCTGTGTCCTCTGTGCCTCTGTGGTTACTTTCTTCCCACTTTCTTTCCTTAATTGCTACTGCCGGATTACCAGCATAAATCGTCAGAGATGTCAATGATTTAGCAGTAACTCCACCGAGAGTTAACACAGCACCTCTACCAACAGTTACTCCCGGTCCAATCATAGACCTAGCTGCAATCCAACTACTTTCTTGAATATGAATTGGCGCAATTTTCAACTCAAAATGTGGATGACTCCAGTTATGATTACCTGTGCAAAGATACACACCCTGAGATATGCAAGCATGACTTTCTATTGTCACATGGGCGAGGTTATCTATCCAAGCATCTTCCCCAATCCAAACATAATCACCTAAAGTTAACCGCCAAGGGAACTTAACTCGAACTCTGGGTTTAATGCGAACACCTTCCCCAATCCTCGCGCCAAACATCCGTAATATTGCTACCTTCACAGATGACATAGGTAGCCAATAACTCTCAACTAAGGGAGAACCAAGGAAGTACCACAATAGCTGTTTCCAGTAGGGTGCGCCAGTGGTATAATTTCCCAGGGTGTATTTATCTAGCTGCATAGGATGGGTTACGAAAACGAGGGTGAAAGCTAGCTCCTGTACGACCTGATATCACCCACAATAGGGAACGTCCACTATCTCTGACGATGCGAACAATGGATTCTCTCGGTTGGTCTTCGGGGATAGATATGGGGGTAAATGTGATTCCTTCACTACCTAGAACTATGGTAGCTATGGCTTTGGCTCTGGGGAGATGATAGTCGGAGGTAATTAAGTAGATGTGCTGGATTTGGTGCTGCTTTAAATCTTCCACCAGGGTGGTAAAGTTGGTAACTGTGTCCACAGCACGGTAATCGAGGTGGAGGCGGTTTTGGGGAATATTTGCCTTTTTAAATATGGCTAGGGCTTGTTTGGGGGGGATACCGCCAGAAACCCAGATATCTAACTGGGGATGTTGTTGGGCAAATTCAGCCGTAAATTCTTCTCGTTCTGGACCGCCGCCAAGGGTAAGGATAGCTTGAGGATGGGGAGATTGCCAAGAGGCGATCGCAGTTCTGAGGGGAATCATGCTGAATAATGCCAGGAGTAAACCTGCTATAGTTAGAAACCAATATTTCTTGTTCAGCTTCAACATGGCAGCCACTAAAATTAGTGTTAACAACTATTATTTTAGTTTCTCTGCCTCAATTAAATGTATACTGAGCATAACTTCTGCCAATACACGCTGCCAGGCGTAGTATATACCATGCCATCCATCCAGAATACCACCTTTGAGGATGAGGCAATAAATTAAGATTATGAATGGTGCGAATATTTTTTGTTTACGGATGCGATCGCTTAAACTAAGTTCATTATTAGGTGTTTCCAACAGCTTTTTAGTTTCAATCACCATGTAACGTTCTTGCGCCCATAGCCAACGATTTAAAGGTTTGCGATCGTCATGATAAATGTATCCTGAAAGTTGACCAGACTTCCCTTGATTTTCTAGCAGTTGGGTATGACCATCATCAATATAAATAGCTTTATCTTTGCGAAATAGAAATTCTCTAGGTGGGAGTATCGTACCCCGTAAAGGCTTACCGAATACACAATATTTAAATCTGCCAAAGTAGCCATCAATACTACCATTTGCAGGTAAATTTTTGATTTCAGTAATCAGTTCATTGGTCAGAACATAATCTGCATCCAGAGACATAACCCATTCTGATGTAACCTGTTCTAAGCCATAGTTCCATTGAGTAGCGTGGGTATCAAATTTGCGTTGAAAAACTTCCACTTGAGGGTAGGAAGAGAGAATTTCTAAAGTTTCATCTGTACTATAACTGTCAATGACAACAACTTTAGTTGCCCAGCAGAGACTTTGGAGAGTGCGCTTAATATTAGGTGCTTCGTTGTAAATCAGGATAAGCGGGGTAACTTGTTCTAGCATTTAAACTACGATGATAGTCAATTCAAATTTCAATAAACATTTTCTAAATTATCATTTAGAGTGGGTTTTCTGGGGCTATTGCTAGAAGAGAAAATAAATTTCCGTCTGTTTTTACTAGTTCTCTGCCATCCCATAACGAAAAATTATATGATCTCAGAAAATTAAGCAGTTCTTGTTTATCTTTATCGGCAAAACCATCTAAATATACTGCCTTAATTCTTTTTGCATCAAACCATGAACTTGCTCCTTTGAGAACTGACATTTCTTGTCCTTCAACATCTATTTTCAATATAATTGAATTACCTTTTATTGCTAATCTATCTAGTCTTTGAGATTTTACATTAGTAACTTTATTTTTAAAGTTATATTTCGAGGCATTTTCTAGAGTTGTAAAAACATGAGATACGGCTCCTTCACAAAACTCCAATTCACCTTCTGTATCTGATATTGCAGTATTATATATTTTAAACCCATAATTCTCTGCATTATTTTTTAGACGTTGATATGTATCTGGATTAGCTTCAAAAGCATGGATATCTAAATCAGGTAATATTGACTTATAACGAGATAATAATGATGAAAATATACCTATATTTGCTCCCACATCTATGAAAGTATCGCCTGCTGATAAAATTGCAGAAATATTTAATAATACAGAAATTTCATCACGAAGTAGGCTGCTTGTATTACAAATTCTAGATGCTCTATAATATCCATTCTCTTTAATGGAATTAATCAGTAATTTTCTATCGAAAAGATTAACTGTAATATTATTATCACCAAACAAAATTGTTATTAATAATTTTCTTAACTGTGGGTTCTTGTTATAGAATTTGTCAATTAATAACCAAAAAAATGAGTTCATAGTTATGATATCCTTGTTTTATTCATGTAAATTATGTGAAGAGAGAGATAAATCCTGTATCTAAAAGTTGATTTCAAGTAGTGGTAAACCAATCTTCATCTAGGTATTGCTATAGCTTAATTCTTTTTCAGATATCTCTATTACTCAAATTTTAATTGGCATTTTTGATTGTACGGTCACTGATAATATTTTTATATACTGAAACCATTTTGGCTGCTATAGTATCCCATGTATAATTATCTAGGATAAATTGCCGAGCGCGATCGCCAGTCGCTTTTGCATCTTCAGGATGATTGAGACAGTGTTCTATAACCTTGGTAATTTCTAAAATATCTAGTTCGGGAACATAACCAACCTGATTTTCCTTAATCATAGACGCTAAAGCCACACCAGGAGTCACGATAGTCGCTAAACCTGCTGCCATTGCTTCCAATACAGCCACTCCAAAATTTTCAGAATGAGAAGTTAAAACAAAAATATCCGAGCCTTGTAGTAATATATCTTTCATTTCACCCGTCACAAATCCAGGACGATGGGTACAATGCTCAAGGTTGTTAGTTTTTAATAGTTCACTAACTTCAGCTTCATATTCTGAAGAACCATTACCTGCTAATATAAAGCTAAATTTCTGCCCTTTTAATTTACTCAGAGCCGGAATTAGATAATCTAAGCCCTTTTTATAATGTAACCGAGATAAAAATAAGATAATTCTTTCTTCTGGAGAAATATTAAATATTTCCTGTAATTTCTGACGAGCATTGTGGATTTGGGGAGTAATTTCTAAACCTAATGGCATGACAATAGGTGTAACTCCCAGATTCAACCCTGCAATTTCTTGAATTTCCTTTATAGAAGTTAGTTGTAGAATGCGACTATGTTGTAGATTACTTCGTTCTATCAAGGATAAATATATCTTTTTTTTCAGTTTGCTCTGTTGCAAAGACCACTCACACAGTAAACCATGAGGTTGATTAATATAAGGTATTCGCTTCAATCTAGCAATGATCATAGCCACAGTTGAACTATATGAAAATAATGCATGAATATGCACTAAGTCATACTCGCCAATATTCTTCCAAAGCCATTTTGTCAACTCCCAAGAAAAGGCAAATTCACGGACAAAAGAGACTTGGGGCGAGAAGCGGGGGAAGAACCAAGTAGGAATTTGTTGATACTGCGTTAGTTCACATAATGGTACATCAAGTAAATCAGTACCATTATCGTTCGTGGTTACTAGTTCTACATTAATTTCCCTAGTGTGTAAAACTTGCAGCATTTCTATGACGGCCTGGCTGGCTCCTCCACGATGCCAACCAACAGAAGGAATCACATGAAGAATCCTCATTATTTAGATAAAAACATATAATTTGGCTGATGCTGGGATCTAAAATAATCATACTCTTGCTTTGCAACTTCTAGGAGATAGTTGCCAAGTATAAGATATAAAAAAACCGCAAGAATCGAGAATGTGAGATTACCTAGAAGATAAGCTTCAGAAATACCACCAACTAGCAGAGAGAGTAATCCAGCCATGACAGCACTACATTTTAAATAATAATCAGGTCTCATTTTGGAGAGTTTGTCTAGCTTAAAAATCATTTTTAGGGAACTCCAAGCAAACATAAACATTGGCAAAGCACCAACTAAACCCAAACTTCCGAAAACTCCTAACCATGAACTTTCACCAAACCGCAGGCGATCGCCTTGGAAGGGTGCGCCAAATAGTGGGTATTTTAGAAATAGATTCCAATAACCACTCCAAATATATGAACGAGTACTGGTATCTGTACCATCCCATTTGCTCCAAGTATTTGATAAGAGGTCTGATGTACCTGCACTTGTAGAACTGAGGTCAGGTAATAAAAATGCTGCAACCACACCTACAATTAGAGCTATTTGTAAGAACTTCCCTCCCCTATAACGGAAGAAAATTAAAACTGAGACAACAGCCATAATTGTACCTGTGCGGGAGGCTGTCATTAATAAACCCAATATTGCTAACCCCAAAAATCCTGCCCATATTCCCTTTATCCAGAGATTTTTTTGCTGAAAGAACAAAAGTAAAAAACAAGGTATAGTCGCAGTAATTAAAACAGCAGTATGGTGAGGATTGCCACTAGTTCCTAAGAACCATCCATGCACAAAAGTAATAGCATACAAGTCCCTTGATGCTTGATAAATGTTGGCAATACCAAATATTACCCCTACCATAGCGATCGCCCACACCCCTAGTTGGAAGTTATGGTCATTTTGCAGCCATCGAGAAGGACCGAAAATCACCATTAAAACTAATCCCCCAAAGGTAGCAGCACTTAAAAAAGCAAATCCTAAATCTCCATAGACTAATATTTTGAAAAAAATTGCACATTGAACTAGGATAATATAGATAATTGGCTGGGGTATAAATTTTTTTCGCCATGTATTCTTGGTATTGAAAGCAATAACAATTAATAAACCTAATAATACTATTGATAATGGTCTTCCCAATTCACGAATTTGTTGTAATGGAAAAACTAATGCTGGAGGTTCTGTGATAAATTCGTTGGCAAATTTACCCAGGGATGCAGCAAAACCAAAAACAGACACCAATAACCAACCCAAGCGCGGGCGTTTTTGATTAGCTTGAGAAACTACAAATAAGCCACCAAGCATCAGCATCAAACCCAAGGGACTAGCAATTACACTAACTAGTTGATTGACAAAATCCATATATACCTAATTACTGCACAGATTTAATGATCTTTAACCAACGCTCTGCCCATTGATCTGATCCATAGGGTTCTGCAAAGCTCTGGGCGCGTTTTCCCCACCTTGCTAAATTACCATAAGAATTATGTATTTCCACTAATGCTTGAGCCAAGGCTTGATCATCAGCAGGAGGAATAATTATACCGTTATATCCAGAACGAATGACCTCTACAGAAGAACCACAAACCTGAGTACAAACAACAGGTAAGCCAGCCGCAGCAGCTTCCACCAATGCTAATGGCCAAGGATCAAAGCGGCTAGGTAATATAACAACCCCGGCATTTAGCCAAATATCTTTCATCTCGCTGGGTTGCACAAAACCTCGGTTTTCAATACCTGGTTGCGATCGCAGATGAAATTCTAATTCACCTTTACCACAACAAATTAAATGCCAAGGATCTTGAACTTCTCGGCGATACTGTTGATATGCGGCTGCTAGAATATCTATGCCCTTATCGTGGCTATATCTTCCTACGAACAAAAACGAACGTGGCCAGGATGACTGGTTCCGTTGTTCCCACAGAGGCGACCAAGCCTGATAATCTATTCCATATAGTCCCAAAGAAATATTTTTTAACGGTATTCCCAAACGTCGAGCATACTGCCAACTGCGATCGCCCGTAACAACTACATGAGCCATTCTCTGTAAATAAGAGCGCAACATCCAAGGAGCTAAATACTGCTTCCAATTGCCCCACCAAGGCGTATCCATACCCATGATGAAACTCACATCTTGTAGTTGCTCAGAGAAAGCTAATTGACGATAGGGTGAATGAAACCATCCACTCAGCACTATGACATCGGGACTTTGTTCAATGACTAATTGCTCTATTAATTTGGCTTTATTTCTTTCTTCTAAATCCAGAAGACAGTGAGGAATACCTTGCATTAACTCATCAGCAAAAGCAGTTTGAGTCCGAGCTTGGAAAGCGATGATAAATAATTCGATCTCCGGTATAGCTTGCAATGCTCGCCAGCAAGCTGTCATGTAACCAGAAATATCAGACCAACAGAAAACAACTTTGGTCATGAATAATATATTCTATAATAGTTACTGTAAATCACTTTTGGCACTGAATCCCTAGTTCTAAAGTCCATCTTTCTGGGTCTTCAACATCCTTGAACAAATCAATCCCAGAATCACCAAACTTAGCTCTACGAATGTTTTGAAAACCAGCTTTGCTCAATTCCAAAGATAGAGAATTGTAGTCATACATCCACAGATGAGTGTTACTAGCTAACCAATCTTTGATAAAACTCAGTATATCTCTTTGCCTATTTTCTTTTCCTAACCAAGTTATTCTCATAAATTCATGAGCAGCTTCAGGAGTATTCGAGTTTATGTATGTTTTTGCCATAATTTCCAAATCAGGAACTACTAATCTAAAAATACCTCCCGGTTGTAGATGCCTATAGCAATTAGATAAAGCATTACGCAGTTCTTCTAAACTTATATGTTCTAAAACGTGAGAACAGTACAATAACTCTATACTTTCATCAGGAACTGGTAAACCTTGAACAATATCACCATATTTAACAATTTCTGGATAACGTCCAAAAGGTCCAGATGGAACTAAGTTGCCAACAATAGGCAATCTTTGTAAGCGCATAGCTGGGCTGGAATCAAAATTCAACCATTTTGGAGGAGCGCAAAGACCACAACCAAACTGAGTAAAGCGTGCTTCTGTTGCCAATAACATAATTCCTACCTATAGTCCTTTAAATGTACTCATAAAATGCTTTTTGAACAATATCAACACAGCTTGACCAAGTATACTGTTTTGCGTGTTCTTGTCCACGCTGACTATAATCTTGTCGCAATTGTGAATTTTCTTTAAGTTGAATCAGGGTATCAACGATCGCTGCTGTATCCTCTGGTTTAACTACTATACCTGCGCTACCAACTACCTCTGGTAATGAAGCGCGGTTACTGACTATTGCGGGAGTACCTACCACCATTGCTTCTATTGCGGGAATACCAAAACCTTCATAATGGGAAAGAAACAGCAGTGAAGAAGCACAACGCATCAGCCGTGGTAAATCACTATCTGGTACTATTCCCAATAGTTTCAAATTAGGTAAATCTTTAGCTGCTGCAATATATTCTGGTTCTGAATCTCCAGCGACAACAATTTGTATATCAGAATTTACATCTAGCAACCCTTTAGCTACATCTAGGACAAAATCCGCACCTTTTCTTAATCTTAATCCGCCAATAACGAAGGCATACGGATTGTTAACAGGTCTTTCTAACTTAACTGGGTCAATTGACGCAATATCATAAAAAGGCTGTTCTACACCACAACCGACAACCACTATTTTATTTTCGTCTGCTCCCAGTAATTCAATCATCCGGCGTTTAGAAAATTCAGAGATGGTAAAAACAACCTTATAATTAGTCAAAGCCTTATAAATCCACTGACTCCATTTATAACGAAACCAACGATGTTGTCTGGTATTCGACCAAGGTAAATCAGTCTCAAATGCTTGAATATCGTAAATAGTAACTGCGACTGGACAGCTTGAAACTGGAATATAGGTTTCCATTGGTGTGAATAGCCAATCTGTATTTTTAGAAAGGTAACTATCCATTTTAGGAAATTGCGCTAATTTCCACAGTCTCTCTGTTAGGTTTTCTGGGAAAGGAAAAGTTTTTAATGGTATATTTCGCAGAGGAGAAAGTAAATCAAGTTTGCCATCTGCTTGTAACCATTGTTTAGAACATAGTAACTCTAAGTTTATTGAGTCCTGTGATGTTAATCCCAGCAAGGTGTTGTTGATATGTCGTCCCGCACCTGTACACGGTAAATATGTGCGGGTGGGGTGGATATAGGAAATGATGTTCATCTATTCATTTAGGTTAAAGTCCAAAGTTCTCAACATGAGTTCTAGTGAGTGGACGAATACTAATTAGTTTCCACAAGGTTTTTTTGAAAGAAGACCAGTTGCGGAGAGAGTGGGACATTACACTTTCTGAATGACCAATCGTATAAATACTGTAGCGATATGGTATTGGTTGGAGTGGACGGTTTAACTTATTACAAGTTTTCACTAACAGTAAGTGTTCCCATAAATCAACAAAGTAATCGCTATCTGGAGTATTCATAGATTCAGGTAAGTCATTTTCTGTTAAATAAACAATGTGAGAACTAGCTGTAGTTAAGTGAAAATTATTTCGAGTAAAAATATATTTACTTCCTATCTCCCAGACATAACCTTTTGGCATATACCATCCATGAGATTTATTATAATTTTTTTTCACAAAATCTACTAAATCTCTATGAATAAAATCATCTGCATCCATTCTCATCACATAACCTGATTTAAATCCTTTTAATGCTATCATTCCTCGCTTGATTTTTAATTTTTGATCAAGAAATAATTCAGAGCGATTAGTTGGAATGGCAAATTGCTCACTAATTATTTCTAATCTTGAATCATTAGGATATTTTTCAGGTGGAGCATTACAAACTAAAATTATTCTTACATCTGAACAGCTTGAAGATAAAATACTATTGAGTGTACCAATGCATAATTTTGAAACAAGTGAATAGTCTTCAGATACATCAGGACTTTTTAAGGGAATAATAAATGTAACAACTGGAGATGTCATAATCATAAATTTAATTATGTTTTTATTGGTTATTAAAGGATATTCTCAGAAACTGCTAATATATCATAATCATATTCAATAAAGTTGTAACCTTGGGATTTCAAAAGTTCCCGTGCTTCAGTATACTGCTGTTTTGAAAGATGGAATTTTTCAAAATTAATAATATTAGGATGAATAATGTTTAAAAACATTTTCAAAATATCTAAATCTAACCCTTCTGTATCAATTTGTAATATATCAATTCTATTGATATTGTATTTTAAACAAAAGGTTTGAGCCGTTACTCCTTCAACCATAAATTTAGTCAGATCACTCTTATTTAAACCAAATCTTGAAAAATGAGATATATTAATAGACGCTTTTTGATCTAACTCTCCGCAAGAGTACATAGTTGTATATCCATCAGTATTACAAATAGCAGCCTCTATAATATGAACATTTCTTTTATTATCGTATTGTTGCTGAAGTTTGTAAACTGCTTTAGGTTGAGGTTCTACTAAATATGCTGCTTCATAGTTTTTTTTAGCAATTATATTACTCAAGTGATCATTTGCTAAACCATCAAATGATCCAATTTGGACGATAAGAGGTAATATATTTTTTGATTCAAGAAGAGCAAAAGAAAGTTCTAATAAATTTAGATTGCACTCAGGTGTTTTCCAAGATGGAATAATAGAGTAACCTAACCAACTAAAGAGTTGTCCAATGTAATAGTTTAGTTTTTGCATATTAAGAGTTATTGAGTGTTTATTCAGTAAGCATTATTTAATATTCAAGAATTAAATTACTTATCATAATTGCGTTTGATGTAATGATAGTAAAAATTAACATATTTTTTGGAAATGATTCTTTTAGGTATAGTTTTAGGCAGCATAAACATGAATTCTAGTGTGTAAATAATCAAAAAAATTAAATAGTTATAATTCTTTTTTGCAAAATACATTAATATCCATCTATGAGGTAATAAATCTCTCCATGTATATCCTGCCCAATGGACTAATATAACCTGTTTTTTATGGTCTAACCCTCCATAATCCCATAAATAAAATTTATCACTTTCTTGATAAATATGTCCAGATTGCCTTGCCCAACAATTTTGACAAATATCTCCTATTACTTCTGCAAAGTGACCATAAACCACAGGCTTCATATCACAGCAATAATTAATAAATGCTTGATCAGTATTACGGGGATTGAGTTGTTCACGGATTTTTAATGCTTCTGCTGTCAAATTTTCAAATTCCTCAATAGAAAAAAGTCCTTTTCGAGAAGCCCAACGTCCAGAATTAAAGCCTCTTCCTCGTCCTTGTCTTAATAGCTGTTGGCGGAATTGTCCTGGCTCATATACTTGGTTTATAGCACAGTCATAATGTAGGAAGTCAAAACCGAATTCATCAAGGGCTGTAATCAAAGGTGTGAGATTAGCTAAAACAACTTGACGAGCATCTAAATACATGAACCGATCCAATGGTCCCCAAAAAGCAGCATAGCGTCTGAACCAGTAATGTCCTGTCGGGGTGTATCCTAACTCAAAAGCTTTACCAATAGCTTCTAAACGGGGGAATGATGGGTCAATATATATTTCAAAATTGTATTGTGTTTGTAGTTGTAAGATGCGATCGCACTCTTCGTTAAAAGGAATTAAAATCAATCGTAAATCTGGGTTGAAAGTGCGGAAACTGTTGAGAAATGCGATTGTCCAATCGTAAACTTTATCATTCGCGGAAAAATAAACGCCTATACTTTGTTCCTCAGACATAACTTTAATTAAATAGTATATTATTCAATATATTCCATATTTGATTAACTGGAAATCCTGGGAATAAGTTGTCGTAGTTTATCAATCAATAATTCTGCCCAATAACTACCAAATAATTTGACTAACCAAGGATAAGGTTTATTTCCTGTTATACAGTTTTTTGAGTCTAGGTTACGAGCAGCATTAAAATATTCTTGTGCTTCCTTAACATAACCCTCTCGTAAAATACCACGTCCGAAAGCCCAAAAACGTTGAGCTAAAATTTTTCGTACTTCTAGAGATAAAGGTTTACCTGTCTGATTCTCTATGAGTTGGTGGTGTTTTTGTAGGGTTTGAAAGTGAAACATTGCTCCTTTGCTACTGTAGCCTCGTTGACTAATCCGGGCATTATCTACATACTCACGATATTTATATAGTGAACCAGGATAATGCAGAAATTCCACACCGGCTAACACTAAGCGCAGGTGTAGATCATATTCTTGACCTCTTGGTAATGAGGGATCAAAACCGCCAATCTCCAACAAATACTCGCGTTTGTGGAGGGGGCAAGAAGTTAAAGGACTATTGGCTAAAATGTGAGCAATGTTATCTTCGTCAGGTTGTCGCGGACGTAGGGGATAACTGGGTATAGGTTGAGTATGTTGATCAACCCAAATTGCGTCACCATAGACAATGGCTTTGCGTTCTGGTGAGAGTTTACTGGCTTGAGAGACTTGTGTTTCTAGACAATCTGGTAATAATACATCATCAGCATCTAGGAATTTTATATATTCACCTTTAGCTAATTCAATTCCTCTATTCCGTGCTAATGGTGCGCCGCAATTTTTGCCAGTTTCCCAGCGAATCTGATCACCAAAGGCTTTGATAATGTCTAGGCTACCATCAGTTGAACCATCATCAATAACAATTATCTCTATATGATTGTATGTTTGGTTGATTGCGCTGGCGATCGCATTTTCAATAAAGCTTTGGTTGTTATAGCAGGGGATAATAATGGATACTGAATATGACATAGAAAGATTGCAATTATATCTTTAATGAATTAAACGAGTGTTTTTGTAAATCTATAATTCTCAAGTTATCTAACCAAATTTCTCTTGGGTTAAATTGTTCCTGTGTCTGTGTACTCATACTTTAATTATATTTAAAGATTTTAGAAGTTATACTTACCTTAACCCTGTTGTAAAAACCTAAGAGAAATGTTTTTTGACTAATGTTAATATGATTAGTATCAAAGCCAAATTCTTTTATTCGCTGTAAATTTATAGTAGGCCAACCCATAACATCAGATGTCATATTGTTCGTATGTATTGTTTGCAACCAATAAAAACCATCATCAATATCTATAACTTTGATGTCGCCTAAATCATTATGGAAATAATTATAAACTATGTCTACAGTACCCATGTCAATTTTTGATATTAGACTTACAAAGGGATTAGAGGGAATTTTTTTCCATACTAATTCATAATAGGGATTAACACGCAATTGATAACCGTTTAATAAGTTTAGAGCAGTTTTATTATCCCTCAAAATAGATGAGTTGTAATCAATGTATTTTTGTAATCGTGAAATTGCTTGTCTATGAAAAGCATCATCTGAGTCAAGACGAGTTGTAACTATATGGGTTTCTTGACATTCAACTTTATTTAATACAAATTTTTTGACATCCTCAAGAAATAA
Organism: Nodularia harveyana UHCC-0300; assembly: GCF_034931085.1. Taxonomy (NCBI): domain Bacteria; kingdom Bacillati; phylum Cyanobacteriota; class Cyanophyceae; order Nostocales; family Nodulariaceae; genus Nodularia; species Nodularia harveyana. Next base: position 4,797 of record NZ_JAYGHG010000040.1, on the reverse strand, counting down.
AACTGCACCATGTACATAGCGAATTTCATAAGGAAAAGGACAAGATTTAAGCAATGTATTAAATTCATCTTTATATTTGTCCTTGGTATCTCTATCTAAATAAATTAACCAATGAAAGTTATTACAGTCCTGATTCAGGATAGATGGAAGACAGTATTCTCGAAATAAATTGAGGCGTTTTTCTATCCATTCATCTGTATAGATTTTATCTACAACTTGGAGTTTATCATTCACTGGCTTAACATTAAATCTTGTAACTAAAAAATGTTTGAATTTAGACATAACAAAATACCTCATTAAAACGATAATGTTGATCAAATTAACAAATAAAATGCAAGAACAATGCTAATAAAAATGTAAAAACCCTAATTAATTTTTGATTTGTTGATATAACTGCCAAATCAAGGGATATTTTCTAGCAAACCGATATATTATACCCTGTCTGGCTCTTTCAAAATTCACAACTTGCTTAACTGCTTGATTTTTTCTGGCATTATCTATTTTTGTTTCATTGAGAATGAAATCAATCTGTGCTGCTCTATCCATCCAATTAAAATTATCCTCTGCATAGCGACGAGCATCACGTTTCCATTTATGAATATTGCTGAATTCCCCTGCATAGAAATCTAATATTTCTGTAAGGTTTTGAATATTAGGAGAACATTGAGGCCAGTAATAACCATCATTGCGACTCCATAATCTATCTATTTTTGCAGCATAACTAACTCCCTGAATCACAAATTCATTCATCGGTGGGTTATCGCAAGTTACCAGGGGTAAGCCGCAAGCTTGAGCTTCAATCATAGGTAAGCCAAGCCCTTCTAAACGGGATGGTCCAACATATACATCTCCCAAATGATATAAACCTGGTGCTGTAACAGTCTTTTCGATACATTCAAGTGAACCTTGATCTTTCAGTTCCTGAATAACTTGGCTCTGTTCTGGTAGTGCTTTTATTAGGTCAACCTGACTATGGATAATCAGCTTTGCAGGTTTAGTAGTATTCTTGAAAGCTCCAATTACAAAATCAGTACCTTTGCGCTTGGGGCTATATCCACAAGAGTGGAAAAATGTAATTTTGTCTGCATTACTAGGTTCAAAATTTTGAGGTTTGAATATACTTGTGTTAGTTCCCCAAGGTACATAAAATGCTTGAGGATGCCATGAAAATGCTGCATAATGTCGTTTAGTGTTGCAAATCAAGAAGTCATAAGCAGTAAAAAATGGGATAGTTTCTTCTGTGTAGTAGTCAACATAAGCACCTGTTTTCAGTCCTAGATTGAGACACCAACTTAGTGGTTCCCACCATTGCTGCTCATTGAAAAATACAACATCAATGTTTTTGTGTTTAATCCAAGTTTCAAAATCTTTTTGATCGATTGCGGTTGGTACGGGTAAATTACTTATTTTTCCCCAGGTTACACTAGCATCATCCCAAATCGGATCACCTTTTGGATATTCACCTGCTCTAGCATAGATAAAGACATTGTGATTTAAACTAAATATTTGGCGATATTGACGAGAAACATAACCTGCTCCTCGCTCAAACCACATTGTTACAATACCAATATTCATAATACTCTTTAATGAGTGGATTTTTTGATTAAGTTTTGTTTAAGATAGCTTAAATAGCGGCGACTTTGAAACAATGTTGCATCCCTGAATTGCAGATATATTTCCCACATTTTTAACATTTGCAAATGTCTTTTTGCTATAGGATCATTTGCTGGTCGTGATAAGATTAGATAAGACCCAATCACTTGCTGGATTTGTTTTGCACGTTTTTTAAAAGTATGGTGCTGGATAACTTCTTGATAACCCGCTTCAGCTATAGTTTCCCTTTTGATAGGGTTATCTAAATAGTAAGCGATTTTTTCTTTTAAATCTTTGATATTCTTTGTTTCTACTAAATGAACACCATTTTGAAACGGATTTTCAGATGATAAAGTCTCTGTCAAAAGAAACCCTCTACAAGCAAGCGTTTCATAAACCCTAGTTTCTGTATCTAGAAAGTCTTCTCCATGAATATTTAAAATAATCCTAGCACGGTTAATTAAAGTAACCATATTTTCACCGAAAGCAGAACAGGTTGTGACTGAGAAGCTATCAGATAACTCAGAAATGATTTTTTGCCGTCTTGGTAGCAATGTGCCAACAAAGAGAATATCAATATCTTTGGTGATGCCCTCAATAGGTTTATGAAAATTCGGATCAATTGCACTTAAGAATAAGCTCATTTGATGCTGATTAAGCCAACCTTTATTTGCTACCCATTCCATGCAAGGTAAAGACCTAAAAAATATATGTTCAAATATTTCTGAATTTAGCAAATAATGTTGATTGACATTGCGAGCTACCAGTTCCGTAAACAGTAAAAACTTGGGTCGTTTAATAGCTTTTAGGATGTGCAAAGGAATTAGATAACCGCATCCCCGTTCTAAAAGAACGGCATCGAAATTTTCAGTTATACCGACGATATTTTTAGATAAAGCATAAGCATTTTTTTGATAATCCACACAGATAGTTTCCACCTCATTCTCTATTAAAGATTGATTTAAAAATGTTTCTAAACCCCAACCCGTATTAGTTTCTATTTTATTGATGTAAAGTAGTTTCATGCCGCCTAAAATAATAATTTTAATTTTCGTTTATCATTTCTATAGCTTGCTCTATTGCCAGGTTAAATTTTTCCTCAGCGTAGTCAATTAAAAACTGTTGATATTTTGCTTCATCAATTTTAAAATTGTGGGCAAGATGTATAATAGCCTCAACAATCTTATCTGGTTCTTCGGGAACAATTGCTTGCCAATTATAAGTATTTACAACTTTTTGCATTACATAACCATTGCCAACAATTACTGGTTTCCTCAGCTTGATACATTTTGATAACAGATTGCTACTAGATGAATGTTTCAGATATTGAAGATAGATAATATCAGAAATTTTTATTAGTTCATTAAACTCTTCTTCGTTTGGTATATAATAATCACATCTGATATAAGAATTTACTGACAATTTGAATGAAAGTTCTTGAATAATTTTTACTTCTTCTGCTGAGTAGCATTGCTCAGGTAAATGTCCAACTACAAGAATAAAATACTCATCTGGGTTTAATTGTTGTACTGATTTCAGAAATAGTTGTAAATTTCTTTTGGGTAGTAAAGCACCCGTTATAGAAATTATTTTTCTTCCAGATGCTAAATGCTGAACTTTATTAGCTATTTCTGAATGTTCAGTAACATTGACATCAACTATTTCTGGCAAAACGAAAAACTTATTTTCTTGAAAGCGAGTTTCAAAGAACTTGGTATACACTGGATGTAGATAAAGAACGGCTTTACAAGAGTTTAGAGAAAATAGCTTTTCTGCTACAAAGTGCTGACGACTTTTAAGTTTACCGAAAGAAATGGCTGATTGATAAGATGGTTGAATAGATAGTGCTACCCATTTAGAAGGTAATAATAGTCTAGCAACCCAAAGAGGAATAGATGGAATAGCTGAATCAGCATGGGCAAAAAAAACAGGAATCTCTTTACCAATTTGGTGCAATAAATTTTTGGTGTATTGCAGATTTACAATTGATGAGAATTGAAAGGTTGTTTTAGGGTATAGATTTAAGCAAATATTGTCAATTAAAGATAAAATTTTAAAAAATAATTTATCTATCAGTGATAGTTTAGCTTCTAATACATGACAATTTTGTAAGTTTAATTCTTGTAACCATTGATTAAGTGCTGAATTGTCTTCACAGGAAGCATAAACAAATAAGCCAGATTTTGTTAAAGATAATAAAATGTTTTTGAAATATATTTCATGATGTCCTTTCCATGTAGAAATATCAATTAACAAAATTGTTTTCATTTTATTATAATTGAACATATTTTTGAAATAGGACTTACGCATTTTAACGAAACATCGGGGTTTGAGATTGCTTCCTTACGTCGCAATGACAATATTTGAAGTAGGTTTTGCGTAAGTCCTGTGAAAAAAATCCCTATTTAATTAGAGATTATTTATAAAGGCTTTAATCTAAGATTAAAGTTTTTCTGATAATTGAGTTTAATATATGAGCAAATTTTTCCCTGAATCCAAGTTTACTCTTATTACCTAATTCCCATTTTGGCATTTTATATATTTTGTCTGATTGATATGAACTGATGTTCAATGATTCAAAATTATTCAAAGGATAATATGGAACAAATGTATCTTCTAAAAAAGAATTTATTTCATCTTCCCAATATATTTCTGTGACCATACTTTCCCTAAAGAAAGCAAACAATAAATTATTTTCTTCAATAGATATGACTTCTTTTAGAACTCCGATTTTTGGAGAAAATTTCAATGATGCCTGTATATCGTCAAAAGTTACCCACCATAAATGACCATCATGATTATTCAGAATCAAGTTATCAAATAGAGGTGTTGGAACTTCTATATATCCTCTAGATGAAATTCTCATTAATTCAGTGCAGAATTTGATTGGTTTAGTTACGTGTTCTGCTACATGGCTGGCAAAAACAAAATCAAACTCTTTGTCGTTAAAAGGAGTAGAACAAGCATCACCACAAATGAAATTTATTTTGCTGTTTTCATAATACTGTGTTAAGTCTTGAATATCTAACGCAGTGCTTGCTGTGTCAATTGGACGTTTTCCACATCCAATATCAAGAGTAAGCGTTCAGGGGGTATAAAGAAGAAGAAAACAACCCCCGAAGTCAAGCAATCAAATTATGCAGCTTTCGACAAGTCAGAATCATCAGAACAAGCAGTAGCTTCTGGAAGCAGAGAAGGAGTGGC
>NZ_JAYGHG010000039.1:0-41648 GCF_034931085.1 Nodularia harveyana UHCC-0300 | reverse complement strand
CAAAAACCTAACCCCCCTACCCCCCTTCCCTACAAGGGAATGGGGTTTTCAAAGCCTCTCTCCTTGCAGGGGAGAGGTTTGGAGAGGGGTCAATTTATACATTAAAAACTTTTCAAACATCCTCTTACACTAAAGAAGTAAAAAAATCCCCGAATTCTCTAAGAAATCGAGGATTGGAGAATATTTAAAAAACTATCAGCTTACCTTGACTTGTTTATATAAAAGCAAAGTTAGCATCTGTCAAACTAGAGGTATTAACACCATTCAAAGTAGCAATGGTTATTCCATCAATCATAATGCTGTCACCAGTTAAGGTCAGATTATCAAAGCCAAAATTAGCACCTTGACTAGCAATACCTAAGACATCAGTACCCATTTGAAAGTCAACAATGGTGTTAGGAGTCATAGGGATATCACCAGTAATAATCCAGAACTGGTCAACACCAGTACCGCCAGAAATTAAGTTACCACCACCTTCTTGAACGAAGAATTTATCATCACCATCACCACCTAAAGCGCGACCATTTGTACCCAGGTAGAAAATATCATTACCAGCACCACCAGAAAGACGGTAATTAGTAGCATCGGTAGCATCTAGTACATCATTATCACTATCAGCAAAAACTTTATCGCCATTACTTACATAAATAAGATCATTTCCACTACCTGTAAAAATGCGATTATTACCAACCTGAGTACCAGCAAAGAGAACATCTACTTCATCATTTCCTGCACCGGTGAAGATGTTATCATTCACAGCATCAAAGTCAACTCCACCTATCAATATATCTGCATTTGGTGTGCCTGTAACCAAATTAGATTCTTCAACTAATAGAGTAGGATGAACTTCAAACTGACTGACAATTTGTGGTTGACGATTGATAATTTCCTCAGTGTTAGTTTCTAACTCCTCACGGTTATAAGTTTCAATTCCGTAGGTAGTGACTGTCAGTTTTTGAGTTTCAGGATTAATATCAAACTCAGTCCAACCATAGGTATGGGTAGCGATATAATCACCTTGTAATAAAGTCGCATGAATCAGACCATCACTAATCGCTAGGTTATTATTTAACCCCACCGGGTCATAACCAAAAGGTTCTAAACCTGCATTTATAACTGACTTGATAAAATCGTCTTTATCGTCAATGATACTATCAGCATCATTCGCCACAGGTAGAGAGTTATAAAATGCTTGTTGTTCAGGAGAAAGGAAAAAGTTACCTATTGTTGGACCAAAGGCAGGATCAAAAGCTACAGAACCAGTAATAATTTCAAAAGCACTTGTGGCAATTTGTTCCGCACCTGGTGCTAACTGATAAGTGAGGTTATTAACGACAGTACCGTGAAAATCAGCAGTGACAAAGACGGTATTATCAATATTGTTGTCATTAATAAATTTCAACAATTCTGTCCGTTCTGCTGCATAACCTTCAAATCTATCAGCTGCGATCGCTAAACCAAAGTTTTGTACTGGTTGTGGCATCATGATAAACTTCCAGGTGATGCCGTCACTTTGAGCTTGCAGTAGATCGTTTTTGAGATCCTCAAGTTGCACTTCTCCTAACATAGTGCGGTTAGGATCAAAGGATGCTTGTAAGAAGTTAGCTACCTCAGTTGCATTTGTCGGATCTGTGACATCAGGTAATGCTGCATCACGGAAAGAACGCGCATCGAGGACAAAAGTTGCAGCATCACTACCGTAGGTATTAAAGCGGTAAAGTTTCCGTTCCCCTGCTGTGGTTTCATCTCCTGTTTCACCGTAAAATTGATCAGTAATCGGGTTATATTCTTGGAAAGCTTGCAGACCATTTTCATACAATGGCGAGTCGTTTTGTAAGCCAGAATTTGCTCCAAATAAGGCTTGTATGTCTGGATTTGCTGTCCCTAAATCTTCACCACCATCAAAGTTGTTAGTAACTTCGTGGTCATCAATGGTAGCAAAGATAGAAGTAGATTGTCGTAAATCACCTAAAGTATTTTGACCGTAACGTTGACCATAAACTTCAGCTTGTTTAGCACGATATTCATCTAGGGTTGTAGCTTGTTCCTTTTCTGTCCCATCAGGATTTAAAACTACGGGAGAACCATAATCTGCATAGATGGTATCACCAAATTGTACGAAGAATTTTAGGTCGGCTTCATCAGCATTACTAACTGCTGGATAGGGTGCTAAGTCTCCTCTCCAATCTCCAGAAACACCAAATTTTAAACCTGTTTGCTGTCCTAAAACTGCTGCTGTGCTGAATTTACCGTTGCTAGTTGCACCATTGATATCGCTAACACGATAGTAGTAATTGGTGTTGGGAGTCAATCCATTAACTGTGACTTTTACAGGTAAGTTAGTATCAGTAACATTTGTTGTTTCTGTCCCTACAATGTTGCTGAAATTGGGGTCAGTGCTATATTCAAATGTGATTTCTCCTGCAAAGATACTCCGTGTCCAAAGAACTGTAGAAGTTTGGTTTGTATCACCACTAGCAACACCATTTACAAAGGGGTTAACTCTAGCTACGGGGTTACGGGGGTCGTAACTGGTGGTGTCAATTTCTAAAACATCGGGAAGGGTGTTAGCGATATTTTCCCAAGGAACAAATTTAAAGTTGCTATTGACGTTTTCTAGTTCTCCGTCATCTTCTACTAATTTCGCTGGGTCGTTATTACCATCTTGAGTGACAAATAAACCGTAGGGGAAGTTTGCGCCAAGGGGGACGTTAATAACATCTGCACCATCGGATTCTTGAACGCTATCAATTGCACCATTGTTACCAATAGCAAATCTTCCTAAAAATTCGTTATTTCCTTCCCGACTGTATGCAGCAAAGGTATTATCTCCTTGACTGGATGCGAGTAAATAACCTTTACCATCAGCACCATAGTAAATGGTTAAACCTTCTACATCAGCTACTAAATTATTACCACCTAAATCTGCAACTCGGTCAATTAATACCCCTGTATTATCACCACTGTTGGGTTCGGCGTTATATTTCCAAATTCCTACATTTTCTTGACCAATGTAAAGATAACCTGTTTCTTGGTCTATAACCATTCCCTCGGTTTGAGGGTCAATATCATTAGTTGTAGGAACGGTAAATTGTCTGACTCGTTCTGCACCTATTTGACCATTACCCAAATCAACTAATTTAAATTGAGCTATATCTCCTGTGTCTCTGCGTCCTGTGAAAACATAATAATCATTGGTGACAGGACTGCGATATATTCCTAATCCGTAAGCACTGCGAGAAGATGGTTCGTAGGGAGGAGCAAAAGGTGCTGCTTGGAAAATTGTGCTGATGTTACTATCAGTAATATCTTCTAAATAATTGCCGTCGGTAGAGTTGGGGTTGATTTTGAAGATTACCAGTTTATCATTTCCGCGATCGCTCGCTACGGCAATATCAATGGTTTCGTTACCCAGTTGGAAGCCATATTGCAGGTCAATATTGTTATAACGAACTTCACCAGGATTTACTGTTTGTAACAGGTTTCCAGATAAGTCATAAACCCGAACTCCGGCATTTTTTACCGCAGTTAATACTAAGCTATCGGCGGAATTTTCAGCATTAACATAGATAGCTGGGTCATCCGCATCGGCGTTTTGATCTACAATTGCTTGGGCTGGATCTTCATCATCAAATAAGTCTGGACGGGTTTCTAATAATGGCGTGGCTGTTGGTACTAAGTCTGCATTCAAGGTGATAATTTGGGTAAACTGAGTTGCACCAAAATTGTTATCACTTACCAATACAATGGATTGACTACCATCAGCTAATTTTGGTCCAAATGTAATCCCTTCAATGTTATCTGTACCTGTGGGGTGATTCCCGTCACTGTTGGGTAAGCTGAGATCATCGAGATTCAATAACAGACGTTTTTGGGTGGGTCGAATGGCGGCTAATTCTTCACTACTTAAACTACTCAGAGAATCAATTGTATTAATATCTGTTGCCCCTTGGAGGCTAACTTCGTAGATTTGGATTGTGTTTCCTTGTCCGATAGCAAAGGAGCGCTCTACAGCTAATAAAGTTCCACGATTATCAATTGCGAGTAAATCTACCAAACCGCTATCAGCAAAGCCGTCACTAGGGATAGGCGCTTTAGCAATGGGGTCAGTAATGTAGAGATATTCTTTTTCTGGTTGCCCTGTTACCAAGTTGTATTGGATAATCCGAGAGGGTGTACCATTTTCTAAAGTAGTGCGATCGCCATCTTGGAAAAGAGCATTTTCTGTTGCTGTAAATAGGGTTTTTTGATCAGGTGTAATAGTCAAACTTTCAAAGGCTAAATTGTTGCGAACCCCGGCAGTTTGAGTATCCCCAGTATCGACAACATTATTATTATTAGTATCTTCTACCAAGGGGAGAAATTTCTGAGGTACAGCCAAAGAACGAATTTCTTGACCTGTCATCAGATCAAACTCTTTAATGAAGGGATTGGTAACGCGAGTTTCACCTAAATCCGGTCTAACTTCCCCTTCTGAAGATATGAAAACTGTACCATTGCTGGTTAATGCTATGCCTTCTGGATCAAGACTATTAGCCGCAAAAGGATTACCATCGATATCCCTAAGTTGGACAACTTTGGTAAAATTTACCGCATTTGTAACAGGATCGAGGTTAAAAGTATAAAAACGAGCATTGGATGAGCGATCGTCAGAAATGGCATAATATTGATCATTCAGGCGATCGTAAGTCACACCAGACAAACCACCTAATGCAACCTCTACTCCACCTATTGTCCCCGCTTCACCACTGGGAACAAAACCCGTTTCTAAAACAGTTTGACCTGAAAATCCTACATCGGCAATAGTATTACCCACTTCAGTTGCACCAATTTCCACATCTGCAAATACTAAACGATGATCAGAACTGGGGAAGGGAAAAGTACCAACAGGAGCAAAATTTGGGTCATTTTCTGTAGGCCAAAATACTGCTGAGTTGGTAATTTGTAAATCTGAAGAAGGTAAAACATAATCTGTCCGCAGATTTCCCGAATTTCCATCAGCAAAATCAGCAGTATCAAAATAGGGATTACCATTGTGGTTATCATTTACATTACCTTGCAAAGCTGCTTGTTCAGCACCACCAGGACTACTGGGAATAGAATTAGTGTTAATCTGGGGATTTTGTAACAGTTGCAAAATGGCATTATCAAAACTGTCTCCATCAAAAGGATCAGCATTTTGATCACCCATAATTACAAAACTAGAACCTGCACTTAAACCGCCGATATTTCCCTGGTCATCATAGATATAATTACCTTTTTCTGGTGTAACATAATCAGACCAAAAACGAATTTCATCATGATTTCTTTTGCCATTCCGATCTTCATCACCATCAAAAACTGGGGGTGTGGGATGACTAACTAAAACATGAACTGTTTCACCATTAATTAAAATTGGTACATCCCAATGGCTTTTGGAGGAAAGACGTAAAACTTCTTGTTCTGCTGGAGAATACCAAGGAGTACCAGAACCAGGTGTCGAAATAGTAGGTAATAAGGAGTTTGGCATATCCTTCCACAAAAATTCTTGGAAGGTGCGGACATTGGCTGTATCAATGGGATATTTAGACAACAGCAACATTCCAAATTGTCCAGGGAAATTTCCGAAACCAAAGGCATCATTACCGCCGCCTATTGTACCGTTATTATCTAAATCAAATCCAGAATCTACGCCTGTGTTAGAAGGTGCAATATAAACATAGGGATAGTTAACCGGTGTGCCTTGATTTTGACTTACAGATAAATAATTTTGCTGGAATAGTTCAACAGCTTGTAGGGGATCAGATCCTAAATAATCAAATTCGTTAATTAGTAAAACGTCGGGGTTGGCACGTTGGATAATTTCTGCGACTGCTTGTGCTTGGGAGTTATCAGGAGTGGATAAATCTGTGAGTAACTGACCTTCACTATTTCGGTTGAGGGAAGCATTGAACTGGGAAAAGCGAACTGTGTTATTTGTTGCCATTATCTCCATCCAGTGGTAAATACAGATTGAGTATCTGATAATGGTTGTAAAATATCAGTATAAAGTTAAGAGTTTGTTGTTAAAGGTTTAAGATTTTTTAAATTAATTGCTTGGGAGTAGAGGTTTATAAAATTTGATGAATACTCTCAACTACTTGTTCAATAAAATCTACTGCATCACCAACCAATAATTCATCTATAGGCCAGCGATTTCCTAAACCAAAGGTAGGATCTATATCTGCTTCATGGGCAATTTTATTTCTGCGTTTTACAATTTCCTGTAGGTCTTGTTTGATCTTTTTTTGAGCTTCTTGTGTAGTATTTCCTCTCATTTTATTAGTGACCTGCTCCCATAATTTTTCATTTGATATATACCTAATTGCCTTAGCGATATTATCTGGTGTCTGAAAACTGTCTTCTCTAAACTTTTTTCTAATTTCATTTTCTAACCACGAATTGTTATTGAGTTTATTTAAAATAGTGTTAGAAATAATAGGAATTAAACTGGAAATATTATGAGACTGCTCTAAAAAATCATTCCCATAACTCTGCTGTATTTCACTCTCTATCCAAGAAGCAATATCTATAGCAGATTTTCTATCTTCACTAGCACTACCCAGAGAAACTTCAAATCTTGCAAAAGCTGATTGAGTCGCATTACCCTTAAATGATGGTTCTGATCTTGTTCCTCGATGAATTTCCAGCATACCCAAAGTTACAACTTCATGAATATAGTAATCTAAGGCACTTACAGTCAGAACTAAAGCTGCCCTAAGAATATCCGATAAATCCAGAGCAGAAGTCGCTTGAGCTTTAATGGAGTTATGCAGAGAAATTAAATCCCGAACACGCTGAATACTAATGCGAAATTGATCAAGGGCTGACTGCATAACTCGATGATAGTGAAATAATTTTATCTGCTAAATCGGAAAAAATTGTTTTAAATTCTTCTTGCTTTTTTTCATTAATTTCTGCTACTATGCCTTGCTGATTTAATTGTTCCGGCGTAAGCGCATAAACTGGTGTAGCGTGTTTTTGTGATAGAGCAATTAAACTGTTAAAATCAGGAATTTTGGTTATGGTAAAACTAGAATTTATACCCTGCTCAGTATAAACTTGATTAGGTAATAATAAATTATTTTTCTCCAGAATCGGTTTTAACTTATTCGTAACTGTATTTTCTACTTTTTCTATCCATGTTTGAAATGCTTTTGTTTCTTTACCATTTCTAATTCTATAGTTTTGAACTACAGTACCTAAAAATTTTAACTTAAATTCAGGAAATGGATAGGTAGCTTCCTTTAATATGGGGTTTGCGCTGGCCATTCTTGCCCAAGCACACCATTTTGGTAATATTCTAGATAGAGAATCAATTGCCATCACAGAAAAGAAATCAGCAGTCGTAGGTACTAAGAAAAAGTCACTTGTCATCAGTAAGTTTTGATTGATAGATCCTAAACTTGGACTCATATCAATTAAAATGTAGTCAGCATTAAATTTATTAGCAGTCTTTTCCAAAAGGTCAGAAATTGCACCCGGCAAATTTTTGAGTGTGTGAATTGAACCACTTAGTTCTTGGGCAATACCTAATGTTACTTCGTATTCACCAAAGCCCACATGACCAGGTAACAAAAATAGATTCTCTTCTATCTCAATACAATCTACAGCTTCTATAGCCCGTGGTTGAGACTCAAAAGCAGGAGCTAAACCAGTTTTAATATTAGAGTGTCTGTTGTAAATGGTTTCTATTCTTAGTTCATTGTCTTCTGTTTCTTCTTTTAGAGCCATACCTGTAAGATTACATTGGGGGTCTGTATCTACAAGAATGACTCTCTTACCTTTTGAGGCAAGCATCCAACCTAAGTTAAATGTAGTGGTAGTTTTGCTAACGCCACCTTTGTGATTAAATAAGGCGATTTTTTGAACCATTGTTATCTAATAAAATTATTGGTTAATAACCTATAGTAATTTTATCATTTTTTCATTAAGCAAGAGATAATAGATAGATCCCCGACTTCTCTAAGAAATCGGGGATCTGGGTTCACTAATTACTGCTATGTTTTTTACATGAAAGCAAAATCAGCAGCAGTTAAACCAGTGGTATTAACTCCATTCAACATAGCAACGGTTGTTGCACCAATCATAATGCTGTCACCAGTTAAGGTCAGATTATCAAAACCAAAATCAGCACCTTGACTGGCAATACCTAAGACATCAGTACCCATTTCAAAGTCAACGATGGTGTTAGGAGTCATAGGTAGATCACCGGTAACAATCCAGAACTGGTCAGCACCAGCACCACCAGAAATTAAGTTACCGCCACCTTCTTGAACGAAGAATTTATCATCACCATCACCACCTAAAGCACGACCATCTGCACCCAGGTAGAAAGTATCCATACCAGCACCACCAGATATGCGGTATCCTGTGGCATCTGTAGCATCTATTACATCATTTCCACTACCACCAAATGAGCGATCGCCATTACCCACATAAATGGTATCAGTACCGCTACCAGTAGAGATTCGGTTCCTACCAACTAAACTACCGCCGAAGGGAACATCTACTTCATCGTTTCCAGCGCCAGTGAAAACTGTATCATTGATGCCATCAAAGTCAACACCACTGATCAAAGTATCTCCACCAGTAGAACCAGTAATCAATTGAGATAGGTTTTCTTCTGCTGTAATAATTGGAGTTTCCAACAAAGAAGAGTCAGCAACTTGGGCAATGTGAACCTGATCTATAAAATCACTGACACCAGGAACATATTTACCATCAACTGTGTAACCAGTACCCTCAAGTTTCTTAATATTAGCTACATCAGCAGCAGAACCCTTATAGTACATGGGAATAGGACGGGAAGTATGAGTTCCCCACTGATCGCCATCATTAATGTTACTACCCCAGAAATGACCTACTTCATAGGCATCATTTTCTTCCCAATCACCACGGTAAGCAGGAGTGATGGAAGCACCACCATCTTCGAGTAGAGAGTTGGCTAAAAGTTCAGGGAAGTCATTGAGTAGGGTCAAATAGTGATCATGATCCGCCGTTACCATTAATAAGGTCTCGTCATAACCACCATTTTCCTTAATCCAGGTGTCAGCAGTTCTGACCACATCGGAGAGATCCAACTGAGTACCCAGCATCAGATCCATGTTATTGGCGTGGGCAGACCAATCAATGTCACCCACCTCAACCATCAAGTAGAATCCCTTATCTGCTTGTCCTAGAAAGTCTAAAGCAGCCTCTGTCATCTCGGCAACATTAGGGTTTTCTAGAACATCAGCCGCTAAAGCATCACCTGTCAGTCTACCGTTGTCACTATAGCCATTAGTACCTGTGGCACTGTAATCACTGTTAGCAGTACGCCAGGGAAGATTATCTTGACCAGTGGCAGAATAGACCCCAAACAGGTGTTCGCCATTATCGGGATCTATAGAATTAGCTGCTGCAATTAAGGCTTGACCACCATCTACACCTGTCTGGCGTTCGATAAAGTTCCAATCGTGACCTTCGCTGTCATACTCACCAGCTTTCAATAGGTCAATATCTTCCTGGGTGATGTATCTTTCATTGCCAGAATAAGCAGGATGACCAGCACCTAGTATTAAACTAGGTTTGACTTCCATCGCTGAGTCGAAGATGTTATCTGTTTCTTCGACTATATGGCCAAACTCATCAAGTAAGTTGCCATCTTCATCAAGACCGTATCTCGCATACCTCCTAGTTCCATCTGCATCCTCACTATAGAGAGTTCTTTCATTCCCCTCAGAGTCTATGGCTTCACTAGTAGTCCAATAGCTGTCAATATTTCTTTCTTCGTTAGTCTTATTTCTACCACTGGTGTGAGCAATACCCGCAGCAGGTGTAGCATGACTCCAGGGAACACTACTGACGACACCAGCAGCAAAACCATTGTCTAATGCTAGTTCAATAGTTGATTCTACATCTTGCTCATAGATGTCTACACCGATCGCACCAACATAGGTTTTAGTCCCAGTGTGAAAAGCTGTACCAGTTCCAGCAGAGTCTGGATAATACTCTTTGATATATTCAGGATCGAACCCATCGGTAGTATTACCGTAGTTTTCGTAGTAGTTGGCATCCCACGGTGTAGCGCCGCCTTTAGTGAGGTTAAAGATAGGAACGTTACCACCTTCGGAGACATCCTTGGGAATAAATTCCAGAGGATTACCATTTTCATCAGTGCGGATAGGTCCCTCACCTGTATTGTGACTATAGATACTACCATCTATTAAGGAATTACTGCCATTCCCGTCAATTACCGTATTGGCATCAGTAACAATGGTATAACCATCTAAAAGTTCTTGATAGCTCTGACCAAATCCTTGACCCTCAGTGTAATAGTCCGCAAGGGTTCTATCTGCAAATATTGCTTTGAGTTCATCAATGGTTAAACCACTTGTATTCTCACCAGTGGTCACATCGTAACCAAGATCAGCAAGTTCTTTAATTATTTCTTCATGGATAGCACCAGCACGGGACATTTCCCAGCCCATACCGTCGCCGATTACGAGAATAACATTTTGAGCCATGACGATTAATTTCCTTTAGATAAAACGATGTGGACGAAACTTTGTTCGTATAGATTTTGAAGATGCCAAATGGGTTCTATAAGAAGCCACAACACCTTTTACTCTTGGGGAAGATGATCGCCAATTTTGTCAGCAACAGTAAAAATTAGGTCAACTCCATAATTTTGCGAACTATTAACCTGAGTTAGCTGGATTATGACGAATTGTATATGAGCTATAAACTCATCAATTTTCTTTGTCATGCTGACTCAATCAAGAAGTCCAAATTTAGCAAATTTAGGGAATACTAATTTACTGAATCTGAGTGTTACATCTCATTAAATTCTCATGTAAAAGTTAAGGTTAAATTATGTTTTGATTATTTGTTTATTAAAAATCCCAACATAAAAATCCTCGATTTATTAAGTAAATCGAGGATCTGAAACTTTCTAAAAGTCAAAAATTACTGCTATGTATTTTAAACAAAAGCAAAATCAGCAGCAGTTAAACCAGTGGTATCAACTCCACTCAACATAGCAACGGTTGTTGCACCAATCATAATGCTGTCACCAGTTAAGGTCAGATTATCGAAGCCAAATCCTGCACCTTGACCGCCAATACCTAAGACATCAGTACCCATTTCAAAGTCAACAATGGTGTTAGGAGTCATAGGGATATCACCGTTAAGAATCCAGAATTGGTCAGCACCAGCACCACCAGAAATTAAGTTACCGCCACCTTCTTGAACGAAGAATTTATCATCACCATCACGACCTAAAGCACGACCATCTGCACCCAGGTAGAAGATGTCATTTCCAGCATCACCAGAGAGACGATAGCCAGTTGCATCTGTAGCATCTAGTACATCATTTCCACTACCACCAAAGGCTTTATCTCTATTTCCTACAAAGATAGTATCATCACCACGACCAGTAAAGATACGGTTATCACCTGCGCGTCTACCACCAAAGGTAACATCGACCTCGTCGTTACCAGGACCGGTAAATACTGTATCGTTGATAGCATCAAAATCAGTTCCACCTATCAAGATATCTGCTTCTGGTGAACCTGTAATCCGGTCTGGTGCCGGTTGACCTACACCCGGAGCGAGATTGAGAAACTGATCTAATTTGAGAGTGATGATTTCGTTGTTGTCAATATCTGGACCACGACCGACAGAGAAAGGATAGTTATTGTCGTTGGCTACCAAAATGGTATTTGAGTTAATAACTAAAACATCTTCAATGGTGACAAATGGGAAATCGAAAGTAGTTAGACCATCGCCGTTGAGGTCATTGGGGTCTTGGATATTCAGTAGATCAACTATTTCTACTTTTTCAACAAAACCATTAGCATCTATGTTGGAAAAATCAACTTTGTAGATTTTTTTGAACTGTGCTGATTCACCTTGACCACCATCTCTTTCAATTACCAGAAATTCATTTTCATTGATGGGGGTAAAGTCACCAATCGCATGGCCAGCGACTTCAGTTTGATAATAACCAAGTAAACCTTGATATGCTTTTGTCGCTACATCAAATTCATAGATCCGCAATGATTTTTCAGGATCACCGTCAACTGTACCTTCTAATAGGGGATATAAGGTGCTGCGGTCAGGGCTATAAGCCATGCCTTCAAATCCACGGGAAGTAGCAAGATTTGGTAAGTATTCATCAACTACCATTCTTCCGGTTTCTGGGAAGTCGGTAAAGAAACCATCTAACCCTAAATCAATTAATTGTCTAAATTCATCTTCTGGAGTTTGAGGAGTACCATCAAATTTAAGAGTCAGATAATTTTCTTCATTCCGCAAGGTGTAGGGGTGAACCTGCATTCCCGCATCATGCGCCCACTCAACAAAAGGACGAATTTCGCCAGTTAGTTGGCTGGTAATTTGTGCTACGCCATCACCATTACCATCCACAGGGGTATCTAAAGATTCCCGCAAAATGAAGCTATTTTTCCAGGGACCAACACCTTCAGCATAGGCAGTACCAAGATAGTCGAAAACTTCTTTGGTAGCTAAATCACCATAATTTGTATCGGGTATACCGTCACCTGTGATATCTTGACCAAAATCGGGAACGATATCAACTAAGCCACCGTAGGTAGCACGGGCTGCGGCTTCGTCAAATGTAGGGTTACTGAAATTATGAACAATGTCATAGGGAACAGAAAAACCACCACCACCAGAATCAGAGTTAAGAGCTTCTACATCTCCCAAAAGTTGTACTAAAGGTAAATCTTCTAACCCAGCAGCAGGGAGGAGATTATTTTGTAAATCTATAAGATTTGCAACTTCAAAGGACTGGATAAAGATGCGATTTGGATCAGTAAAACCAGTTGCTTGTAAGGTTGCAATTAGAGGTTCTTCTAATGATAAACCTTGCTGATCAAAGAAGGTAGGATGTTTTGTTTCGGGATAAATACCGACTTGTTTACCAGTTTCGGCTTCTACTTGTTGGACTAATTCAATTACTTCTTGGAAAGTAGGAATTTCAAATTGACCATTAAAACTTTGATCGCGGAAACTACGGGGTTGAATTGCCCGTATTTGTTTGATTTCTGCGAGGGTGAAGTCTTCCGCAAAGTAAGCTGTGACTTCTACACCATCGAGCATTTTGGTAGATTTGCGATCTTCTCCAAAAACTTCGGCGATGTTGGTAGTATCGTCTAGGATAGGCTCGTGACGAGCAATCAAAACACCATCGCTGGTAATTACTAAGTCAGGCTCAACGAAGTCTGCACCCTGTTCAATTGCTAGTGCGTAAGCTTCTAGAGTATGCTCTGGCCTGTCTCCACTTGCGCCTCTGTGAGCGATAACTAGGGGAGCTTCACCTGTGAGGGTGTTAAATGGTTTTTGTGGCGATCGCACTCCTGGAGTATCTATAGGTGCTTCTAGTAACTTACCCGTAGCATCAAAGTGTAGTAAGTAAGGTCCGAACTCGTCCCCAATCCAGATACTACCATCTTGATCTAAAACTATGGACTCTACATCAAAATCTGCACCAGTTAATAATCTTTCTGTAGTACCTTCATTGACTATTGAGAAAGGAACTTTATTATCAGGATCAGAAAGTTGAATGAAGCCTAAAACATCAACAGAACCATCACCATTTTCTGTGCCTTTAAAGTTAGGATCTACATGATAAATACGTAGTAAATAATCTGCACTATTGCTTTTACTACCGTAACCATTATCTGAGAGAAAATAGAAACTGTTATCGTCTGCAAATTGGACACCACTAAAGCCTTGTACTGGCTGTCCGTTAAATGGACCTGTTCTCCCATTTCCAGAAATCCCATTCCCTGAGTCTGGACCTTCGGCAAAGGTGTCAGCAGGAAGAGAAGCAAAACCAATCAACTCAACGTTATTAGCCATATATTTACATCTCTGGGTTTAATTTTTGTTGCCTAGACAATACTGAATTTTTCCTAACTCACCAATTCAACTAAAAAAGTTTATGAAAGTGAGTATAGAAAAATACACTAGTCAGTTTTATATTTTCATGAAAAGATTAAGAGAAAAATAAGCATTAGAAAATAAAAGGTTAAGTATCCACTTTTGAGTGAATAAAAAAATCCCCGATTTACTTAATAAATCGAGGATCTGAGACTTTCTAAATTTCAAAAATTATTGCTATGTTGTTTAAACAAAAGCAAAGTTATCAGCAGTTAAACCAGTGGTATCAACTCCATTCAAGATAGCAAGGGTTGTTCCACCAATCATAATGCTGTCACCAGTTAAGGTCAGATTATCAAAGCTAAAATTAGCACCTTGACCGGCAATACCTAAGACATCAGTACCTATTTGGAAGTCAACGATGGTGTTAGCAGCCATAGGTAGATCACCGGTAAGAATCCAGAATTGGTCAGCACCAGTACCACCAGAGAGCAAGTTATCACCACCCTCTTGGACATAGAATTGATCATCACCAGCACCACCAAGGGCGCGATCGCCACTACCTAAGAAGAAAATATCATTGCCAGCACCACCAGACATCCGGTTTTCACCTAGAGAATCAGTAGCATCAAATTCGTCATTACCAGCACTACCAAAAACGCGATCGCGCCGACTAACGAAGATAGTATCATCACCGCTACCACCATTGATTCGGTTGTTACGAGCATTACTGTTAAATACCAAATCTACCTCATCGTTACCAGCACCAGTAAATATGGTGTCTTGAACCCCATCTATATCTACAGATGCAATTAAGATGTCTGCATCAGGAGTTCCAGAAACCAAGTCTTGTTGATTGACTTCCGTTACCGAAGCAAACATTGTTTGAGCAATATTGACTTGATCAACTGCATTCGCAAGACCGGGGATTTGGAAACCGTAGGACTCAAAACCTTGACCAATAGAATCTGTTAAAGTTTGTGAATCAACACCTTGATAGTAGACAGGTACAGGACGATTAGTGTGGGTTCCCCAGTCGTACTTATTAGTGTCACTATTTCCCCAGAAGTTACCAGATTCGGCAATTGTGTCAATCGCAGTTAGCTGTTCAGCACCTAGATTTCTGAGTAACGCGGGAAAATCATCAGTTAAGTTCAGATAATGATCGTGGTCAGCAGTAACGATCAATTGGTTATCTTCCCAACCACCATTATTTTCAATCCAATTAATAACAGAACCAATGGCTTTGTCAAAATCCAGAACTGTACCAATTAGGTTGTCAATGTTGTTATCGTGAGCAGACCAATCTATATCTCCACCTTCAACCATCAACCAGAAGCCATCAGGATCTTTACCTAACACTTCTAATGCAGCTTTAGTCAAATCGTCGAGGGTGGGGTTCTCGTTTACCTCTCTAGCAATAAAGGAGGAATCGGTTTCACCAGGTAAAAGTGGTCTGACAGTATCTGGATTTAGTCCTTGGGTAGAGAAGTTACTAAACATTGCCAAGCCAGTGGTACTGTAGTCGCCATCGGCAGAACTAACAGGTAAGTTACCATCTTGACCACGCGCACCATACAGACCCAGCAAGCGATCGCCTTTTTCTGGATCAAGTGCAGCAGCAGTATCTGCCAACACCTGAGCCGCATTTGCACCACGCTCTAAAAATGTGTAGTCATAGATATTGCTGGTAGGCTTGGTGCTTAACTCTTGATAGGTTGTTTCCTTGATATAGGTATTGTCTCTCGGCTCAACACCATCAGGCAATGGGTTTCCAGTATTAGAAAGTGGATGACCACCACCAAGAAGCACAGTTGGTTGGTAAACACGCAATTCTTGCTGCAAGATGGTGTCTAATGAAGCAGTCTCGCTATCAAATTTGTTGCGATTGTTAACAGCAGAAGCAGCAGCAGCAGGGGTAGCATGGTCAATGGGAACAGATGACACAAGACCTGTTGATTTCCCAAGTTCGGCAGCTTCAGACAGAACACTTCTGACTGGTTTCTCAAAAATATCAACACCAGTAGCACCATTGTAACTCTTGATGCCAGAATAAAGTGTAGTAGCTGTGTTTGCCGAGTCAGGATAACTGTACTTAATGTAACTAGAATCATTCCCTGGAGTCCAAGGATTTATACCCCCTCTTACTGGGTCATAACCAACAAGGTTACCAACTGCACCTTCGCTAACTTGTGCGCCACCACTAGATGTATTACCAGGGTTGAAGGTGGGATCAAATACAAAACCTTCACGTACAGCAGCAGTTCCTGTAGGAGTGTTGATGGTTTGGTTAGAATCGTTCAGAGCAGTATTTGATACGTTGAACGTGCCATTAGTACCGGGAATTGTGGTTCCGTAGGTAGTGGCATAGGTGTAACCTATCAATGTTTGAAAGTTTAGCCCCAAACCTTTTCCTTCTGTATAGAAATCAGCTAAGGTTGTACCAGTATTACCCGCTTGAATTTGTTGATAAATAGCAGCAGCACGAGCCATTTCCCAGCCCAAACCGTCGCCAATCATAATGATTGTATTCTTAGCCATGATCGTTGATTTTCCTTAAATAAAATGATGCAGATAAGGGTTGGTATAGATTTAAAAGATGTCAATTACTTGTTAACAGAACCTATGCCATCCTGTAGTGTTGAAGAAAGACCCTTTAGTGATAGTTCTTCGACAAGTACATGAAAACTAAAACTTCAACTAATAGAATCTCAATTCTAGATTAAGGAAGAATTATGATTTGGATACTTATTGATTAAAAAAAATTATTTTTTCGGTAAAGGTAACAATATTGAGAAGGTATAAACTACTTTTTTAACAAGATAAAAAAAAGGGAGAGTTAAGAAAATCTTTCTCTCCCAATTGCCTAAACTAATTGACTAAATGAAAGCAAAGTTAGCAGCAGTCAAGCCTGTGGTATTCAACATAGCCACACTTGTTGCACCGATCATAATGCTGTCACCAGTTAAAGTCAGATTATCAAAGCCAAAATCAGCACCTTGACCTGCAATACCTAAGACATCAGTACCCATTTCAAAGTCAACGATGGTGTTAGCAGCCATAGGTAGATCACCAGTAATAATCCAGAATTGGTCAGCACCAGCACCACCAGAGAGCAAGTTACCACCACCTTCTTGAACGAAGAAAATATCATCACCAGCACCGCCTACAGCGCGACCATCTGCACCCAGGAAGAAAATATCATCACCAGCGCCACCAGATATGCGGTATCCTGTAGCATCTGTAGCATCTAGTACATCACTTCCACTACCACCAAAGGCTCTATCTCTATTTCCTACATAGATAGTATCTTCACCACTACCAGTAGAGATGCGGTTATTACCAGCTAAAACACCACCAAAATAAACATCTACTTCATCGTTTCCAGCACCTGTGAAAACTGTATCATTAATGCCATCAAAGTCGGAACCAGCCACTAAGACATCTGCACCAGTAGAACCAGATACCAATTGAGAATCTTGAATCAAATTAGCGTCGGGAGCAATTAAGAACCCTATCTGACCACCTTGCACAAGGTTGTCATTAGCTTCAACTGTGCCATCTCCATCAGTATCAATACCAGGTTTATTGATAATGTCACCATCACGAAGACTGTGAGCTTGGACATCATAGATGAATTGTGTACCAGGAGCATTACCAAATAGGGTGGAAACATCTAAAATACCGGAAGATTCCCAGTTACCAATATCAGTAGGATTAGGATCAGTTTGACCAGCAGGTACACCAGAGCGATCAATTTGTGCTACACGGGTTGCAGTTGCAGCCGGATTTGCGTCAGAAGGATCAATTCTCCAAATAGAAGCTTCTTCTCCAGAAGATGCACCAAATAGGTCAGAACTAATAGCTCGGTCTTCTTGAAGATAAATTTTGCCATTATCAGCCCAATCTAAGTTATCAGGGCTACGTAGACCAAAATCTCTGTTACCTTCGTCGTTGCCATCATAAAGGATGTTCAAATCAGCAGTAATGCCACTGTCATCAAAGTCAACATCAATTTTATATGTAGTACCCCAGGTATCAGCACCATCAAAGACACTGGTACGACCTGTAGAAGCTAAAACGGCTTGAGTACCATCAAAGGGGTTGGTAGCTACGTCTTCAGGACGAGAGAATAAGAAAGCACCAGCATCAGCCGCTAACGCATCCTGTTGATCTTGGTCAGCAAAACCTTGAGTATCGTAACCATCTGTACCAGCGAGGTCAGGACGGTAGTAGTCAATTTCGACAAACTGACCAGCTGTAGTGTTACCACTACCACTAAAATCTCTAGGATCGGCTTCAATTGCATCAGCCGCATCAGACGCATCATCAGCAACCCAGACGTACAATTTACCGTTATTTAAACCGTTACGTGCTAAGAAACCAGCACCAGCACTAGTATCTTTTTCACCAACGTAAAGAATTAATGGTGCAGCACCTCTATCATCACCGACTAATAGAGCTACTTGATCTGTGTTACCTGTATCAAGTTCTGTTACACTTTCCCAAGCAGCGCGACCTAACCAGGGTAAAGCCCACAATTCACTTGTTTCTACGTCTAGGGCAAACTGCGTACCACCACTGGTTTCTTCACCTGCAAAATAGATAGTGTCTGCAAAACCTCTACCACCACCAAATTGCTGGGCTTCCATTAAGTTTGCAGAACAGAAACGCTGAATTCCTTCAAATTCTAAGTCAGAAGCTTCATCTACAATTTCACCAGCACGGTTATATATCTTGTTGTAAGCTAATCCGGAATCAACTATTTTCAGAGTCCTTTTATCAATATCAAAATAGCTAATCCGTGAGCCTGTCAAGGAAGTACCATTTTCTAGGGTATAAGCATAACCTACATCACTACCTATCTCTGAGTTAACCAGGACTCGAACTGTGGTTTCATTTAGTTCAAAAGCACCTGTACCATCAGGAATACCTGTAGGAGTGTAACCATTAACGGTCTCACCAATAGTAAAAATAGGGTCAACGGTATAACCTTCTAAACCCTTTATTTGGGCTGGTTGTGTTGTATCAAATTGTGTATTATTTGTCATGAAATTTTTTTAGCCTTTTTGTACTGCTTACTGAGTAAACTTTTGGCAAATTTAGGAAAACCTGATTTACCAACTATTAATGTCACACCTCAGTACAGTTTCACGTAGAGGTTAAGATGATATTATGATTCAAGTATCTATTTGATTAAAAAGTGCAGCATAGAAGTTAATTTTTACTTATAAACAGCTTATTTTTATTAGCTTATGTATGAGCGATCGCTATCACCGGAAACATCACACTCTTACCTAAATATGAGTTGATGCGATCGCCTAACTATTTTCGATGCAAATGCTTCGGGTCAATCGACCCAGTACACCAGAGGAATCCTATCAAGAACTCTTAATCTGTCATCATGTCTAAAAATACACAATTTGCTATCCATGAACCCCATGAATACTGACACAAACAGGCGCTCAAACCTCTTTCCTTTGTATACTTTGTATCCTTTGCGGTTGATTCTTCCGTAATTTTGCGTAATTTCTAATTATGATAAATGTCTAAAACTTGAAATTTCTGGTACTCCAGCAGAAGCCGCAAAGCAGGTAGGCAGGTTATAATTCTCTTGCGGAGCAACGTAACAAAAATTTATGAGTAACCCCCTTTTACAAGCCTTTTTCGTAGGCAGAGCTGTAGCAGAAGTAATTAATGAGCGCTTAGAAGTAGCTGTCACCGATGCTTTGAGCGATTTCGGCAAATTTGATGCGGAAGCTAGAGAGCAAGTCCGCCAGTTCACAGAGGAAGTTCTAGAACGGGCAAATCGCGCTGCCGAAGGTGCTGGTTCTGGTCAAAGTCCTGCTTCTGGTTCTGATTCTATGGACTTGCAAGCCACGATTGATGAACTCAGAGCCGAAATTGCCCTGCTGAGAAATGAATTGCAACGTTATCGCAGTAATTCTGTATAGATTTATTCATTAGCAATTAGTCATGCTTACATGACACTTGCTCGTAAATATTTCAGGGTTGAGTGTGTCTTTTCATCCAGGTAATTTGGTTAACAACCAACGGTACACAAAAAATATGGAAACAGGTTATACAGATCAGGCATACCGTTGGAATCGGGAAAATTACTCTAGTAGACGGCGCTTTGTAGACATTTGGGGTTTTGTCTTGACCTTAATGTTTAAACTTTGGCGCTACAACAAATCTTGGAGTTATCCTGGCGGTGTGACTGAGACTAAACAAGTTGCAAGGCGCAAAGCCCAAGCAGTGTGGATTCGTAATACCCTGCTGGAATTGGGGCCAACTTTTATTAAAGTCGGACAGTTATTTTCTACCCGCGCTGATATTTTTCCCGGTGAATATGTGGAAGAGTTGGCTAAGTTACAGGATAAAGTCCCAGCATTTGGTTATGAGCAAGTAGAAAGAAGTATTGAGGAAGAATTAGGTAAGAAAATTCCGGAATTATTCCATAGTTTTGAACCTATTCCCCTGGCGGCGGCTAGTTTAGGCCAAGTACACAAAGCTGTACTACATACGGGAGAAGCCGTTGTGGTAAAAGTACAGCGTCCTGGATTAAAAAAGCTGTTTGAAATCGATTTACAGATTCTCAAGGGAATCACCCGCTACTTTCAAAACCACCCCAAATGGGGACGGGGGCGAGATTGGTTAGGGATTTACGACGAGTGTTCTCGGATTCTCTGGGAAGAAATTGATTATCTCAATGAAGGGCGTAATGCTGATACTTTTCGCCGTAACTTTCGTGGTTATGAATGGGTGAAAGTCCCTAGAGTTTACTGGCGTTATGCTTCACCTAAAGTCTTAACTTTAGAATATGTCCCTGGAATTAAAATTAGCCAATATGAGGCTTTAGAAGCCGCCGGTTTAGACCGAAAGTTGTTAGCACGTCAAGGCGCTCAGGCATACTTGTTACAGCTACTGAATAATGGCTTTTTCCATGCTGATCCTCATCCAGGTAATATTGCTGTTAGTCCCACTGGTGATTTAATTTTTTATGACTTTGGGATGATGGGGCAAATTCAGTCTAATGTACGCGAAGGATTGATGGAAACGCTCTTCGGTATCGCTCAAAAGGATGGCGATCGCGTTGTGCAGTCTCTGATCGATTTAGGGGCGATCGCACCTACAGATGATATGGGACCCGTGCGGCGTTCTGTCCAGTATATGCTGGATCATTTTATGGATCAACCCTTTGAAAATCAATCAGTAGCCGCCATCAGTGAGGATCTATATGAAATAGCTTATAATCAGCCCTTTAGATTTCCCGCCACCTTCACTTTTGTCATGCGAGCTTTTTCTACTTTAGAGGGAGTAGGCAAAGGCTTAGATCCAGAATTTAACTTTATGGAAGTTGCTCAACCTTATGCCATGCAACTAATAACAAATATGAATGGTCCTGATAATAATAGCTTTATCAATGAGTTAAGTCGGCAAGCAGTTCAAGTTAGTACTACAGCCTTCGGTTTACCTCGGAGACTAGAGGATACACTAGAAAAATTAGAACGTGGAGATATGCGTGTGCGTGTACGTTCTATAGAAACGGAGCGTCTGCTACGAAGACAAAGTAATATTCAACTAGGCACAAGCTACGCTTTAATTATCAGTGGATTTACTCTTTCAGCCACGATTTTATTAGTTAATCGTTTTACATGGCTAGCCGTATTAGCTGGTTTAATCGCCATAGCTATGTCAATCATACTGATTCGCTTGCTATCACGCCTCGACCGTTATGACCGCCTGTATTAATTGTTGTCAAAAATTATGAAACTAAACTTCACCGGTGTTACAGATCCGGGACTTGTTCGTACTAGTAACCAGGATGCTTACTATATTGACCCAGATGGGCGATTTTTCATTGTTGCTGATGGTATGGGTGGTCATGCAGGTGGTGAACAAGCCAGTCGCATCGCTACAGAGGAAATTGCCACGTTTTTGCAATCCCACTGGGATGGTGCTGAATCTACCCAAAAATTGCTAGAAAATTCACTGTGGCAAGCAAATAAAGCCATTATACAAGACCAGCAACAGCATCCCGAACGCGCTGATATGGGTACTACAGTGGTAGCTGTGGTTTTTCGCTCCTCAGATTCGCCTTGGTGCGCTCACGTTGGTGACTCCAGGTTATATCGGTTTCGGGAGTCACAATTACAACAAATCACCCAAGATCATACATGGATAGCTAGGGCGATTAAGTTAGGTGATATTACTGAAGATGAAGCCAGAAATCACCCCTACCGCCATATATTATCTCGCTGCTTGGGAAGGGAAGATTTGCATCAAGTTGATGTGCAGCCTCTAGATATGAAATTAGGCGATCGCCTACTACTATGTAGTGATGGTTTGACAGAAGAACTGAATAATCAGAGTATTGCCGATCACCTCCGCAATTCTCCTATATTGGAAAATGCTTCCCATTCTCTGATTGCATCTGCCAAAGAAGAGGGTGGACACGATAACATCACCATCGTCATGGTTTCTGCGGAAGAAAACGCTGCTGTATAGTTTTAATCGGCAATTTTGGATTTTCCCTAATCACTTTGAAAATCCAAAATACCTGATAAATCATTCTTTTAGTACATATACTCAGAAATTTGTTCAACCTGAGCATTTTTCCTATTCTTAAATTGATACAAATACTTTTAACCTCCAAATTTACCCGTTGGAGACTCACACTGCACAATTATGTGCATTGACTTATTGCACACAATAATATATAGCGACTATAATTCACCCTTAATACCTGAAGTTTTCCGAACCCTCTACCAGCAGATCCTCACAGGAGACGTTGAAATGAGTCGCAAAATCAGGGTATTCCCAGCAACTTACTGAATGGAATACGAAAAGTCATTTCTACCCAAGATTTGCTTTCCTTAACCTCAGTAGCACATTCGTTGCTTCAAGTTCAAGAGATCAAAACAGAAAGATTAGCCGCAGGGAAGTGGGCAATTCGTCAAACAATTGTTATCTTTCTTAATATAGAGGCACAAATGTATGAGGAATACTGACCCACTTTTTATACTTGTGGAGTTTCTGTAATCAACATAAATTGTCCGCGTTGTTTTTCTCGGAGTTTATTATGAATCAACCCATCGAACTATCTTTGGAACAGCAATTTAGCATCCGCTCATTTGCTACTCAAGTCCAACACATGAGTAACGACCAAGCAAAAGACTTTTTGGTGAAGCTTTATGAACAGATGATGGTGCGGGAAGCAACTTATCAAGAGTTACTGAAGCATCAGTGGGGCTTAGATTCAGGTTCCACTATGGCATAGAGTCGGTAGTTTGTGTGTCGCAGTGGGCGACCTCCTTCTCTTGCTGAGTTCCACGAAGGAAAGAAGCTGGGGATGCTGGGGCGTCAACTAAAATCGAAGAGGTTTATACTTAATTTCATCAGGAATCAATCTGGACTAAGGGAGGTGAAGATGATTACCCCTATTCTGTTATTATCAATCCCATCTAAAATTAACTTTGACCAAATTTAATCTAGATTATCGGTTATTTGACGGTGTTATCTACTGATAATCATCTGAACGATAAGTCAAAAATAAGAATTCCAAGATGGATAAATCTGACTTGAGGGATATCAGGTATCTATAGACGTAGAAAAACCGAAGATTTTGCCTAAATTAAACAGTGCTTAACTTTTAGCTGCTCTCAGTTTTGTAACGCTGGCAGCTTTAACTTTTAACTGTTACTCATGCCTATGGTATTTCTTATAAATCAAACTTACAACTAGATCGAGATTTTTCTTAACAAAGTGTTACATTCTACCGAAAACTACATTAATCATCGGTCTATTGGGTGACATACTCCTAAACTGATGCAAGCATACAGTGTAGGCTTCTCAGTGACTCTTCTCTAAAAAAAGACTCTTTCCAACTTTGTGAGAATTGTCGGCTTAATTTTTTCATATTCACTTTTAAGCAAACTTTTACTCAGTTGAGGATCAGCAGATGAGGGAAAGGTTTTACTCATTGCTATCCAATGTTGTAGTCGTTGGGGTTGGGCTGTATCGATGCTGGATACTAAGATATGCGAACAGCGTTGTGGGGCTTCCCGTGCAAATAACAACAGACGATAGGAAACCTTTTCTGCTAGTAAGGCGGTAATTTCTTGACCCAGACTAGTTTTCATATCCAGGTAATAAGGTAAAAATTTCGCCCGATCTTGCCGATTGTAAATCACAGTAATCCACAGCAACATCGGGTGGGGAGTATTAATAAATAAAAATTGATTATAAATTTTAGAGTGAACGTGTTTAATAATTTCTGCCTGTGGTAGCATCACCCAAAGGGCTGCTAGGGTCTCGCCGTTATCATGAATGGATTTCGGAAAAACAATATCTGCAATTGGCTTATCACTAGGCCAGGAAGCAGAGCGAAGATCAGATTTTTGCTGTGGTACAGATACCTCTAAATTAGTTTTTATCTTTTGTTCTGGTTTATCCCTAATGATCAAGGACTGAGTGGGTACAGGATGATCAGGTACAGTTGTCTCCTGTATATCATCTTGTTCTAGAGAGTCTAGAACCTGGAGAATATCAGTGATATTTTGGGGGCGATCGCCTGGGGCTTTAGCTAGACAACTCATGACTAAATTTTTAGCTAACTGAGGAATTTCCACGGTGGGAGCAACGTCCACAAATTTCCGTGGTGGTTGATTTTGATGGGTTTTATACCATTCTTTAAAAGAATTAGTTGGTGAAACTAGGGGCATTTTTCCTGTTAGCATCTCGAACATCATCACGCCCAAACTATAAATATCGGCGCGGTTGTCTAATTCCTTACCTTGCATTTGTTCGGGTGAAGAATAAGCCAGAGTCCCCAAATAATATTTTGTCTGTTCAGTATTTCCCTGTAGTAACTTAGCTACTCCAAAATCTAGAACCTTAACCAATTCCCCAAAACTGGGGTCTGGAATCACTAGCATATTACTGGGCTTAACATCACGATGAACAATGGGATAAACTGCACCGTCAATCTTTATACCATCATGAGCGCACTTCAACCCCAAACTGATTTGCCGCGACATACTCAAAAATCTTGGTAAAGATAAACGTTCTTGGCGGATAATCTGGTTGAGGCTCTTACCTGGCAAGTATTCCATTACATAGAATGGAGTGTTATTTGTATCTATACCGTAGTCCATGACTCGGACAATGTGAATGCTTTTTTGCCCTAGTAAGGCGCAGGTTTTGGCTTCCCGCTCAAAGCGGTCTTGTAATCCCATCTTTTGATTTTGGATGGACAAGGCCAGAAATTTTACAGCAACAGGTACACCTCCCAACAAAGTATCCTTAGCACGATAAACCCGACCCATAGCTCCAGTACCAATTAGTTGTTGCAGCTGGTAACGTTTGGCGAGTAAGCGACCAATGTTGGGGTCTGACATAGAAAATTGGACTCCAATGTGTAAGAAAATTAATGAAACCTAAGTAAATTTGCGTTAATTAACTTGATGTTTCTGTGAAATTGATATACTTTTAGTTTGCCCAATTTTGGCTAAGTCCATATCCCATCGAAAAATATTACTTCTGGTTTCTGGTGTTTTCAATTTTGAATAAAGTCTATGTTCATTGACGTTCTAGGTTGGCTTCCAGAGTATCTGTTAACACATGACCTGTCATCATTGCACTACTGAGATGATATGTCTCTTTGGAGAGGCGGTGTATGGTTTCATAGCCACTACGACGTTGGCGATCGCCTATTACCCAGTAGTGCTGCATAATTGTATCGACACCAATCCAACCTTCACCTTCAATTTTGCCCAAAAGATTGTGTTGGAGTAAAAAACTATATTGGCGCTCTCCATTGTCTAACCGTCCCTTATATTGCAAAGAAATTTCCGAGCGATCGCTACCGGGAAATATTAGCTTTGTCGCCATAGTAAACCAGTTATCTCGACTCCAAGCCACCAAGGTCATACCTTTAACGCTGATTGGTACACCATGACGCTCCAGCCAATGGCCTTCCATGCTCCAGCGCCCCGGTTCCAATAAAAAAGTGTGATCCACCTTCTCTGTTCCTTGTCTTGCTCGAATATCCCCAGTACAGCACGACGTAAATCGAAATACCATTGCAATACTGATTTGCCTTCAAGGTCCGGGGGTGATCCACAATTTAAAATTGTGACATACAAGAATTTAATCCTGCTGATGATTTGTGAAATTAACTTATCCACACTTCTGAATATCGCCCAAAAGCATTTCACTAGGTGCGCCAGTGGCCGCAGGTAAATTACCAGGAAGCCCCATCTGTCGCCAGTAGGCTAAAACCGCAAAAGCGATCGCCTCTTTAAAATCGGCATTCAACCCAACTTCATCTGTAGTCAACACGGCTAAGGATGGTAACAGTAACTGTAACCTTTGCTTTAAATACAGATTCCGACTACCACCACCGCATAATAATACCTGTTGAGGCATTTGGGGTAAAAAAGTCTGATAACTGTGAGCAATAGAAGCAACAGTCAGTTCTGTAAGTGTCGCCAATAAGTCAGCCGGATTTAATTGGTAGGGTTCCGCATCTTTTAAACACTGATGTAAATAAGTCATACCGAATAACTCACGACCTGTAGATTTAGGGGGAGGTAGATGAAAGTAATCTTCCTGTAGCCATTGTTTTACTAACGAATAGCAAGGAACACCACTGGCGGCCCAATTACCATTTTGATCATAAGACTTAGCACCATCAGTCAAATGTTGTACTGCCAAATCCAATAAACTATTACCAGGGCCAGTATCCCAAGCCCGAATTTTGGACAGCCAGTCACCACCGCGAGGTGGAATATAAGTCACATTCCCAATCCCACCAATATTTTGAATGCAACGTCCCTCAACGGAATCACTGAGTAAAAAAGCATCTACTCTCGATACAAGGGGCGCACCATGTCCGCCAATATTGATATCTGCTACGCGAAAATTACTCACAGTAGAAATTCCCGTTAGATGGGCAATCACCGCACCGCGTCCTAATTGTAGACTGTAACCTAACTGGATTTTATTACTGATTTCCGGGCTTACTGGTGGTCGGTGGTAGACAGTTTGACCGTGGGAACCAATCAAAGTTGCTGACTGGTGACCGATTTGGATCTTTTCAGCAGCTTCGGCAAAAGCAATAGCGATCGCATCATCTAATTCTGCTAATTCTGCCATAGAAACAGCAAGCCCTCCACCAACGTCTAAAATTTTCTTTCTCAATGCGGGTGTGTAAGCATATGTCTCCCCTGCGAGCAAAGAAATCTTCAAATCTAATTCCCCACCAGAAATTTCCACCAAAGCAGCATCTATACCATCCACGGAAGTGCCGCTAATTAAACCGATAACGCGAGTAGGTACGGTAACTGTTTCAGTCGCATACATTGGCAGAGATTCTTTTATAGATTGCAAAGTTGTACTCAATTTATACTACTTTTTTTCACCTCCTGTTAGTGGAAGCAGACAGTAGAGAAGTTAATAGGACTTACCCAATCATTCTCGCTTCGGCGATATTATAGTCAACTTGCAATGCCTTGAGCAGTTCGGCAAGCCCACTGTAACACCTGTCGAAGGGTTGGCATCCCAGTGACCACGGAAACCCTCTTCACTATCTCAGAGACTACACAGTAGCTTTCTGGAGCTTCTAGCTACGCCGAAGGCTTTCTGAGCTTTTAGATCACTTCTTGTTTTTGTGTGACTGATGTTATTTGCAAACTTTAAAACAGGACAACGTCACGAAATTATCTCCTATTCTGCCGTTGGTCGTTGCTGGTGCTGTGGCTGGTATGGTTGTTAGTGGTGCATCCAAACTGAGCAACTTTGTTCCATTGGCTCAGGTGCTGTAGAGTCAGCTATCAAACAGCTTGGCAAGTAAATCAAAATCTCTGAGGCACAATGGAAAGTTGAAAATGTTAATCTTGTCTGTTCGTTGTGCTTACTGGTTTACTTGCTATCTAATATTTCTGCCAAACTGGGATGCTCCCATTAAATGTAGTTGGACATAGGCTTAATTACTGATTCCTGCTATAAAATGAAACATAACTTTAGATAGAAATAATGCAGAAAATTTCAGTTGGTAGTGGGAGTTACAGTAACTGGGATCATCAAATGTTAGTTTTGCTGGTGTAATGTAAAATTGTGGCGTAAAGCTCCTCCGCAGTTATGGCTCAAATATTAGATCCTCTACCACCAGAGCAATCGAGAACTGTCCTTTGTTGCTACGTTAATATTACGAGCAAAATTCAAATTGCTCGCATCTGCAATATTTCTAATTGGTACTTTGAAAGAGTTGTTTTTCCAGGTCAACGCCTGGTTTTTGAAGCTCCGCTAGATGCTCAAATGGAGATTCATACGGGTATGATGGCTAGTTCAATTTTGTCGGATACGATTCCGTGCGATCGCCTGGCGATGAATGAGCCTACCAGTAGCGAATTTGATACAGATAATATCAGCACAAAACCAATGGTGCAATCAATTAATACAAATATTGAGAATACTACAAAACCCTTCACAATTGCTAGCTGATTATCCATTGATTAAAAAAACAATTTTAGATAATTTTAGGGTTGCTTAATTCAGCAACCTTTTTTGTTGATTTTTAATTCTCTATGTCTCTCCGTTCCAGTCTAAAATCACTGTTATGAATTTGCCTTCTTTTATTTGGTTGTGGAAAATAGCCGCTTGGTCTATGGGGTTGTCGCTACTGGCTTATTTGCTACTAGCAATTACGGGTGTTTGGATGTTGGGGGAGAGAACTACAGGACGTTTCCCTAGTTCCCTGTGGTTTTTGGGTGGACGTAGGGAGGTGCGATCGCTCCACTATACAATTGGCATTACTATGGTCAGCTTAGTATTGCTATTGCTAGCTGTTGGCATTGTTGGTACTTTGGGACACTTCGGTTCCTTGGGACACTCATCACACTTGATTGCTGGGTTAATAGTTGTAGGGTTGGTGGTGCTGTCTGCTGTGAGCGCCACACAGATTAACACCGGGCGTTCTTGGGCTAGACCTCTACATATTGGTGTGAATATAATTCTCTGTATCGCTTTTGCTTGGGTAAGTCTGACCGGTTGGATTGTAGTCCAAAAATATTTACCTTAATCGTCAAATATACAACAATCAGAATTATGTCTTCTTAAAAAGAATCGCAACTATCCACAAAACTGTCCACAGGAGGTTGCTAAAAATACTATTGTTAGTTTGCAATGGCAGGTATTTATCATGTATTGTTATGTATGTTACTTTTGGTCAAAAAATCCCAGCAGTAAAAAAATCCAGCTACTGAGATTTAGATAAATAATTCCAAAATGTTAATTGATACAACTACAAACATAGATTGTTCTGATATCAATGTATACCAGTGAATCAATCAAGTACTCTACCAGAGCAGAAATCGGACAAACCAGCCGTATTTTAGTAGTAGAAGACGAGGAACTAATCCAAGAGATGCTAGCTGTCGCCTTGGAGGAAGAAGGTTTTGGCGTAATCACTGCTGCGGATGGTCGTTCGGCTATAGAATATCTCAAAAGTTGTGAAGCCAACTCTGGGGAACCTCCTTTTGACTTAATAATTCTTGATTTGATGCTCCCTCATATTAATGGGTTAGATATTTGCCGCTTATTGCGTCATCAAGGAAACCCAGTGCCAATTTTAATTCTGAGTGCTAAAGGTAGTGAAACTGATCGGGTTTTAGGGTTAGAGGTGGGAGCCGATGATTACCTCACTAAACCCTTTAGCATGAGGGAGTTGGTGGCTCGCTGTCGGGCGCTCATCCGTCGTCAACGCTTAAGTAGTTTGCCACAACTACAAGTGTTACAACATAAAAATGTGACTTTAAATCCCCAAGAGTGCCGTGTGATGGTGCGTGGTGAAGAGGTGAATCTGTCTCCGAAAGAGTTTCGTTTGCTAGAACTATTTATGAGTTATGCTCGTCGCGTCTGGTCTCGTGAGCAATTGCTAGATCAAGTTTGGGGGCCGGAGTTTGTTGGTGACAGTAAAACTGTAGATGTTCATATCCGTTGGTTACGAGAAAAATTAGAAGAAGACCCCAGCCATCCAGAATATATTGTGACTGTGAGAGGTTTTGGCTATAGATTTGGATAATTTATGGAGATAGTTGTTAGTTTTTATTAATCACAAAGCAACTAACAACTGAGATCCTTATGCTGTTATTGGGATTTTTTCTGGGTTTAGCGGTAGGTATTGGCTTTTGGATTTGGCAACAGGTTCAATTAAGGCGCTATTTGGGGCGGATACTACAACCGTTAAGCTCCGGTTCTTCTAAGCTAGTGCTACTGCTAATACCTCGTTTGCAGCGCGAAATAGCTACAGTGAAGCAGCAGCGAGCAGATTTACAGGAGTCAATCCAAACTTACCAAGAATTGCTGGATTTTGCTCCACTGGGATATTTGCAAGTTGATGAAGAAAATCAATTGCTATGGTGCAATCAGCAAGCGAGAGAAATATTGTATTTGCAAAGATGGCAAGCGGGACAAGTGCGCCTGTTATTGGAGTTGGTGCGGTCTTATGAACTTGATCATTTAATTGAACAAACTCGTGATTGGCAACAACCACAGAAAAAGGAGTGGGTATTTCACCCATCCTGTGATGATGCTGTACAGATGCCAACAATAAAAACATTGAGCTTAAGAGCATCTAGTTTACCGTTACCTGATGGACAAGTAGGAGTTTTTCTCGAAAATCGCCAACCTCTGCTGGATATGAATCAAGAACGCGATCGCTCTTTTTCGGATCTGGCTCACGAATTGAGAACGCCATTGACTTCTATTCGGCTGGTGGTGGAAACTTTACAAAAGCGTTTAGATCCGCCCTTAGATCGCTGGGTAAATCGGCTAATGCAGGAAGTTGATCGGTTAATTAACTTGGTGCAAAGCTGGTTAGAGTTGACGCAAATGGAAGCAAACCCTACCATGCAGTTGCATTTAGAAGTTTTGGAAGTGCGATCGCTGATCACATCTGTTTGGGAAACTTTAGAACCATTAACCCAAAAGCAACATCTATCTATGTCCTACTCTGGCCCAGAAAATCTGTGGATTAAAGCAGACCCTGGCCGGATTTATCAAGTTTTTCTCAACTTGCTAGATAACAGCATCAAATACAGTCCTCCTGGGACTAATATTCAAATCCAAGCCCAAATATTATCTACACAAAATAATCATAGTGGCGATCGCCCAACCACTGTTTTAGAAATAAATCTGATTGATTCTGGACTAGGTTTTGCTGAAGCAGACCTACATCATATTTTTGAGCGATTTTACCGAGGAGATAAAGCGCGGACTCATTCCTCATTACCAGAAAATAATTCTCTGGGGACAATTGTTGGTAACGGTTTAGGTTTGGCGATCGTCCGCCAAATTATTCTCGCCCACGGTGGTTCCATCAAAGCCATGAACCATCCAGAAACTGGAGGCGCTTGGATGCAACTTCAACTTCCTGAAGTGATAGAAAACTCTCCCAACCAAGATCCTCAACCCAGGAATCAAAGCTAAACTCACTTTTTAAGGTGCTTGGGCAAATTGATTATTTAGGCACAAATCATGGAAAACCTGGTGTGATTTTACAAATTACCACAGGATTTTAGCTTTTCTGACTTTTGTTCCTTTATTTGTTTGCCTGACTTTAGTCTTTTTATTGCTACAATTATCGCAGAAAAGGTAATAAACCTGTATATAAAACCAACTGCCTAACGGCCAAATTATACCAACGGCCATGGCTACCTGTGAGGAGTCTCACCTCTGGGCTGGATAACATCAAAAATCTAGTTTAAGTAGTCTCGTTAAAGCAATAATCTCTGTCTCTTGAGCGCAGAGAATGTCAAAGTTTAGAATACCTTCACCTTTGAGATCATAAGTGTGAAAGCTGCCTTGTATGATTACAATTCCAACCCAAAAAATCCCCAGTTAGCACGAGCCATTAGGCGTTTAGAACGCGACGTATTACGGATGGGAGCTTTGGTAGAGCAATCCTTCCGCCTGAGCCACCAAGCATTATTTGCCCGTAATTTAATGGCAGCTGAGGAACTTCCTCGATTAGATAAAAAAATTGATCGCTTTTATAGACAAATAGAATCAGATTGTACGGCAATTATGACTTTACAAGCACCTACAGCTCAAGATTTACGCTGCTTGAGTGCCTTTATGCAGTTGGTGCGAGACTTAGAACGCATTGGTGATTATGCTGAAGATTTAGCAAATATTGCTGTGAAAATTTTTCCTTATCCGCCTCATAAATCTATACCGGATATTGAAAAAATGTCTCATCATGGACAAGCAATGTTAGCAACTAGCTTAAAGGCTTTAGCTGATTTGGATGAGGTGGGTGGACGAGGTTTAAAGCACCTGGATGATGCTGTAGACAATGCATACAATCGTGTTTATCAGATTTTAGCTCAGGAACGAGATATACCTGGGGTAGTCGAGCCAATTTTACTCCTAGCACTAGCCATTCGTTGTTTGGAACGGATGGCAGATCATGCTACTAATATCGGTCAAAGAGTAGCATATATCGTCACCGGACAACGTTTTTAATTAAGTTTGAGGGCTGAAGAAAGGGGATTTATTAATTTAGGAAAAATCCAAAAATTAAAATCGTGTTAACTGATATACATTTTACTAAATGATTACCTTTTCTTAATCTTAGTGAAATATATTAATTACATAGAACTATAGAAACAATTTTTTGTCTCACTAATTAAGGAGTCTCATACACCGTTATCTATGGCTGTGAATGGGAGAGATAATATTTGCGTTGTTTCTCTCAGAAGTGATGAAAAAACTTTTACAGCTAAGGTAGTAAAAACAATCAAACAAAGAGTAAATTTTTGTGTATATATACTTACTAAATTAGTATTTTTACGTTTGTTGGCAATTTTTTTATATTAATTGATTTCCATAGCCATTAAAGTTGCACTTTTACAAGTATTTGCATCATGTCTTCCACAAGTCTTACCCACAAATTAACTCATGTATCCGATGAATTTAACTCTAGTGGAGAATTACCACAAAGGTTATTTAACCGCAGAGAATTAATTCCCCTTGAGAAGGATGTACTATGGCGGATTGAGCGGGGAGCAGTACGTACTTTAACTTGGAGTGAAGAGGGAATATTTATTACTCTGGGTTATTGGGGTGCTGGTGATTTGATTGGCTATTCATTATCAAAAGTTCAGCCATACCAAATTGAGTGCCTGACAAGCGTAGAAGTCAGTATAATCAAGCCTGACCTTTGGTATAGAGATATTGATGCTTTTTTATCTCACATTCAAAACTCAGAAGAGCTTTTAAGCATTGTACATCTTAAACCAATGTCTTTACGTTTGGGAAAATTTTTGCTGTGGTTGGGTGAAAAATTTGGATGTGATGTAGTACAAGGTAAATTAATTGATCTAAATATTACTCATCAGGAAATATCTGAAGTTTTAAATACTACTCGTGTGACTGTAACAAGGCTGCTACAGCATTTTGAAGAAGAAGGAGCTTTGTTACGCCGTAAAAGGCGAATTATTCTTCTACCAGGAAAAAAATTAAGCGCAAGTAGAGTATAAAAAAAATAAGAATTCACTTGTGCTAATTCTCCAAATTTTGCTATATTGTTTACCGAAGGTTTAAGTGAGTCATCTGGAAAAGCTGTTAGTTTTTTCATTGTTTCAATTATTTTGGTGTGAGTGTAAATAAAAATATGACAAAACTACTTTGGAATGCGCTGAAGATTAGTCCAGCCATTGCGATCGCACTTTTCTCTGGTAACAGTGCTTTAGCTGGGGAAGTTAATAAAGTAACAACTGTAGCTCAGTTGTCCCAAGAATCTGACAACATGGGTCAGGTAACATCTGTTTCTCAGTTTTCCGATGTACAACCTACAGACTGGGCGTTTCAAGCTTTGCAGTCCTTGGTTGAGCGTTACGGTTGCATCGCAGGTTATCCTGATGCTACTTACCGTGGTAACCGAGCATTGAGCCGGTACGAATTTGCGGCTGGTTTGAATGCTTGCTTAGACCGAGTTAATGAACTGATTGCAACAGCAACCGCCGATGTACTGACCAGACAAGACCTGGCTACATTACAGCGCTTGCAAGAAGAATTTTCGGCTGAATTGGCTACCCTGCGTGGTCGTGTAGATTCCTTAGAAGCTCGGACTGCTGAGTTAGAATCAAATCAATTTTCTACCACTACTAAGTTAAAGGGTGAAGCTATCTTTGCTTTGGCTGGTGCTTTTGGTGACGAAAGAGCAGGCGGTGGAGACATACAAGATAATGTCACCCTCTCCAATCGGGTGCGTTTGAGTTTAGAAAGCAGCTTCACTGGAAAAGACAAGTTGCAAGTCCGTTTAGAATCTGCTAATATCGGTCAACTTGATGGTGATGTGACAGGAACCAGAATGACCCGTTTGGGCTTTGCTGGTGATAGTGGTAATAATGTTGAAATCGATAAAGCTAACTACGCTTTCAACATGACTGATTCCGTGCGTGTGCAGATCGATGCCACTGGTTCAGAATTCTACGAAACTGGTGTTGATGTCTTCAACCCTGACTTTAAGAGTAGTGGTTCTGGTGCTATTTCTCGTTATGGTCGTTTCAGCCCCATCTATCGCCTTGGTTCTGGTGGTTCAGGTTTGACTGTGCAACTGAATCCTAAAGGTGCTTTAAGTTTGAGCGCAGCGTACCTAGCACCTAGAGCTAATGATCCTGCTGATAAAAATGGTATTTTCGATGGTAGTAACACCATCTTTGGTCAGGTCGCCTTCAAACCTAGTGATGCCTTTAATGTAGGTTTCACCTACGCTCGTAGTTATCAAAATAGCCAGACTGGTGTAGACCTTTTTGGTAGCACCGGTAGCAGCACAGGAGCCGTGAATGCTCGCAGACCTTTTGGTAATACTGCAACTTCATCCAATAACTATGGTGTACAAGCTAGCTTAAAACCTAGTAAGGCATTGACAGTTAGTGGTTGGGCTGGTTACACCACAGCAGACTCTGAAGTTAGTGATGCTGATGCAGAAATTTTTTACTGGGCTACTAGCTTAGGTATTAAAGACTTTGGTAGAGAAGGAAATGTTTTGGGTCTAATCTTTGGTCAACCCCCCAAAGTTACTGGTGGTTCTGTAGAGTCGGAAGACGACACCTCTTATCATTTAGAAGGTCTCTACAAGATGCGTCTAACTGACAATATCGCTGTTACTCCTGGTTTGTTAGTAATTTTCAACCCTGAACACAATAGTAACAATGACACCATTTATGTAGGTACTTTACGTACTACCTTCAGTTTCTAAAACTGTTTTTGGTGAGAAGTTAATTAAAAGCCCGCCTGAGTGCGGGTTTTTTTGATCTCTATCTAGAATAATCTGATTGATTTATAGCAACCGCCAAGGTGGTTAGGACAAAAATGGATCATAAAACCCTTGTAATTCAGGAGGTTTATGCCTTCCCCCCTGCTCCCCTTCGACTTACTTCGACTGCGCTCAGTACAAGTCGCTCAGGGCAAGCCTGCTCCCTGCGCCCCTGCTATATATCTACGGGCGGGTGATCTAGGAATCCGCTATGCGATCGCTACTCCACGCCCACCAAATATAACCACATTCACAATTATAAAATTCCTGCCATTTGCGTCGATGGTCTGGTGTCATGACAGGCGATCGCCGATTGAGCCAAACTTCTACTGCTTGGCGGCTACTGGCGTGACAGCTAGGACAGCAAAATTCATGAGCGTGAACTGCCTGATCTGTCCATTTAGGCGGAATGGGAGCAAATGCATCCATTTAATATTAATTCGTAGTTCTTACTGAAGCACTTAAGTAGTATTATCTCATGTAATAGAATACATTGTTAAACGCAGAGTTACGCGAAGGTGCGCTGAGTCAGAATTTTAGATTGTAACTACGAATTACGCATTACGCATTACGAATTATTAAAATGGAGCCAAGGGTTGAAGTTCGCCGTTTGTTAGATGTGATACCTGCTTCTAGTCGGATGACTGTCAAGATTGTCAGTAAGCCAGAGCAGTCAAAGGTGATTGATGCAGTTTTTCCTTTTCCTTGGACTCAGGAGCGGTTGATATATATTAATTTTGATTTGTGGTTTCGGTTGGCTAAACCCCAACGGGATTTATCAGTGTTGCAGAAGGTTAGTTGGTTGATGGAGGTGAAGTGGTTTCAACCGCATATTTATCAAGGTGTAGTTCTGCTGGGGCTATTGGCGGGTTTGGTGGAGTCAGCCCAAGGGGATGTGGTGGGTGTGGCTGTGTCTGGGGGATTAAGTGCGATCGCTTTGCTGCGGATTTGGCGGACTAATAAATCTCCTGATTCAGAGTTAAACGCCGATTTAAATGCGATTCGCATAGCTCAACGCCGGGGTTACTCGGAAACTGAAGCCGCCGAGTATTTATTATCTGCTATTGAGGCGATCGCTACTATTGAAAAATATTCAACTCTGAATTTTAACGAGTTAATTCGTTGTCAAAATCTCAGGGCGATAGCAGGTTTATCACCAGTGGGTCTGCCTAAAAGTTGATCATCAGATTATTCACAGTGATAAAGTTCATACACGTAGCCGTCGATGGCTGGCATATTTTCGGTTTCTGCTGCACATTGTTGGACTTCCTCGGCTATGGGTGCATGAAAATTCACTAACCATAGATCAAAGGGTCGTGCTAAAGCTGTGAATGTATTACTTAGGGATGTAGTAGAACTATTGGGGTCTTGGTCTTGATGGGCGAAGAGAAACAGAGGAGAAGGCGAGGGCGAATTGCTGATTTTAAACTCCCTGGCGACTCCCATCATTTCCCCAATCTGGACATGAGTTACCTGGGTGGTCGCAATCAGTACGGGATTTGAGGATGTTTGTTGAATAAGTTGCACAAACAAGTCTGGGCGGTAGTATTTTTGATAACCAAGATTGCTGATAACTGTCACAGCACTAAAAAATCCCACCAGCCAAATTAACACCACCGCTTTTTTACCACCGATTCCCCATTTCCCTA
Organism: Nodularia harveyana UHCC-0300; assembly: GCF_034931085.1. Lineage (NCBI taxonomy): Bacteria > Bacillati > Cyanobacteriota > Cyanophyceae > Nostocales > Nodulariaceae > Nodularia > Nodularia harveyana. The sequence continues at coordinate 4,763 of NZ_JAYGHG010000039.1, read as the reverse complement.
TACTTTCATCTTGCCAACAAACTCCTAGACTAGCTGCTAATAAAAGGATGACAGCCGGGAAATAAACAAAGTTATAACGAGCGCCCCTGGTCAAATCAATGCCGAGAAAGTAGGTAAAAATTAAGAATAAGGCGATCGCACTCAGGACTAAACCACCTAATATCTGAGTAGTGAAACGGTTATCTGGTTGCTGTAACAGTACCTGAAAGCCACGAATCAATATTGGTAATGCCCAAATCAAGAAAATCAGCATTCCTAGCCCGGATACAATCACAATTCCTAGTTGTGTTGCTTCCACTGGGAGTAAAAAAAGCATCGTAATCCAGGCGGCTAAGGCTTGAAAAATCGGACTAATCCAAGCAAATCCCACTCGTGGTTCTTGTATCCATTCTGTTAATTTACTCCCGTAGCTATTCTGTAAAAATACAGGTAGCCAAACTATACCTGCGACAAAAGTACCAGCCGCAACAGCATAGATCCTTTGCCAAACTGGGGACAAGAATAGAGAAAATTTGGTGGGGCGTTGATACCAAGCTAGAAAAATGATCACTATGGCTTGTGTACACAAGGTAAGGGCAAAGAAGTAATGAGTCGCTATACCCAAAGCATTAATTACTACCCAGGAAAGGACTAAAGAAATCGGTAATGGAGTCTGCTTTTGTAGATGACGTGTAGCAATTACCAAACAGCCAAAGGAAGCAATCACCCACAAAATCGCCAAGGTGTAATGACGTGCTTCCTGCGCCAGAAAGATGCCAAAGGGTGATACTGTAATCATCGCAGCAGCTAGGTGACTGACTAATCGTGAGCGAAAACTCAGCCAGCTTAAAGTATAGATAGCCGGAATCGAGACTGCACCCAGAATAGCCGCCAGCGATCGCGCTCCCCATAAAGATACTAGACCTTGTGGTGTCGGAAATAACCGCATCCACCAATGAGCCAGAAAAAAGTAAAGGGGAGGATGGTTAGTTTCTTGACTCAGGTGTGTCCAGACCTCTGAGATATTAGCAGTTGCTTGTGGTTGTAGTGGCTGTAATAAAATCTCCGGTGCGATCGCTTGATCTAAGGGTACTGGTAAAAAACTATTGCCTAAACTAAAGACTAAGGTAGAAAACTCATCAGTCCAAGGTGGTTTTCCCGTCAAATTCGCTAAACGTAAGCTAAGACCGATGAAGAACCAAATCAGCAATAGCACAGGATGAAACCAGCGAGTCGCAACAATAGAGCGCCAATTATTATATAAGTACATCTTTTAAGTAGAATTGTGGCTGTATCGAGGTAAAAATATACTAGTGAATTTATCTATATTAGACTCAGATTAGATATTTAAGTTCAATGTAATAGAGTCTATTTCACGTTTGTCACCCGCCAGCTAAGTTTTAAATTCACCCAGAAATTCCAACTAGTCACAATTGCGATCGCTATCAGATTAGCAATGTATTTATTAGCAATCACGAAATTCAACACCAAATTGAACACCAAGAGATTCAACATCAACCCAGCCAGACAAATTAAATTAAATTTCCCGAATCGCTGCAAACGTTGATACCATTGCTGCTGCTGGCTACTGACATCTGCAAAAGTCCAAGCATCATTCCATAAGAAATTGTTAAAAATCGCAATTTCACCAGAAATAATCTTACTGCTTGTCAGGGGTAAACCCAAAGTATTGGAGTCACTGAGTAAATAAAGCATAGTCATATCCACAAATACCCCACTCAGTCCCACCACACCAAAGCGGATAAACTTAGGCAAGGGGAAACTCATTTGTGCATCTAGTTTTCTAGAAAAGCGCAGACGTAACAAGTGGTGTAAATATTCTATATATTGTTTCCATGTCACCTTGCTTTCTCCTTGTTGTCGCTCACAGAATACATAACCAACTTCCGTAATGTTACCCACATTTCCCCTGCCAATTACTTCCAGCAGAATTTTGTATCCCACTGGATTGAGTGTTACACCTGCGATACAGGCACGGCGGACGATAAAATAACCACTCATGGGGTCAGAAACTTTTCCTATAACTCCCGGTAACACAATTAATCCTAATATCTGAGCGCCACGGGATAAAAAACGCCTGACAATATTCCAACTACTAACACCACCTCCATCTATATGACGGCTAGCCACAGCCAAATCTGCTCCCTGTGTAATTGCCTGTAATAATTGTTTTAATATTTCTGGTGGATGCTGTAGATCTCCATCAATCACGCCCAAAATAGTACCTTTCGCTACTTGCCATCCCCGAATTACTGCTGAAGATAGTCCCCGTTCTTCTTCCCTTCGTATTACCTGCAACTGCGGATATTCTGCCATCAGGGATTTTGCAACTTCCCAAGTGCCATCGGGACTATTATCATCAACTACAATCAGTTCATATTGTCCAGGGATGGATTCATTTAGCAGTTCAGTCAATATTTTTACCATCTGGTGAATATTTTCCCGCTCTTGATATGTGGGAATCACCAGTGAAAAATAAATAGGTTGACTATCTTCACCGCAACTGCTGGCGGGTAATTCGGGAATTTGTAATCTAGTATTTGTTTCTGAGCCGGATTGATGAGTTATTTCACGCATACTAGTTAGTATAAATTAGACAATAAATATATTTTCATAGAGATTAATTTGATTAAAAAATGGATTTGAGCAATCATGATCTTCTGCCAAAATAATAAAAGTAACTGGGTGATCACTGATGGCGTGTAAAACTGTTGATAATATTTTGGATCATGCCTTGTCAGGGTACGATTTATCTACCACCGATGCAGTGGTATTGTTAAAGCAAACTGACCCACAGGCGATCGCAGCCATTCGGACCACAGCTGACCAACTCCGATACACTCAAGCGGGCAATACAGTAACCTACATAATTAACCGCAACATTAACTTTACTAATATTTGTGAGCAACACTGTAGCTTTTGCGCCTTCCGTCGGGATAATGGTGACCCTGGTGCTTACTGGTTGGATTGGGAGCAAATTTTAGCAAAATCTACCGACGCAGTAGCAAGAGGCGCAACGGAAATTTGTATGCAGGGGGGATTAAACCCAGAAGCGCAGATTAATGGTCAGTCTTTGGCTTATTACCTGAAGTTAGTAGAAACCATTAAACAAGCATTTCCCCAGATACATTTACACGCTTTCTCTCCCCAAGAAGTGGAATTTATCGCTAGACTTGACGGTATTAAATATGCTGATGTCATTGCTGCTTTAAAAGATGCTGGTGTGGGTTCTATGCCAGGAACAGCAGCCGAGGTGTTAGATGACCAAGTGAGAAGGGTATTGTGTCCAGAAAAGATTAACACAGCCACTTGGTTAGAAATCGTGGGTACGGCTCACAAGTTAGGTTTACCCACAACTAGTACGATATTATCGGGGCATATTGAAACCCCAGAACAACAAATTGGGCATTTAGAGAAATTGCGATCGCTCCAAAAAACTGCCATTGATCGCGGATATCCGGCTCGGATTACAGAATTTATTGCCTTACCCTTTGTCGGACAAGAAGCACCAAAATCATTACGCCATCGTGTCGGGCGTGATCAACCAGTATTAGATGATGCCTTATTACTCACAGCCGTAGCGCGAATTTACTTAGGAAATTACATACCCAATCATCAACCAAGTTGGGTAAAACTGGGACTGGCTGGTGCTACTGAAGCTTTATTGTGGGGTTGCAACGATATCGGCGGTACACTCATGGAAGAACATATTACGACAATGGCAGGTGCTGTGGGTGGTACTTGTATGGAAGTAGAAACCCTGCAAAGTGCGATCGCTTCCCTAGAAAGACCCTACCAACAACGGGATACTCTTTATCAAAGGGTCATTAGTCAATCAATTTTAGATTTTAGATTTTAGATTTTGGATTAGACTGAAATCTAAAATATTCGCTGCGCTGCGTACCTTCGCTAACGCAAATCCAAAATTCTTTACTCCCCACTCCCCACACTCCCCACACCTCCCACACCTCCCACACTCCCCACACCTCCCACACTTCCCACACCTCCCACACCTCCCACACTCCCCACACTCCCCACACCTCCCACACCTCCCACACTCCCCACACCTACACTCCCCCTCTAAAATGATCCCCAGGATACCAATCCAGGATAGGATAGACCTTGATTTACGTATTATTCACTTAACAATTATGAAGCGCTATTGGTCGCGTCTACTTGCCCTCATCTTGGTTTTCACCATTGGTCTGACAGGTTGTAGCAGTCCAGACAGTTTAACAGGTGATTACCGTCAAGACACTTTAGCTGTAGTCAATATCATGAAAGAAGCTCTGGATTTAACCGGAGATTCACCCAATAAAGCAGCTATTCAATCAGAAGCACGTCAGAAAATTAACGATTTTTCCGCTCGTTACCAACGGGATAATAGTGTTTCTGGTCTTAGTTCCTTTACAACCATGCGAACAGCTCTCAACTCCCTAGCAGGACACTATAGCTCTTACCCGAATCGTCCCGTACCCCAAAAGCTTAAAGATCGCTTAGAGCAAGAGTTAAAACGGGTAGAAATTGCACTGAGGCGTGGTGCTTAACTATTGTCTGTTTCACTCCATTGTTAAGAGTCAAATGTCTAGAGTCATATTTTTTAACTGTTACGCCGTAAGTCCCCCACTGAATTTGGTACTCCGAATCAGTGGCGGGATATAAGGTGGGTGATAACGATTGCATCTAGTATTGCTTTTTTGCTAGGCAAAAACAAATACTAGATGTATGAGAAATCACCAATTATTTCATTTAGCTACTTTACC
>NZ_JAYGHG010000038.1:0-45419 GCF_034931085.1 Nodularia harveyana UHCC-0300 | reverse complement strand
AAATTAAGCATTCCCATCCTGAATAATCTACCTTTTTTACACTATCATTTGGCATCTGATTTAATTTTCAGACTAAAATTGTAATTGACCGATTTCTATTAATTGCCACTGTTCCCCTTTGGAAGATACCTTTGCTGGCTTAACAAGAGTAAAGTTATTTTGAGAAACTGCACTGTATCCTAAGCATTCAAAAAAGGTAGAGATAGTATAATAGTTATGTTCATTAATTTTAATACTGCCTTTAGGCACAAGATACTCGTCATTATCTTGCTTAATAATCCAATAATTACCCCGATTATTTAATTCAAGAATAGGTGCAATACTGCGACCAAGATGACGTTGTTCTGCGGTGTATTCACTTTCAGAAACAGTTGTTGCTTTGCCAGATAAAGAACGAGAGTTAAGATTATATGTAGACACTAACTGGTTATCTGAGTTAGATATACTAGCTGGTGAAGATGAATAACTGATTACTGGATTTTGTGGGTATATTGTTTCTTTCGTATTTGGTTGTATATTTGTAACATTACTATATGTAGATGAAAATCTTGCTGCATCCTGATTTTTAATATTCTGTTCTAGTTGCTTTAACCGTTCGTCAAAGCTCTTTAAAATTTTATAAAACTCATTTTGTTCTATTTGAATATTATTAATATCAATAGTTTTTTGATTATTCTTAACTAAGCCAATAATTCTACGCTGCTCCTCAACAAGAGTAATAATTCTGTAAATACAAAATATTAAGCCAATCAATAAAATTAATCCTCCAATAGTAAGAGTGAGTCGTAACTTATTTAGACTGCTCTTAATGTCTGCAAGTTGAAGTTCTGAATCCGAATTATTAGCGTTAGTGTTAGCAGCAGGTTTAAACTTATTAGGACGTACAATGCTATTATTAAGCACTGATTGCTGATTGATACTCTGCTGAAGGAGTTTAATTTCTATATCTAATTCCTGACTTTGTTTACTGGCAAATTCTTCTATTTCTTTCTGTGTTGTCTCTCCAAATTGACCATAAAAATTTTCTGATATTTTTCTTTTAGTAAAAAATCCCAAGCTTTTTTGTACTTGAGATACTCCCTCTGATGTTAATCCCTTTTCTAATGGTAAAATAACTTTATCAATCTCTGTGATTATCAAAGTTATGTTATTTTGTATATTGGTTATTTTCTCATTTTGGGGTAATGAATCAAGTTGTTTTTCCAGCTTATCAATCTTTTGTCGGATATTTTTAGAGTTGGCTTTATTTATATTTTTATCTTCTTTACTAACCAACTTAAGCTCATCATTAAAAACCTTAATTGACTCTTTTAATTCTTCCACAGATTGATTAATAGCCTGACCCTTATCAAATAATTGTTGATTTATATTTCCTGGAAGCTTTTCATTTTGAGCAAGATTATTACTACCTGTAGCAAGCACTTGACATCCCAGCAGTAAATTCATACCTAATATTAAAACTGGAATAAAACCATAAATTTTATATTTCATTTGATCAACCTATAATAATCAGAATAATCAGGAAAAACCTATAATACCTGTTTCTTGTAACTGCCATTTTTCTTCACCATCTATTAAAGATACTTTAGCAGGTTTTATCAGCATCATTTTGTCAGATGAATTTTGATCATAGCCTCGACATTCAAATAATGTTACTACGGTTTCATAGCTATTTTTATTAATTTTTTGTTTTGGTTTAAGAACTAAGTATTTATTATCAATAATCCAATATTCTCCTCTACTTCTATGATTGCGCTCAAAAAATGCCGGTGTTTGACTCCCAGTCATACGCTGTAATTTACTACTTTCTGTTTCTGAAACTTCTATTTTCTCAGGAAAATCACTTTGTTGATTGTAATTTTGTACCAAATCAGTTGCTTCTGGAGTATCATTTATGCTGCTAATATCGTCACCTATTAATAAATCATTATCTATTTCACTAACTTCTAATTTTGTCTCTGAATCAATAGTGGGTTGAGTATCTTCTTGATTTGAATCGGCAAGATGAGCAGGAACATTCAAAGGTAATTTTTCATTTATCTGTTGCAAAGTCGAAAGTATATCTGGTAAACACTGAATATTAGATAAATGCTGGGTGTTAGAGGATATTTCTTGTAAAGATTTTTCTACCGATAAATACTTTAATGGCGGTTGATTTTGTTTAGTGACTACTTTTAACTGCTGTTGAAGGGATGAATTCCGCTTTTTTAATTCCGAATAGTCGTGTTTATAGCTTTCCCAGACTTTTTTTGCTGACTGTAATCTTTGTTCTTCCCTTTGTTGCACCTCTGAATTTTCTACCAAGTCTTGTGAGTAGGGAGTAAGTAGCCAATGGCATTTTGAGCAAAATTCAACCGCACCTTCAATATATTCCTGTCCACATACTGGACATTTTAGCTGTACCATTACTAACCTCCAAGATATCTTTCTCTACAGTTGATTTAGGAGATGATTGGGGCGAATAAAATCGCCCATTTATGCTTCTTTTGAACAATTAACAAAAAAGTTGTTTTACTGGCTTGACCACTCCTTACCTAAAACTCTAAGCAATGCCTTTAATGCGATAATGAAAGGAGGTTCTTCTCGGATATCTTCAACATTACCTTTAATGGCGTTTAAAGAATTTCTCAATTCTCTTTCTGTAGCTCGCCATAACTTTTGATTGTAATCTGGATCAGGATCATCTGGATATTCCTTTAATTCATAGCCTTTTAAAGGTTTAATCCCATCAATTCCTAACTCATCCAAACTAGCATGGAAAGCATTAAGAAATAATTTTAACTGAGTTAATTCAGGAATTTCGTATTTACTAATGCTTTTACCTTTAAACTCTAAGCGTTCTTGCCAACCAAATTTCTCCCCACTGATTGTACAATCTTCACCAGCAATTATAGGATCTTTTTCCTTCTTACCTAATCCTTGTAATTTCCTGTCTTTCAAAACTAGACCACAAGCGGCTTCATCTTTAGGATTTTGACTAAGGCTTGTAAGTTCTTCTGTATCAGGGAAACCAGATGCAATACTCATCATGCGACTGAGTAAACCATTAATTTCTGAATTGCGGTCAAACTCACCACCTTCAGCCAGCCAATTCAACAACCGAGAAGCATTTCCACCAATATAAACTGGAGTAATTTCATCAAGAGAGTATTTACCCTCTTGATGTAGAACTGAGAGAATCTGACCAACATAGAAGTACAACCCACATACACCAATTGCCATCAGGCTAATTAGTCCTTGGAAGTCCTTATCTTCCTCAAATTTATCCCGTTTTATTTCTAACCAATTGGTAGCTTCAAGACGCATCCAAACATCGAGTTTCGCATTGAAAGCATAGCCCTTTAGTTTTGTCCAGTCCTTCGTATCTTTGGTATTAGTATCCAACTTTTTGAGGAAATTAGGATTCATCTCAATGAATTGAGAGAAGAGATGACTACCTGCTAATAAAACTGAACATTGATGCAGTAACTGATCATCTTGCCAAATAGAAATATCTGATGTCCCACCACCCATATCAATACAAGTGGTATTTACCAGATCATATCCTTCTTGCTCTGCAAAATACTGGGCAACTGCTAAACTTTCAGTGCGAAAATAAGTAGAATCATCTTTAGCAGGACTGTTCTGGATAATTCCTGTTTTTGCTGCTAATTCCTTCGTTAATCTTTGCCAAGTAATGGCATAGTTCTGTTGTTCTTTGGGGGAAAAAGCTGAAGGAAATGATAAAGACCACTGAATCTTTTTTACCCCATTTTTAGCTGCGATTGCAGCAATATGTAGTGCTAGATGTTTAAGAAATAGCTGGTTATCATTAAGGTTAGTAGTTGTCCACTTTAAATTAGTTTTAATCCATGTTTCTTGAGGGGCAAAATGTTGAAGATTAGGAACGTAAAGACGACCATCAAAAATAGGGATTACTTGCTCATCTTTAGCCTTTTTTGCACCCCTAGTTGTTAATACAGTGGACATAGGGAAAGGTTTATCAATGGGAATAAAACTTTCGGGAATAAAAAATTCAAACAAAACAGGAAAGCGAGTGTCAATAGAAACATCTGTAATTTTTTTATGTAGGTTTTCTAACTCCAGACGTTCTACAACTCTATCATTTTTGTTGACATAAACATTAGTAAAGGAAGTACCAAAATCTATACCAACCACCCATTCTCCTGTCAAAGTAACTTTTTCTGGAGTAGGTAGCAGAATCAAGCCAATGGTGTTTGTATAAGTATCTTTACACTCAATCAAAGCAGGAAATTCTTCTAAACTAACTACCTGATAAGAGCCTTGTCCTTCCTTGAAGGTATGAGTATTTTTAGCTGTGGGGAAACTAATTTGGAATGTTTCTTCTCCATATTCAGCATCGTAGTAAAAGCCGTAATATTCCTTCCAACCTTCAGCACGGAAGTCAGGCCATACCTCTAAAACAGGCACTTGATAAATTATATTTTCTTCGTCTAGATAATAGTCTTTAACTAAGTAGAAGTTTTGCGGGGCTTTTTCACCTTTAACACCATATAGAGGTAAGGTTAAAGTTACACGAACTTGTGAACCTCCAGCACCGTTATTAACCAGTTGTAATTTCAGCTTTTTAGTTAAATCTTCTGGTGTGAAGTAGTTCAACAAAATTGGATTAAGAGGAATCAGAGGAGTAATATTTCTATTGTTAAATACTAGGGTTTGAGTTCCTTCTGGAAGTAAAGCCCCTGGTAAAATTCCCTCTTGGTCTATAAATTTCAATTCTGGTAAAAATAAATCTTTCGATTCCAGACAAATTACTTTTCTACTCTTATTCCATGTTTCTATATCTTCAGGTCGAAAAGCTGCTAAATTTTTACCCTCATAAACGCAAATGTTTTGCTGTGGTTCATTCCAAGCAGTAGCAATTGATGCATCAATTATCAGCAGTGGGAGAACATTCTGTTTAACTAAACTGGGAACAATCCTAACGTTAGATTCTCTAGACTCTGCCTTAATAGGTAAATTGAGAGCAGCTAAAGCCCCTCGATTTAGTTCTACTTCAAAATATGCAGGATTATCACTGAGTCTAAAGTTAGTTGTAGCGGTGACACCTAAGCTGCTAATAAAGTTATTAACTAAACCAACAATTCTGTTTATAGCTTGACTATCACCGTTATATCTTCTAATTTCTTGGCGGAGATTATCTAACCAAAACACTAATTGAGATTTTTCGGTGTCGTTGAGATAATTGTGTAGCGGCTGGAACTGTAATGTGTTAGCATTCCACCAAGGTAAACCTTCCCATTTTCCTTGTTCAGACGGCGCAACTAAGGTACTAGGAGAACTCATTCCTACAGGTTGATTATTCCAAGTAAAAATATATAAGTCTTCCCAAGGATGTTTACCATTATTGAAGGTGTAGAGTCTATTACCATCATCTGGTAAAAGTTCATAAAGAGAATGAGCAAAGACATGAGAATCTTTTTTTGTCCCCAGTTCTAAAAGTTGAGCTTTAATGGAAAAACCGCGCACTTCTGCTAATGCTAAAGCGGCTAACATTCCTTGCCACTGAATAATCATTTGTTCCCGAATGGGATAAGCATCATTATGTAATGCCATCTCCATCGACAAAGGACGCGCCCAAATTGTAGGAACAGAACTAACGCTTTTAACCTCTCCTGGTGCTTTGTAATCTAAGCTGGAGGCAACATCATTAAAAGCTTTTGGTGGCTGAGAATCCCAATTACCAGGATTCCCTGCTTTCACATCACATTCGTCTTTGAGTTTTGGTAGCAATAATGCAGATAAATTGCTGGTATATGCGCTAGTCATGATAATATTTCCTTCTATAATCGGCAAACAAGATATAAAGCTTTAGCCAGCCCCGCTATGCCTTGCTTTGGTAGACTAATAACTTCAGGATTCAACCGTTCTTTTAGTTTTTGAACGGTATCTTTAGATTTTTGATTTTGTTCTCGACTATCGCCCTGTCCAACAATTAAATTTGATAAATTTTCAGGATTAATCACACCTTTAAGATTGCCAAAATGTTGAGTATTAAATAATTGTATTTTTTCATCTCGACATTGATGAATCTGCGACATCCAGCGTAAATAATCTTGACACCAAGAGGTAATTAGTTCGATGGCATCCTTTTGCTCTGGGTCATTAAAGTCTGCATTATTATCTCGATTTCTGCCAAAGATACCCCGCTCAACTGGAAAGAATTTGACGAACCAAGGAGCACCTATTCTGAATTTGTTTTCGCCAATTTCTTTGGCTCTTATTAATTCTGGGACAATATTAGATAACCAAACAAAAGCAAAGCGAGTGGCATTAACTAATTCTGTTAATACTTCTCTTTGGTCGGGGATATCTTTCCAGATCAGATTTTTTAAACTTTCCCGATTAATTAAAACAACAGTTCCTTCTCCGGGAGGTGTTTTTAATAAAAATTGTCGCGCAGCTAATGCGGCATACATTTCAATAAAATGAGGGTCGTTGCGTTGAGTGTTTTTACCAACACTAAATACTTTAACTGGGGATAAGTTTTGATTGCCGAGTAGATAGACTGTATTAAAGGTATCTTGTGCCTGACTGCCGTAATAACGTAGTGCGGCTTCTGTGTTGAGTAAAAACTGCTCAGAACGGGCATAAACTTTTTCTGCATCTTCTCCCAAAGTAGGGGTAAAGCCAAAATAAGGCAGGACAAATAAGCAACCAATATCCACTTTTTGTCTGATCTTCAGAGTTTCTAACTTATTGTGAATTAAACGCCCAATGGTTGGTAATCCTGAAGCTCCTGTACCTCCAAAAATTGACCCACAGAGAAACACTTTTGGGCGTGTTCCTGCTCCTGTATCTGTTTGAATTTGATTCATTAGTCTGCCCCATGAGTCAGACATATCTAAAGCATTTAGTTTTACTTGACTCATGACGGCTGCACCAATGGCTGGTCTACCACGAAACCCTACATCTAAGTTAGCGTCACGCTCATCTGAAGTATATAGAACATCAAATAAATTACCTAATGCTGGTTCATCCTGTTTAAGGTTGTTGTATTCAAAGAATGAGCCAAGATTTTTATTGACACTGGTGTTAGCAAAAGGCGACCATAAACCAAAGGAATCAATTTTGGTTTTCATCCAGGGATGCTTATCCCCTATTTTTAAGTTTTGACATTTTTGATAAATGTCTAAGCTTTTGAGCGCCCGATCTAAATTTCCGTTAGTCTCGTCAGCATCAACAAATAATATATGTAGAGTTTCTTCGCTGAATAAACCTATAGCTGCTAATTGAATAATAGCTTCTATACACTTAGCTCCTGTACCACCAATCCCAATTATATAAAGTGACATTTTTTAATCTCCCATCAGCTTATGACGTACAAAAAAAGCTCCTGGTGGAATATACTTGACGGCTTCAGGAGAACTGGTAGCTGTAGTTAACCAATACAGCCACATAGCATCTAAGAGGAAAAATCCCATTAGGGAAAGCTGGGCTTCATCGCTTCTGTTAATGAAAAATACTGTAAAGCCAATACTGGCCATTGGTAGCAGTCCTAACAACCACCAAGTCAAAGTCCATAAACCAGCACCACGCCCATCTGTAAATTTATTTATAGCTGATAAAAAGCACCAAATAATGGTGGAGAGCATACAAACCGCAAACATGATCAGTGCTGCTGTGGTATAGTCAGTGCCGAGCCAAGTATCAAGGGGGACTTTTTGAATAGGTATGATTTGATTTTCGTATACGAGCCGCTGCCCCAAAAACATTAGTGCAGCACCGATAATGCTAAAAATGATGATCCTAATTATCTCCCACGGCTTCATTGGTCCTCCTTGTTGTGCCTACCTACTTAGACGATCATCTTCCTACCCTATGGAAATAAAACATACCGTATAATTACTTAACCAGTAATGATAAATTCACCAGTTTAGTTTTTAAGGAAAGAAAAATGATTCAATTTAGATGGTTCTTTATTGCAGGTGTAATAACTTTTTTGACATCTTGCACCCCAGTAGCGCTTAAGGATAAGTTAACCTGTGAAATTCCTGATATTAAGAATAATGTTGCTAAGTCAGACAAGCTCAAAGTAGCAATTTATGTAGATGGTAGTGGCTCAATGTTGGGGTATGTTAAAGATGGAGAAACTAATTATGTTAAAGCTTTAAAGGCTATCAGAAACCTATTTGAGTTAACTGGTAAATTACCAGTTGAATACTATCGTAATGGTAATCCTAACCAAAAAATTACAGGCGGTGAATATTATAGTTATGGCGGAAGTCCTATTTTTTATGATGGGAGTAATGCGAAATTTAAAGCTGTCTCTAGTCCCATTGATGCTGCGATTATAGCTCCAGACAAAAATGAAGATAAAATGACGGTTATTATTACAGATTTAGAACAAAATAGCGGTGATGTTACTAAGCTAACTAAAAAAATACAAGAGGTTTATTTTAATGAAGATAGAAAAAATTATGCGGTGGGGATTTGGGCTATTAAAAGCGAGTTTAATGGAACTGTATATTTACAAGAGTCAAATAACCTAAAAACTTTTGCGTACAATACTGGAAAGCAATCAGATAAATTCCGTCCATTTTATGTTCTGGTTATAGGCCCATACAACGATATTCAATATTACTTTGAGCAATTACAAAAATATGATTCACAGCAGTTAATGGCTAATAGTAATTTGATAATTTTTCATTCTGAAAATGTAATTCAAAATATCTCAAGTTTAGACAACTCACTAACTAGTCTACCTAAAGGAGTGACTCGACCTATTTCTCTTGTCAAAGCTGGGGTTTCTGTTACCAAGGGTAATGGTTCTGAACTTTTGCAGATAGATAATCGGCAGCAGGACAATGTTACTATTAATTATAGTGTGCCTTTTTTGCCATCTCAATATAGTTTGTTTTTTGACACTGATACAAAATCTATTACTTCAAAAGTCGAAGTTGAGAAATTTGACCAATTTGATAAAAAATTCAACCCCGTTGCTGCTTCAGATATTAATAGTGCTATCCAATTACAAAATTGGCAAATTCTTGATAAAGAAAATAAGTTAACATTTTCGGCATTAATTGAACCTAATAAGTTTCCAGAACCTGGTGTTTATAAGTTTAAATTTGATATGTTTGCTGAGAGGTTAAAATCGCCTAGTTGGTGGAGACAGTGGGACTGGCAATCAAGAAGCAGTGAGCAAGATGGGTCAAAAACTCATAATTTGGAAGAATTCTTAATTGGACTTAAAAATAGAACAGAAACCTTGAGAAAGGGAGAATCAAATAATACTAGAGACAATAATTTGTTAATTGGTCGTTTTTGTTACGGGATTCAGAAAAACTAAACAAATGCTACACTAATACCAATTCTTAATGAAGATGCATAGAATAAAGCTTCATGGAACGGACGGGGAATTTAAACGCCTGTACAGATTCGGGTAGCCTGGATTTCTTACAAAGAAATCCGGGTTTAGTGGATCTTGATCGCAAACACTACATCAGCTTAATCTTTCCCAATCGAGATTTGATGCTACTTGAGCGAGTTTATCTAAATCTTCTAAGTTATCTAAATAAGGTAAACAACCCAAAACTGGGGTATGAGTCAGAGATTGAATTAAATCCGATGGTGTCAAGTCGGCTATTTCCGCCTCTGTGCGGGGTTGTACACAGTTAAGCACAATACCTTTGAGATTCACTTTGGATTGCCTAGCCAATGCCACATTTGCCACTGCATGAGCGATCGCACCTAATCGGACTGGAACTACTAATACTGTAGGTAAACGCCAATCGCTGGCTAAATCTGCCACTGTTAACTCATCAGTAATCGGTGAACCTAAACCACCCAAAGCTTCTACTAGAACGAAATCACGCTGCGATCGCAACTTAGAAAAAGCTTGCCAAACTACCCCCAAATCGACACTACGATTTTCCTTAGCGGCGGCGATGGGAGGGGCGAGGGGTGCATCAAAATACAAAGGCGTAATTTCCTCAGCAGATTGTTGTAAAGAAAATAACTTTTGATAGAATTGGCGATCGCCTATCCCCGATTGAATCGGCTTCATAATTCCCCAACTCCGATGGGGGTAATGCTTCTGCCAATAGGCAGCCAAGGCTGTTGTTAAAACAGTTTTACCAGCCTCAGTATCAGTACCAGTAATCAGTAATGTATTTAACAATCTCTAGGACTCCTATATAATTTCTTTTAGCGTAACCTAGTAGTCTCTCAACTCAACAATGACGAGTCTTGCCTTTCCTTTCTTCTTCCTTAGCGCTCTTTGTGTCCTTTGTGGTATGCGCTTCGCGCACGCTACGCGGACGTTCCGTTCCATTGCTTTTTCCCACTCCCCACCTACCGAGATTCACACTCGCGTTTTGTCACATGGTGGCGATAGCGAAACATAGCTTCTAACTGGGCTTTTATCAGCCAACCACTGATCAATTCCACAGACACCCCTCCAGGCATAGAAAAAGAAATATCATCAGTTAGTTTAGTTTTACCACGTTCTGCCGTAAACTCATGTCGATGTACCCAAGACTCAAAAGGCCCCGATATCTGTTCATCAATAAATAGGCGATTTTGCTCATATTCAGTGTGACGCGCTAACCAAGTTAAAGGTAATGGCCCCAAAAACAGGCGAAATTCAGTAGTAGCCCCCACCGCTAACCCACCTTCTCGCCGGACGACTTGCACTGGTTGCCAAGGTGGGTTGAGAAGTTGTAAAATATCTGGTCTTTCGTGGAATTTCCACACTACTTCCAGTGGCGCATTAATAACTGAGGAATGTTGAAAGTGCAGCATGGAAAAAACAACCTAAAATCTAGCTTTCGCAATCAGTATTAATCTCAATTTCTAAAGTTTCTTCATCAACCGATACATATAAAATATTCGGATTGCAGCAAACTTGACAATCTTCAACATAAGATTGCTGTGAACCTGCACTTAAATCAATAAAAGTCAAGTTAGGTTCGCCACAATAAGCGCAGTAATACTCAGCAGTAGTTTGCATTTAATGGCTGTAGTTCTGGGGGTGATAAACGAAAATGAGTGGTAGCTTCTGCTAAGTGCTTTAGTAGTGTAGACTGTGGCAGAGGACCTTGCAAGTGATGCCAAGGTAACATTTGCTCTGTTGACCAGTTACTGTGGACGTAAAACTCTAAATCTGGTATTTGCCCTTTGAGTTGTTTAAAAGCCCGTTTGTAACTACCCAAAGAGTCGCCAAATTCACGGGTTAATTCCAGAAGTTGAGAAAGTCGGCGATCGCCCCTGGATAACAAAGCTTGTATAATCGACCAATTATAACTTTCCGGGCGAAACTCTATTCCCTGGGGTTTTAGCTGTTTTTGCAACATCTGTAACCGCTTTTGGGCTTGACGATTTACCCCAAACCATTGAAAAGGCGTGTGCGCCTTGGGAACAAATGTACTACAGCCAAAAGTTAACCGTAAACCTGGCGCGGCTTTTTTAATACTCCGCATCATCGCCACAGTTTCCTCTAAATCTTCTGGTTCTTCACCGGGAATACCAGCCATACCATAGAGTTTTAAAGCCTTTAATCCGCCAGCCTTAGCATTGATAGCAGCTTGGATGATTTGATCATTATCCAGCTTTTTGTTGACAATTTGGCGGAGTTTTGCCGAACCACTCTCTACAGCAATAGTAAGCGATCGCGTGTCTCGTTTCGCCAGAGTTTCAGCCAACTGCACAGTTACCGTATTAGTTCGCACCGAAGCAATACTCAAACGCACATCATCATATTTTGGCTGACTAATATAATCTAACAAAGCCTCAAACTCTGGATGCTGAGTCACCGAAGCACCCAATAAACCCAACCGATTAGTAACAGCTAAACCCTTATCAATAGCCGGAATTAACGAACCCTCCAAACTAGCAGTTCTAAAAGGTAAAGTCAGATAACTCGCCATACAAAAGCGGCACATTTCCGGACAACTCCGCACCACTTCCACCATATAAATATTTTCCCATGCCGCCTTTTCCGTCACCACAGTAGAAGTAGATAAAGTATTTCCCCGGTAAGTTTGCTTCTCCACCACTGCGGGAACCTCCGGAAAAATCGGTTTAATTGACTTCACCTCCCCATCTTTAGCGTGATATTCCACCGCATATAAACTGGGAACATAAATTCCGGGGACTTGCGCCAAAGCTTTCAGTTGAATTTCTCTAGAAGCATTTCTCACTTCCTTGTAAGTCTCAATAAAATTCGGTAACAGATGTTCACCATCACCCAATAAAATCACATCAAAAAAATCTGCAAAAGGTTCCGGGTTAGCAGTCAGAACCGGACCACCACCAAATACCAGAGGATGAGAATCATCACGAACAGCCGACCTGATAGGAATTTGTAGAGATTCCAGTAAATTTAAAATATTCCCATAATCCAGTTCCCAAGAAATCGAAAACCCCACAATTTCCGGGTGTCTAGGTAATTGTTCTTGAATATCAGTAAACAAGCGACTAACTTCCACATCTTCCCGCCTAGCCAGAGTCGCCCACACTACCTGATAGCCCAGACTAGTAATACCCACGGTGTACTCATTGGGAAAAGCGAAAATTAAAGGAATCGCATCATTATCAGGGGTTGTAGGCGTAAATAACAGGCGTTCAGAGGCAAATAGAGTCATATTAATTCGTAATTCGTAATTCGTAATTCGTAATTGAGAAGTTGGATAATTGCTTCCAACAGGTATTTCATAAAAAAATAGTTATCTATATTTAATTTTAAGCCATAGAATTATCAAGTTGAAAAACAAAGTAAAACTATTAGCAACAATAATTGGTAAAGACTTCAAATAAATTCCATAGACTAACCATAAAAATAGACCACTCATAAATGAAATCAGCATCAAATAGGATACATCCGTAGCTGATTTAGTTCGCCATGTTCTCCACATTTGGGGTAAAAAAGCACTAGTTGTTAAAGTCGCTGCACATAATCCTATGATTGTGACTAATTCCATATTTAAGGAGATATAATTTGGTTCGCAGATTGAAATTAAAAAACTCTAACACTCAGCTTTACCCCATTTTTCTTACTGTTCCCAAAGCTTTAAATTTTTACCTTTTTCCCAGCATTTAAATAAAGCATTACAATAATCAACAGCATTTCCGCCGCCCCAAAAAGGATTTACATCGTATAATCCGACAAAATTGAAATTATAGTCTGCTAGTATCTCACTGATTGTAGAAAACTGAGTGTGATGGTTATCTTGCGGGCGAAAAGTAACTTCAATGGAAATATATAAAATCTTCCCAGATCGTAAAGTTGCTTCTGCGCCTCTTAAAACTTGACATTCATAGCCTTCGGTGTCTATTTTCAGCAAATCAATTTGATCAATTTTATGGTCATTTTCCACCATAAACTGATCTAAAGTCATGATATTCACTGTTTCTAGAGATTGATTTGGCTGAGAATTAACCTGACTCCCAGAGGAAATTGAATTAGAACCAGATGTACCTGCGACTAACATTTTTTCCTGCTTATTTTCTTCTCCCAAAGCTAAATTGAAGCAAGAAACATGAGAGTCAGCACCAACATTAGTTTTTAAAACTGCAAAAGTTTGATTAACTGGTTCAAAAGCAAAAATATGAGCTTCAGGAAATTTCCGCCGATAATTCAGGGTAGTTTGTCCTTTATTCGCCCCCACATCAAAAATTGTCTTCAGAGTCAAATCAGGGGATATTCTGGCAATATCTGCCTTTAAATCACAGCCAAAAGGCATTTTCTTGGTCTGATACAGAGTATATCCAGACGCTTGCAAAAATTTTTTAATTTGTTTTTTGAGCATAAATTTATCTGTGTTTAATAGACGGTAATTACTATATGCTTAAAGTAAAAAATATTGCTGCTAACTTCCTACTTTAGACATCCTTAAATTACAATAGCTGACACTGCCCATGATGGCGTAATAAATGATCACATAAAACTAATGCTATCATCGCCTCAACCATTGGTACTGCACGGGGTAAGACACAAGGATCATGCCGTCCTTTGGCTGCTAAAACTGTTTCCTCTCCGCCTTTGTTAACTGTTTTTTGCTCTTTTCTAATAGTGGCGGTGGGTTTAAATGCTACTCTTAAAATGATATTTTCGCCATTAGAAATTCCCCCTTGAATACCACCAGAACGGTTGGTAACGGTGCGAACTTCTCCATTTTCATCAATATAAAATTCGTCGTTATGTTCAATTCCAGTTAACAGTGTTCCGGCAAAACCTGAACCAATTTCAAAGCCTTTGCTGGCGGGGAGAGACATGACACCTTTTGCAATATCGGCTTCTAATTTATCAAATACTGGTTCCCCTAAACCTTTGGGGACATTGCGGGCGACACATTCCACTACACCGCCGATGGAATTACCTTCTCTGCCAATTTTTTCGATTAATTCAATCATGCGATCGCTGCATTCGGCATCTGGACAGCGTACAATGTTGCTTTCTACTTGTTCTAAAGTAACGGTGTCAGGATCAACGACCCCTTCTAAATTTTGAATGCGTTTGACGTAACCAATAACTTCAATATTAGCAACTTGACGGAGAATTTTTTTAGCGATCGCACCTGCGGCGACTCTCCCAATTGTCTCACGGGCTGAGGATCTGCCGCCACCTTGCCAATTCCGAATCCCATATTTAGCATCATAGGTTGCATCGGCGTGGGATGGGCGATAGGTTTGCGCCATCTCGTCGTAGTCTTGGGGACGGGTATCTTTGTTCCGCACCATAATAGCTATAGGCGTTCCCAAGGTTTTACCCTCAAATACTCCAGACAGGATTTCGCAAGTATCGGCTTCTTTGCGGGGTGTGGTAATTTTGCTTTGTCCTGGCCGTCTTCTGTCTAATTCTAGTTGAATTTCTGCGGCTGAAATTTCTAGTTGTGGCGGACAGCCATCAATAATCACCCCCACACCGCCACCGTGGGACTCACCAAATGTCGTGATGCGAAATAAATGTCCGAAAGTGTTACCCATGATATTGAGGAAAAAAATTTGAGGCTTTTGTATTGTACCGAAAGTTATTGCTTTAGAAAATTATTGGTTGGGGGAATTTTGAGAACGAACCGCCAAGTCGCCAAGTACGCCAAGGGAGGAGAGAGGGTTTGTTAAGGTTTTAAGTTTGCAGTCATTAGGTCTTCTAGGTTTGTGGTTAATTTGCTGCAAATTTGATCTACTGGTAAGTCGTTGGGTTCTAGTCCAAAGGGGTTTTCTATTTGATGGGCGATTTCTTCAACACCTAGTAAAATAAAACTGATTATAGCGACTATGGGGGCTGTCCACCAATCTAAACTATAGACCAGTTGTAAGGGTAAAATTAGACAATAGATTAATAAAACTCGTTTTAAATAAATTGTATAAGCTAAGGGAACTGGTGTGGTTAAAATTCGTTCGCACCCAATAAATCCTTCTACCATTTTATCTAAGGCGGTGTTCATAGAAATTAATTCTAAAATTGTGATGTGATCTTGGTTTTGCTGTTGTTTGAGATAATCACCAATCCATAAGGCAATTTTTAATGGGGGGCTATTTGTGTCTTGGAGTTCTAAATATTGGGATGGTGTGAGTAAGTCTGCTAATTCATGATTTACAGGTAAACGGCGTAGTTTTAATTTAGTAGCGATCGCAAAAGCACTTAACATTTTTATGGCTGCTGCTTTTTGATCTAAATCACTAGATTCTTTGTCTATAATGAATAGCCGAATTTTTCTCCCTAAGTTTAAACTATTAATTACAATTGTTCCCCAGATTTGCCGACCTTCCCAATATCTGCTGTAGGCTGTATTGGTACGAAATACCATTAATAAACCTAAAACCAGATTGTAGGCGACGTTAGTAATTACACTACTAAAAATTTGCTGTGGTAAGTTATAGCCGTAGTGGTGAATTACAGATATAATCAAACCCAAACCACTACATAAAATTAGTCGGGGAAATATTGCAGGAACGACAGAACCTTTAATTTGTAAAGCCACTTGTAACCAATTTCGTTTTTCCAAAATCATCTAAATATTTATATTCATTTTTCCAATTAGAAAAGTAATTGACCACAGATGTACACAATTTTTGTTGGATCTCTGTGGTGCTTGAATTTATAGAAATAGGCTTTTTATCCTAAATCCTGATGAGTAAAAGATTTTGCGTTTACCCCGGTGTAACTAGCCACAATATGACCATTACCAGTCATTTGATATTTGTAAGTAACTAAACCTTCCAAACCTACTGGACCACGAGGCGGCATTTTTTGGGTACTGATTCCCACTTCTGCACCGAAACCATAACGGAAACCATCAGCAAAGCGGGTAGAACAATTATGAAATACTCCGGCGGCTTTGACAATTCCAAAGAAGGTTTCAACTGCTGCTGAATCTTCTGTGATGATGGCTTCAGTATGACCGGAACCATATTCATTAATATGAGCGATCGCCTCATCTATTGAGTCTACAATTTTAATCGCCAAAATCAAATCGCTGTATTCTGTTTCCCAGTCTGTATCTGTGGCTGGGGCAATATTTGGTAATATTTCTAAACTGCGTTGATCGCCTTTTAATTCTACATCAACTTTTTGCAAAGCTTCGGCAACTTTCGGTAAAAACTCTGGGGCTATGGATTTGTGAACTAATAAAGTTTCAATGGCATTACAAGCAGCCGCATATTGAATTTTAGCATCAACTGTCACTGTAATTGCTTTGGCAATATCAGCACTTTGATCTATATATAAATGACAAATTCCTTCGGCGTGTCCTAATACCGGAATACGAGTATGATCCTGAACAAACTGTACGAAGGAGTTAGAACCTCTAGGAATAATTAAATCTACATATTTATCTAAATTTAATAGTTCTAAAGTTTCTTCTCTCGTAGTTAATAACTGCACAGCATTTGAGTCCACAGCCGTGTGAGATAATCCTTGTTTAATGGCTTTAACAATGGCTTCACAAGAACCCATCGCTTCTTTTCCGCCTTTGAGAATTACACCATTACCTGATTTAATTGCCAATGAAACAATTTGAATTGCGGCTTCTGGACGGGCTTCAAAAATAATTCCTAACACACCCAAAGGACAAGTTATCCGCTTGAGAACTAAACCGCTATCTAATTCGCGGTGAATTTGCACACTTCCCACTGGATCAGCTAGTTTAGCGACATCTCGCACCCCGGCGATCGCATCTCTCAATTTATGTTCATCTAACTGCAAACGTTTATATAATGGTTTAGCAATCCCCGCCGGAGATGCAGCTTGACAATCAGCGATATTTGCTTGTACTATCTCGTCTTTTGCTGATTCTAAAGCTTGGGCGATGGCTTCTAAGGCTTGATTTTTTGCTTCCGTCGGCAGAAGTGCTAACTTACTTGCAGAGGTACGAGTTTGTTGGGCGATCGCAATTAATGGAGAAGCATCTTGAATAATAGTCATATCAAAAAACGCGGCTTTTTCCCCATCCTATCAAGCCAAGGAAGACGAATGATTGGAAATCTCACCTATTGTTGAGGATTTTCTGGCGAGTCAGTCACACCTAAGCCTTGGAGATCGAGATTTACCAGCTAATCCCAGTATCTTTTCGGTGAAAGTAGCCCTGGGATATTTTAGTACACCCACTAGGGGCAGAGGCGCAGAGAATAGATGTGTAATCTCTGCGTTACTCTGGCTACAGAGTTTTAATATTGTGGAACTGAAGAATCAACTTCTTGACTCCAGGCGTTAATTCCGCCTTTGACATTAGTCCCCTCAATACCTGCTTCCTTGAGGATACCCAAAGCTTTTGCAGACCGTCCGCCCATTTTACAATGAGCAATTAAACGATGACCATTGAGAATTTCTTTCACCTGGGCTACACCGTCGCCGTTTTCAATATCTGGTAGGGGTATCAACACAGAACCAGGAATTTTAGCGATTTCGTATTCATGAGGATTCCGGACATCCAATAGTACAAAATCCTTTGCACCACTATCCAATAATTCCTTCAATTCTTTGACGGTCATTTCTGAAATTTCCATCTGCTGTTTAGCCTCCTCTGCCTTAGCTTGCGGAATACCGCAGAATTGTTCGTAGTCTATCAGTTTTTCAATAACTGGACGAATGGGATTAGGACGCAGTTTTAATTCCCGGAATTTCATTTGTAAGGCATCATACAACAGTAATCGCCCACTGAGGGTTTGACCCTTTCCGGTGATGATTTTTACTGTTTCTGTGGCTTGAATAATGCCAATCATTCCTGGCAAAATACCGAGTACGCCACCTTCTGCACAGGAGGGAACCATTCCTGGTGGTGGTGGTTCTGGGTAGAGGTCACGATAGTTCGGCCCACCTTCGTAGTTAAAGACTGTGGCTTGGCCTTCAAAGCGAAAAATGGAACCGTAGACGTTGGGTTTATCCAGCAGTACGCAAGCGTCATTTACGAGATAGCGTGTGGGGAAATTATCTGTTCCATCCACGACGATATCATAGGGTTTAATGATCTCTAGGGCGTTTTCAGCACTCAGGCGAGTTTCGTATAAATCAACTTGACAATGGGGGTTAATTTCGTGGATGCGGTTTTTGGCGGATTCAATTTTGGGTTTACCTACCCAGGATGTCCCGTGAATGATTTGGCGTTGGAGGTTGGAAGTATCGACGATATCAAAATCTACAATACCAATGCGGCCGATACCTGCGGCTGCAAGGTATAACAGTAATGGGGAACCGAGTCCACCAGTACCAATACACAGGACACTAGCAGCTTTTAAACGCTTTTGTCCTTCTAGTCCAATTTCTGGCAAAATCAGATGTCGGGAGTAGCGTTCATAATCGTCTTTGGTCAACTGGATTTGATCCAGATTGGGATTGAGCATAGGAATTAGGTAGATGAGCGCGGAATATTAATCCTATCGAAAAATGATATTTTTAGATTATGTTTTTAATTGACTCTGGTTGGAATTGCTGATCATCATCAAGACTCCAACTTTTGACTGTAGCAGTTTTGCCGTTTTGAACGCATACTATTATATACGAGTATTCGGCCCAAGCATATAGGCGATCGCATTCTGATGGTGTAGCGGAATTGTCGGGGTGTGAGTGGTAAATACCGATAATATTCCAGGCGCGGTCGCGTGCTGTTTTTTGTGCCTGTAACATGACTTCGGGGGCGATCGCATATCGTCTCCTGGTAGTCTGTTGTGTATTTTCATCGGCAAAATTCTCTGCTTGACTATTCCAGCTATTCTCTGTAGAGATGATTTCCATGACAGTTTTACCCTCCCCACCCAGATAACCCAGGACTAGTCCACAGCATTCTTCTGGGTAGGTGCTTTCAGCATGGGTACAGATAATTTGTAAATGTTCGGGAAGGAAGTTGATCACCCGACTATTCATCAAAATTGTGACTTTGCTTGTCAATGTAAGATGCTAGTAGTTCCTTCACTTCCACCACATTACTGATCAGGCGATCGTAATCAGAAGATTCCAGCATATTCAACTCACAGCATAGTAGCAGATAATATTCCACCTCAATCACTGCATCCCGCGCCATTTCCAGAAAATCCAGTTGCATTTCATAGTCATCACGATCGCACCCCTGCGCTATCTTAATTGGGATAGCCGCACAAGCTAAACGAATTTGCTGTGTTAGCCCCTGTAATTCCTCTTCTGGAAAGGTGTTAGTAATTTCATAAACTGCAACTGTGAGTTCATGAGCTTTTTCCCATTCTTG
This sequence comes from Nodularia harveyana UHCC-0300, assembly GCF_034931085.1. NCBI lineage: Bacteria > Bacillati > Cyanobacteriota > Cyanophyceae > Nostocales > Nodulariaceae > Nodularia > Nodularia harveyana. Next base: position 25,758 of record NZ_JAYGHG010000038.1, on the reverse strand, counting down.
CAGTTCTCTAAAGTCTGTCATGTTGATATTGGTATCCTTGAGGATTGATAGGGTGACCAATGCTTATCTATCATAATATGCCACTATTCTCTCAAATACTCACATTTGGATGAAATTAAGTTATTAGGACTTACACATAATCTACGTTTTCTTGGCGTTCTACAGCCCTTGTGGGCATCACTGCGCGCGGGCGGCTTGGCGGTATGCGCTACGCGAACGCTAAATCAAGATTTTTGGCAATTGCTGCGTAAGTCCTGGTTATAAAGAACTTTTTCTTAGTAGATAGAACTCAGAGGAGACAGGGACAACAGTTACAAGCCGCTTAAAAATTTCCGCATCAGAGAAATTACGGACTCAGAGGATTCAATCAACAAATTATGACCACCCCCGTCAATTATTTCCAATTCGGCGTGGGGAATACCTCTAGCTAATTCTTCAGAAAACTTAACTGGGGTGAGAATGTCTTGTCTGGAAACTAAAATCAGCGTCGGACAATGAATATTTTGCAGTCGGTCTTCTGTATTACTACCGATGATCGCTCTACTGTGATGATAAAGAGTATGTTTAGCTGGGGGAAAAGGATAATTGATCGCCCACTCAATCAGTTGTTCTACCATGCCGGGGACATCATACAACTGATCACTAAATATCCAGGGGAATACAACTTTTTCATAAAGCTTCAAGTCTATAGTACAGAAGAGATCGCCCCATGTCTCGATCACACTATTGAATCTTCCGTCACCCTTAGCCAGAGTAGAAAGCAAAATTAGACTTTTTACCCTTCTAGGGTCTGACAACACTAGTTCTTGGGCAATTTGACCGCCCATTGAATGACCGACTACATTTACCTGATGGATACCAATGTGATCAAGTAATGCAGTGACATCATTTGCCATCTGTTGAATAGTATAAGGATGATCAGGGGCAGAACTGCGCCCCATTCCCCGATTATCCACACGAATAACTTGATATTCCCTGGTGAGGGATGGCATGATTAACGACCAATAGGAGTGATCGCATAAGAAACCCGCAATTAATAGTAAAGGTTCTCCCTGTCCTTTGATGTCATAGAAAAAATTAATTCCGTTAATCTGAACTTGTGGCATGGAAAGTATTTAAGTCGTAGTAACCCCATAAGATTTATACTATTTAATACGTGTACTTCGCTGATTTAGGACTTACGCAACAATTACGGAATAATTAACCACAGAGACGCAGAGGACACAGAGAAATCAGAATTTGAGCGAGCTTTTGCGTAAGTTCTGTGATTTATAGGCTGATTATAATTGGGGGGACTTTGACAAGTGTTACAGTGAGCCTGGTGAACTGCTCATTTCATCGCTGGGGAATTAGTTAAAACCTTTTTATTATCTAAGTTTTATAGTCTATCCGGTTATAGTCTAACCTCTTTGGCGGTTGCTATACCTGAACAAATTAACTTGATTATGCAACAAAAAAAAACCATTGCAGTGGAATTCCGCGATGTCACTTTTAGTCGCAATCACCGCCCTTTAGTATCTCATCTCAATTTCTCTATTAGCCAGGGGGAGGCTTTAGTATTACTGGGACGTAGTGGTAGTGGTAAAACTACGACAATGAAGTTAATCAATGGCCTGTTCACACCTACAAATGGTGAAGTATTATTTAATGGCATAGCTACCACAGATTGGGATGTCATTAAACTGCGGCGCAATATTGGTTATGTAATTCAAGAAATTGGTTTATTTCCCCATTTTACTGTAGAACGCAATGTGGGTTTAGTGCCGGCTTTGTTGGGTTGGCAATCTAAACAAATTAAAATTCGGGTTTGTGAATTATTAGAGATGGTGGGTTTAGATCCTGGACAATTTGCGGGACGTTATCCCCATGAACTTTCCGGGGGACAAAAACAACGGGTAGGTGTCGCTAGGGCGTTAGCGGCCGACCCACCAGTATTATTGATGGATGAACCTTTTGGCGCACTCGATCCGATTACACGTTTAGAATTGCAACAAGAGTTTCATCGGTTACAACGGGAATTAGGTAAGACAGTGGTGTTTGTTACCCATGATATTCAGGAAGCTTTTGTTTTGGCTGACCGAATTGGGTTAATGTGTGGAGGAGAATTAGTAGCATTGGGGACTAAGGATGAATTTAAGCGATCTCAACATCCAGAAAGCCTCGCTTTTCTCCAATGTCTGCAAGCACTACAAGGGAATTTATGAAAGAATTTTTCTTGATCAAATATGCGCCGGGAATCCTGCAACATGGCTTAGAACACTTATTTATGGTGAGTGTGGCGATCGCCATTGCGACACTCGTTGGTATTCCATTAGGTATTTTAATTACCCGCCAAACTCACCTGCGCCAACCGATTCTGGGTATTGCCAATATTCTTCAAACTATTCCCAGTTTAGCATTATTTGGGTTATTAATTCCAGTACCGATAATTGGGGGCATCGGTATTACCCCCGCTATTGTGGCTTTAACTTTATACTCTTTTCTCCCCATTATTCGGAATACTTACACTGGAATCACAGGGGTAGATCCCGCCATTCGGGAAGCCGGGAGAGGTATGGGAATGACAGATAGACAATTATTATTACAAGTAGAGATTCCCTTGGCGATGGGGGTAATTTTGGCAGGTGTGCGGGTAGCAACAGTTATTGCCATCGGTATTGCCACAATTGCGGCTGCTATTGGTGCTGGTGGTTTGGGCGTGTTTATTTTTCGGGGAATTTCAGTCATCAATAATCAGTTAATTTTAGCTGGTGCAGTGCCGGCGGCGATCATTGCATTAGTCGCTGATTTTGGTATTGGTTGGCTGGAAAACAAGTTAAAAGTCCAAGGTTAAATTGTGGTTTCTAGTAACTACAGATAATATATCTAGATACTGTTTTATTTATTAGCAAGTTATGAAGAAATTTTGGATATTATCTATTTTAGTTTGTGTGATGACAGTGGCGATCGCTAGTTGTAATGTCAATTCTTCTGGTGCTGCTGGTAATATTGTAGTTGCTTCTAAAGATTTTACAGAACAGGATATTTTAGGCGAACTTTTAGCCCAGCAAATTGAAGACACCACGGATTTAACCGTTACTCGTCGTCCCCGTTTAGGTGGTTCTTTTGTTTGTCATAATGCTATCCTGGCGGGACAAGTTGATGCTTATATTGAGTACACAGGCACAGCTTTTACTGCTATTTTAAAACAAGAACCAATTAATGATCCCAAAGTAGTTCACGAAAAGTTAAAAGAGGCTTATTCAGATCAATTTAATCTAGAAGTTATGCCCAGTTTAGGGTTTGAAAATACCTTTGCCATGATTATTCGTGGTGAAGATGCTGAACGCTACAATATTCAAACTCTCTCAGAATCTGCTCAATATACACCTGAATGGCGTGGTGGATTTGGCTACGAATTTGTGGAAAGAGAAGATGGTCTTCCCGGATTAGCTAAAACCTACGGTTTAAATTTTGCTCAATCTCCCAAAACTATGGACTTGGGTTTAATATATCAGGCGTTAATTGAAAAACAGGTAGATATAGTAGCAGGTAATTCCACAGATGGGCAAATCTCCCGCCTTGGTTTAGTGGTACTTGAGGATGATAAAAAATATTTTCCTCCCTATGAAGCTACGCCCATTGTCCGTAAAGAAACTTTGGCTAAATATCCGCAATTAAAAACAGCCATAAACCAATTGAGTGGCAAAATTACCGCCGATGAAATGCGAAAGTTAAATAATTTAGTGGAAGGTGAATCACGGGATATTCAAACTGTGGTGCGGGAGTTTCGTCAATCTCAAGGATTATCATCGTAATTCCTAAATTTGTTAAATTCAAAAAATCAAGAAAATGCGTATTTTGGCGGTATCTCGACGGATTACCATTGCTATTTTTTCTTGTAGCTTAATCATTTACAGCCAAGAGGCGATCGCCACTATTACATCACCCCTACGCAGTCAAAAGGGAATGGTGGTTTCAGCCCATCCTCTAGCCAGTGATGCGGGAATTTCCATGTTGCGCCAAGGTGGTAACGCCATTGATGCTGCTGTAGCCACAACTTTTGCTATTTCTGTAGTTGAACCCTTTTCCGCCGGAATTGGGGGTGGTGGTTTTTTATTAATGCATTCTGGGAAAACTGGCGAAATCAAAGCTTTGGATTTTCGGGAACGCGCTCCTCTGAAAGCGACAAAAGATATGTATTTGGATGCAGATGGTAACGTGCGTCCCAATGCAAGTGTAACTGGTTATTTAGCTGTGGCGACACCAGGAACGGTAGCCGGAATGTATGAAGTCCATCGTCGTTATGGTAAGTTACCTTGGTCTGAAGTGGTTAAACCTGCGATCGCCCTGGCTAAAGATGGTTTTATACTCAGACGTGGACTATCTTCTCGTTATTTGACAGTTAACAATCCACGTCGCCAGACCATGCTAAATAACCCCGGAATGCGGGAGATTTTTACTCGGAATGGGGATTTTTATCAGCCGGGAGAAAGGCTAATACAGCGTGATTTGGCGCGGACTTTAACAGCTATTGCCCGTAGTCCCCATAGTTTTTATACTGGCAAGATTGCCTGGGCGATCGCCTCTGACATGGCAAAAAATGGCGGTTTAATTACCCTAGAAGACCTCAAAGCCTACAAACCAATTTGGCGGACTCCCGTTTGTGGGAATTTCCGTCAAGCTAAAATCTGTTCAATGCCACCACCTTCATCGGGAGGAGTGCATTTATTGCAGATGTTAAATATCCTCGGTGAGACTGATTTGCGATCTTTAGGATGGCATCACCCTGATACTATACATTTAATGGCGGAAGCCATGAAAATTGCCTATGCTGACCGCTCAGAATATTTAGGTGATCCCGATTTTATCAAAGTCCCGGTAGAAAAACTGATTAGCCCAGACTACGCCCAAAAACGCCGTCAAGAAATTGATATGGAAAGGGCGAAATCTGCGAGTGAGGTTAAACCAGGAAATCTCAATTCCCCAGTTACCAAAGAATCCCCAGAAACCAGCCATTTAACTGTGGTGGATCAGGAACACAACGCCGTCAGTCTGACTTTTACGATTAATTTGGGTTTTGGTGCAGGTGTAGTCACAGAGGGGACAGGAATTGTCCTCAACAACGAAATGGATGATTTTGCAGCAGCGCCCGGAGTACCCAATGCTTTTGGTTTAGTGGGTAACGCCGCTAATGAGATCGCACCCCGCAAAACTCCCTTATCTAGCATGACTCCCACAATTATCACCGAAAATGGCCGCCTCCGGATGGCGGTAGGAACTCCTGGTGGTAGCACCATCATCACTCAGGTACTACAAATTATCTTGAACGTGTTGGAATACAAAATGGATGTAGGTGCAGCAGTTTCAGTCCCACGCATACATCACCAGTGGTTACCCGATCAGTTACTTGTGGAACGTTGGGGATTAGATACACTCACCCTGCAAGACTTACGCAGTCGCGGACACAAAATCAACGAAATTAACTCTTGGGGTAATGCTAATGCGATCGCTGTTACCCCAGAAGGAGATTTAGAAGCAGCCGCCGACCCCCGTGGTCAGGGTTTTCCCAGTGGGTTCTAATTCTCTACTCCCTTGGAAATTGATTCTGCATAGCTGCTGGTAAACTCATTTGCACGGGCGCTATGTACTAAAGTCCAACCCGCTTTCAGCAGTTTTTGATAAGTTGCCCAACCTTTAGAACCACCAGGAATTTGATAATCAGGAACTGCAAATTGAGGAAAAGCTGTGTAGGGTCGCCACGGTTGATTCGGTGAGGCTTGCAGATGCAAAATTTTCTCTCCATCGCCGCCAGACTTAGATAACCAGCACATTTGACGTTGCATGGCAAACTCCTTTACGTTTTTCTTAGTTGCATAGTGGCAGAATCTGTTAACATCTGCCTCAGTCTTGTGGGATAATTGATCCCCACAGTATTCATGATTTTATGTACAAACTAGGGCAGCAAAATTACTTAATTACGCAGCTGTCGTAATCAAAGCTTTGTCTAGAACATGAGGACAAATAGATATTTATCCTTGAACTTACCGGGATGGTAAGATTTTTCCCATAGTAACTGTGGTTTTTATCAGTGTATGTAGCAATAACTACGATTTAGGCAAATATTGCAGTCTTAGCAATTTGTGATCATAGCTACACGGGGGTAGATAACTGATATTACCTGCATTTTCAGCGTTTCCACAGAATATAAAAATGGCTACGACTTATCAACCACAATTCCCTTTATAGCGATCGCGCGTTACCTAAAAATTACTAATTCACATCTAGAAACCGAGAAAATATTTTTTCTATCAACAAAAATAGAGATAATCTCAATTTAGAGAAAATCTCTAAAATTTATCACCAAAATATTACTGTCTTGGGGAAATATTCACTATTTAAAACTGAGGCTAAATTTCCTTATTTTCAAGGATAAAACTGAGATAAAAAAATCATTCCAGCGCAAATAGATGACACAAAACCCCATTTGTAGTCATAGAAATTGGAAAGCGATCGCCAATTCTGAGAGTGTAGTTGCAGTTATGCTGAATTTATATATGATCTGCCATTGCACAGATTTAATTACTGGCCAAAACCGTTATATTATGATGGCACGTTTGGAGATATTCACCAGGGAACCATGATGGAAAAACGCAGATTAGGAACATCCGATATCCACATTACACCCATCCTCATGGGAACTTGGCAAGCTGGTAAAGCTATGTGGACGGGAATTGAGGATACTGATTCCATTAAAACCATCCGCGCCGCCGTTGAAGGTGGAATAACTACCATTGACACGGCTGAAGTGTATGGTCAAGGACATTCTGAGGAAGTGATCGCCGCCGCTTTATCTGATGTGCGCGATCGCGTCGAGTACGCCTCAAAAGTTTTCGCCAACCATCTGAAGTATGATTTAGTGATTGAAGCTTGCGATCGCTCATTAAAAAATCTCAAAACTGACTACATAGACCTTTATCAAATACATTGGCCTTCCGGAGCATTCAACTCCGAAATAGTCCCCATTGCCGAGACTATGGAAGCCTTAAATAAACTTAAAGAACAGGGAAAAATCCGCGCCATTGGTGTGTCTAACTTTAACCGCGCCCAATTATCAGAAGCCGCACAGTATGGACGTATTGATAGTTTACAACCGGCTTATTCCTTATTTTGGCGACAGGTAGAAAAAGATGTCATGCCCTATTGTGTAGAAAATAATATTTCCATCTTGGCTTATTCACCCCTAGCCCAAGGATTATTAACCGGGAAATTTGCCTCAGATCATCAATTTGACCCAGAAGATAACCGCGCTAAAAATAAATTGTTTCAAGGTGAAAACTTTGAACGCGCCCAACAAGCCTTAGAAAAACTCCGACCCATAGCCGCCAGTCATAATTGTACCCTGGCACAGTTAGCACTAGCTTGGTTAATAGCCCAACCCCAAGCCAATGCGATCGCCGGGGCGCGTTATCCCCAACAAGCACAAGACAACGCCAAAGCTGCGGAAATTCAACTTTCCCCAGAAGAACTCGCAGAAATCGACACTATTGGGCGCATTGTTACCGACCATCTCGATGAAAATCCCGTCATGTGGAATTGGTAAAAAGATTTTAAAATCAACCACAGAGGACACAGAGTACACAGAGGAATGAGAGTTTTATTTGCGTAATATCATTTCCTTGTGAGACTGCTCTGCATTCCTTTCCTTCTTCCCTTCTTCCTTTGTGTACTTCGTGGTTCATTCATCATAATATTCAGCTAACTCCTAATTTAGGATTGCGGCATTCATTTAGTATGATATTGAATCAATAAGCATTTACCCTATAGTTAACTATGTCCCAAAACTACCGCATTACCCTACTCTCCGGCGATGGCATTGGCCCCGAAATTATGGCCGTAGCGGTAGACGTGCTGAAAGTTATCGGTAAACAATTTGATCTGCAATTTGAATTTGCAGAAGCCCTGATTGGCGGCGCAGCAATTGACGCGACAGGGGAACCCCTCCCAGCTGCTACCCTAGATACTTGTCGCAACAGTGACTCGATCCTACTGGCTGCAATTGGTGGTTATAAGTGGGATTCCCTACCATCTAAATCACGCCCCGAAGCCGGTTTGTTAGGATTACGTGCCGGATTAGGACTATTTGCCAATCTCCGCCCAGCCCAAATTTTGCCCCAATTAATCGACGCTTCCACTTTGAAACGAGAAGTAGTGGAAGGGGTAGATATTATGGTTGTGCGGGAACTCACAGGGGGGATTTATTTTGGTCAACCCAAGGGTATTTTTAACACTGATGGCGGAGAAAAACGCGGTGTGAATACGATGGTTTACACCGAGTCAGAAATTGACCGCATTGGGCGCGTCGCCTTTGAAGCCGCCCGCAAACGTGGGGGAAGACTTTGTTCTGTGGATAAAGCCAATGTCTTAGAAGTATCGCAGTTATGGCGCGATCGCATGACTCAACTTAGTGCAGAATATCCGGATGTGGAATTATCTCACCTCTACGTGGATAACGCCGCCATGCAACTGGTACGCGCTCCTAAGCAGTTTGATACTATTGTCACTGGTAATTTATTTGGTGATATTCTCTCAGATGCTGCTGCTATGCTCACAGGGAGTATTGGGATGTTACCCTCAGCGAGTTTAGGTGCTTCTGGTCCCGGTGTATTTGAACCCGTTCACGGTTCCGCCCCAGATATCGCCGGACAGGATAAAGCTAATCCTCTGGCTCAGGTATTGAGTGCCGCCATGATGCTACGCTATGGCTTAGACCAACCACAAGCCGCCGATAAAATCGAACAAGCTGTATTGCAAGTTTTGGCTCAAGGCGATCGCACCGGTGATATTATGTCACCTGGCATGAATCTTTTAGGTTGCCGAGCTATGGGAAAATCATTAATTACATCTCTGGAAAAATCATAGTTCTCCCGCTAAATCTGGCAATTTGGCAACCTTTTCCGAATGTATCGGATACACTGAAAACAAACCTAGCAATTATATAGTCGATAGTGTACGCATTACGACAAGAACAAACCAAATTTACCGCCCCCAAAAACCAGACTCCTTTGATTGATCCAGCTTTAATCAGAGCAGCAGGGCAGATTTACTACATCCATTGTGAGGTACATCCTGAAATAGCTGGACAAGCTTCAGGAGTAGCAATTAATCATCTAACTCATCGGGGTAAAGTGATTTTTACTCACCAACCAGTACTCTTACCGCAAGAATGTTTTGTGCCATTAAGTCAAATAGAATCACATATGTATTAGCCCTTCGACTTACTTCGACTGCGCTCAGTACAAGTCGCTCAGGGTAAATCATTGGTCATTAGTCATTGGTTAACTTTTGATACCAGACAGACACACTCTCAACAAGTCTTTACATTCTGTGGAAAAACAGCAACTAGAGGCTAGAGTAGTGTATGCAAAGTGACAAAGGAATATATGGACATTTTGATGGTCGTCCCGGCGAGTATCATTGTCTTCGCGCTGGGTGCATCTATTGGCAGCTTTATTAATGTTGTAGTTTATCGGATACCGGCTAGGTTATCTGTTCTGTGGCCGCCTTCGCGCTGTCCCCGTTGTTTCAACCAGCTGAAAGCTAATGATAATGTCCCGGTGCTGGGATGGGTATGGTTAAAAGGCAAATGCCGTTATTGTAAAACTAAAATTTCTATCCGTTATCCTGTGGTAGAGGGGATAACGGGGATGATTTTTTTGATTATATTTTGGGAATTTCAAGTTTCAATTCTGACAATAAGCTACTGGGCTTTTTGTAGTTGGCTATTAGCCTTATCTCTCATTGACTTAGATACCATGACCCTACCTAACGTCCTGACTAAATCAGGGTTAGTTGTAGGGCTTTGCTTTCAAATGGCTATTGGTTTTTTGGCTGGAGGTTGGGTGGGATTAATTAACCACCTGATGATGGCGATAATTGCAGTGGTATTAGGATTATGGTTGTTTGATGCGATCGCCCTTTTAGGTTCCATCGCCTTGGGTAAAACTGCAATGGGCGCAGGTGATGCTAAACTAGCCGCCATGATGGGAGCTTGGTTAGGCTGGAAATATTTACTTTTAGCCAGTTTTATCGCCTGTATAGTAGGTGTGATCATTGGTGGTGGTACGATGTTGCGCTCAAAAAAAAGACAGGGACAAAAAATCCCCTTTGGACCTTTTCTGGCTTTAGGCGCAGTGATCACCGTCTTTAGCGGTGAAATCATTTTATCCAGCTACCTGGGCTTATTTTTATAACCGTGATTAGATATTAGACACTCCCCACACCTCCCACACCTCCCACACTCCCGTTTGTAGCTGTCATTACCTCACACTCCTTTTAGCTTTTGGTAATATCAGCTTGTGACTGCTATCACCCTCTTAATCTTTTTACCCCGTTAAAAATAGGGGACTACCAGACTTCCCAAGGTATTTAGATAATTTATTGGGGACTAGTGGTTCATCTGGGGTTAAGTAAATGACATCTTAATTCAGGGGTTGATGTTTCCATTTACTTGACAATGACAATAAATTTACAACAGGACTTACGCAAATTTATGAAAAAAAGCACCGCAAACCAGACAAAAAACAGAAAGTCAGGCGGGTTTAAAAACTTATTACGTAAGTCCTATAAAACATTCAGGCTAGCAGGAGACTTGTGTTCGGATCAGCATTTTCGTTAAGCTGGCAACCAAAGATGTTTTCATCAAGTCTGAATTGCTAATAAGCTTAATTTGAGATGTAGTCAGGAATCAAAAGCTAAGATGGGGTGTTATTTGCATTTGTACAAGAGCAAATCTGGAGACTTTGAAAGCGTAAGTCACAAGAGTCACAACTAAAATTGCTCTAGACTTAAAACTTTTTCAGCTAGACATCCCATAGTGGCTTGATATGTTTTCCACCTCATACCCACTTAAAAAAAGATAAAAATGGCAAACAACGAAGAATCACGTGGTTTAAAGTCTCTGTTAGATTGGTTTGCAAATCGAAAAAAATCTGGCTCTACCAACTTAGAACCCCAAGAACGAGAAATTGCTGATGGGTTGTGGCATAAATGTCCTAAATGTGGCGTACTGACCTATACAAAGGACCTCAAAGCTAACCAAATGGTCTGCGTTGAATGTGGACATCATAATCGGGTGGATAGTGATGAGCGTATCCGTCAATTGATAGATATCAATACCTGGAAACCTCTAGATGAGCATCTACGCCCCACAGATCCCCTAGAATTCCGCGATCGCAAACCCTATAGCGATCGCCTACGAGACATGGAAGATAAACTGGGTTTAATAGACGCAGTTAAAACTGGCTTGGGTCAAATCAACGGTTTACCTATAGCCCTGGGAGTAATGGATTTCCGCTTCATGGGCGGTAGTATGGGTTCAGTCGTCGGCGAAAAACTTACCCGACTTATTGAACAAGCCACACAGCGACGTTACCCTGTAATTGTTGTTTGTACTTCTGGTGGCGCGAGAATGCAAGAAGGAATGCTTTCCTTAATGCAAATGGCTAAAATCTCCGCAGCCTTAGAACGCCATCGCCAAGCCAAACTACTATACATTCCTATATTGGCTAACCCCACTACCGGCGGCGTTACCGCTAGTTTTGCCATGTTGGGAGATATCATCATTGCAGAACCCAAAGCAACCATTGGTTTTGCAGGTCGGCGAGTGATTGAGCAAACCCTGCGGGAAAAACTACCAGACGATTTTCAAACCGCAGAAGATTTGTTAAAGCATGGTTTTGTCGATGATATTGTCTCCCGCACGCAATTAAAGAACACCTTAAGCCAGTTAATTGCTCTACACCAACCCACACCAACGACACATCCTATGGTGCTATGGGAAACCATGAGTTTGACTTCCACAGCTGCTGAATAGTAGGGAGAGTGGGGGGGGAAGAAGCAGGGGGGCAGGGTGCAGGGAGCAGGGGGGAAGATTTTTAGTTTCCAATACCAAGTCCCCAATCCTCATTCCCTTGATACCCTAGATGAAAGAGCTGGTATCTGGTTGTGAACAAAAAACGCTGGGTGCAATTTTTCGGGCTGGTAATTGCGATCGCCCTCGCTATTATTAGTTGCTAAAATTTCCTATCACCAAAGTCTTCACATCCCCCCATCACCATCAAACTCAGTAGCTCGGCGGGTAATCCTGTTTTTTCGCTTGCAGGAACGAAATGATGAGTCAAATTTGCTTTAATCCCTAATAGGGATAGTGCTATTTAGTGGCAAATTTCTATATTAAAAAATATGAAGTTGATATTGACTTATTGGCCTTTCATGAAACCCCAAATATAACCATGTTTTCGGCGACAAATTGCACACTGAACATGATATTGGTATTAGAGTGACTCAATCTCTATCTGTCAGTCAATCACTATTATGGGTTTTACAAACCTACTGATTGCAGAGATAGCAACAGACTACAGTATTCCTGTAGAAACACTGTTTTCTTTGTGTAACTAACTGGAAATTGCCCATAAGCGCCAAAGGGCTGATTTGGCGTTAACAAATGTAAAGGCAATTATTTACCGCATATTGTCGGAAAAATCCCCAAAAAGTCACATCAAGGGCTATTTCGGGCTTTAGCTAATGGCAAACACAATAAATGTCATTAGAGATGGAGATTGAGCATTGCTTTATTAGCTGTGTTGAGCATCAAAATCTGGAAGGGGAAATATGTTTAGAAAACTAATTGGCGTTGTTGTTGCTACCATTTTGCTAACGTTTCAGTTAGCTGTCGGTGGTGCGACAGCAGTAGAACTGGACGAAGCTATCAGAACAGTGCCATTAAATGCTCAAGGCGATCAAGTTGTACTCAGCCTGAAGCAAGTAAAAGAAGGTAAACGGTTATTTCAATATGCTTGCGCTCAATGTCACGCTGGTGGTGTTACCAAGACTAACCAAAACGTGGGACTAGAACCAGAAGCCCTGGCACTAGCAACACCAAAACGGGATAATATTGAAGGATTGGTGGATTATATGGAAAATCCTACTACCTATGATGGTGAAGAGGAAATTTCCGAATTACACCCCAGCATTAAGAGTGCAGATATTTTCACAGAAATGAGAAATCTCACAGAAGATGACTTAACTGCGATCGCTGGTCATATTCTTTTACAACCAAAAGTAGTGGGTGATAAGTGGGGAGGCGGTAAAATTTATTACTAAACTCTTAATAGATAACTAATGTCTGGGTACTGAGTATAGATAAGTGGCTGGAAAATAGTAACTGGGGATTGTTCACTGAAAAAATTCTAGTCAATTCCCTATTTCTGATCTTTCAACCCTATATTACTCAGCACTCAGGACTCTAAAATCAACTATCAGCAAGGAGTATAGCCGTTTTTCATCCCCAAAATTAAGTCAGAGATTCCACAAGATTTACTAATGATTTAGCCCCAATTGTAAAAAAAAAGTTTTATCTATGACAGATTGTCATACTTTAGCGTTGATTTTATTTAAAATGGGGGAGGGAAATAAAAACTATAGTTAGGAGAATGCCATGAAATTGTTTGCTGCAAGCTGGCGACGTTTGACTCTATCGGTGTTGACAGTTCTTTTAGTTGTTAGCAGCTTTGTCATTTTCACACCCAGCGCTTCAGCTGATACCGTCCAGATAAAACTGGGTAGTGATAAAGGAATGCTGGCTTTTGAACCTTCAAAATTGACAGTCAAACCAGGAGATACAATTGAGTGGGTGAACAACAAAGTTCCCCCCCATAACGTTGTGTTTGACGCAGCGCTAAACCCTGCTAAAAGTGCTGATTTGGCAAAAAGTCTGTCTCACAAGCAATTGCTAATGAGTCCTGGCCAAACCCAAACCACCACAATTCCCGCAGACGCACCTGCTGGTGAATATACCTTCTATTGCGAACCTCACCGTGGTGCTGGTATGGTTGGTAAATTGATTGTCGAAGGTTAGAAAAAGCGCTATACAAGTTGCTTTTTGAAGTTTTTCTGCATAATTAGCGAAAACTAGCAATCCATACCCATAAAATGGGATGCATAGCGGTAATGAGTCTTATTCCCGTCGAGAATGTTGAACCTTTTTGGCGATCGAACAATAAACTTGTTACCGCTAATTGTTATTATTAGTCAGGACTTGATCGTTAATTGATTTTTAAAGCCTCTATTCAGATGTGATGCGATCGCCTATTTTGACTCTAGTTGAGAAACCCTCTGATCTAACTCCTTAACTTGTTGCTTTAATTCCACCACTAACGTAGCTAATTGATCAAACATTTGCTCCCGTTGGGATAAGTTACCCTCAGAATAATTTCCCTGTGGTGTGGTGAGTGATGTTGTTGTTGATGGAAATTTATTAATTTGATTCAACTGAGACTCTACTCGACTTAAGCGCGACTCTACACGATTAAAATCTGCTTTTAAATTATTAAAACGAGACTCTATTTGCTGTGATGAAGCCGGCTGAGAGAATAAACCCATCCCCAGAATAAGTAGTAGAAATCCGGCTAACATTAATCTGCGAAACATAAAATTAACTGTTTGACTGGGGACTGGGGACTGGGGACTGGGTATTGGGTATTGGGTATTGGGTATTGGGTACTGGGTATTAAAAATCTTTCCCCCCACACCTCCCACACTCCCCACACCTCCCACACCTCCCACACTCCCCACACTCCCCACACCTCCCACACCTCCCACACTCCCCACACTCCCCACACCTCCTCAATCTGGCTGTAAGTCATGAAAAAGCTGCTGCCAATTGATATAATTAGCTATCTTTTCCTCTGCTTTCACTTCTAAAGTGATTTTACTAGCATTTGATTGTTGTAGCGATCGCACACAAATTTCAGCCACATCATCACGGCTAATTTTGCCCCTAATATTATCACCTTGCTCAAAAATTAACTCCTTACCGCCAGTTTCCTCAGTTAAAGCACAAGGTCGAATAATCGTATAAGGAATCCCACTAGCGCGTAAACTATCTTCCCCCTTCAACTTCCAAGTTAAAATTCCGCCTAACTGGTCATTTAATCTCACTGCTGGCGGTTCCTCATCTAAATTAATCCCTGGTCTTCCCGGACGAGTTACCCCCGCCGAACTCACAAGAACAAACTGCGGACAAGTCTCACCACCATAAGCCTTAATTGATTCTATTTCTAAAGCAAAATTACCTGGTGAAAACTGAGGATTTAAAGCCCCATCATATTCAAACTTACTTAACATCAGTTGAAAAGAAGCAACTTGACCAGCATCAATAGGCGCAGAATCTCGCACGACCTTAGCACGAAATACCGGCACTAAATCTTGAAAAGGAACGCGAAGATTTATCCAAGTATTATCAATAGTGTCAAAAGAATAACTGTAACCCACGCCATCCCACTTCGTTTCTGTCCGTAAAAATAGTTTGTAACGCTGACCGTCACCTTTCACGCGAATTTCTACACCTTCATAACCCGATAAATTTACAGCAGGTTCCAAGTTTTTAGTTCTAATAGAAGCAAACCCACCAGAATTAGCCGTAGAAACATTACCAGCAAACACAACTGAATTTTCTAATAATTGCAGGTTACTGGCACTCACACCACCCATAACCACATCATCCACCGCACCCCAAACATTTTTTAATTCAGCCGAGGGATGAGTAAAATCGAAGATAATTTTTTCATTAGCTGGAGGTAAATATTTCGCCGCAGCTTCTACCAAGTTTTTTACACCTTGATATTCCACATTTTCGGGAGTATCTCCCACCACTTCCGGCATATAAAATTTTACACCTTGGTTATATTTAGCCCTATCCGGTGTATCTCCTTCTACAGGTTGAACTCTGACTGCTGTGCAACAAATTACAGCTTGGATATTAGCCATAACCAGAGAATTTAAAGTTTCCGGTTTAGTAATATCCCCAACTACCAAGTCAACATCATCACCAAGAATTGACCGTGCTTTCTCAATATCTCTGACTAAAGCGCGGACTGGAACAGCCTGTGCTTGTAATTTCCGCACAACTCGTTTACCCACACCACCGGTTGCACCCGCCACCAATACTACACCCACATTTCTGCCTCCATTGGGTAGATTTTGCTCATCCTTGGGACGACCTTGAATTAACTGCTGTACCCAGTTAAGCAAAGGACACACCTCAAAATAGGTTAAAGTTTCCAGAAACCGACCCAAGTCCCATCGAGAACGATTTTTGTCAGCCACAATCGCGTCCTCATCATATTTTTCTAGTTACATATATGATAACGGAAGCATTAGCAGCAATTAAGAGGCAGGGGGTACTCGTGCAGGGCGCAGGGGTAAGATAGAAACAGGACTTACGCAACAATTGCCAAAAATCTTGATTTATCTAACCGCCAAGCCGCCAAGAACGCCAAGAAAACGTAGATTATGCGTAAGTCCTAAGAAATTAACACTTATATCCTCTTCTTTGGTTACTCTGTGTACTCTGCGCCTCTGTGGTATGCGCTACGCGCACGCTACGCGAACGTTATTTCCTAAAACCTACCCAATTGCAAAACGCCTTCCATCCTCCATCTCGATCGCGTTACGATACTCAAGAAATGTTCCTAATCAAACTAACATGAGCCAAATTGAACAAGCTCAAACTGAGTATGAAAATTTTCCCCAAACCGTGGAAAGCGTAATTATTAGCACAATTAATGCAGCAGGTCTGCCCAATGCTAGTTACACTCCCTTTGTGATGGATGGTGCTAAAAATATCTATATTTACGTCAGTGGTCTAGCGATTCATACCCAAAATCTTCATGTTAATCCTCTTGTCAGTGTTTTATTTATCGAGGATGAATCGAAAACTGACCAAATTTTTGCCCGTCGCCGTTTGAGTTTTGATTGTACAGCAACTTTGATAGAGCGGGAAACTGAGAATTGGAATCAAATTGTTACCCAATTTAAAGAACGTTTTGGCGAACTGATTGAAGTTTTTCGGGGTTTACCTGACTTTCGGATTTTCCGGTTAACTCCCAGTACAGGCCGTTTTATCATTGGTTTCGGGACAGCTTATGAGATTAGTGGCGAGCAACTAGATAAACTGGTTCATATAACCGGAAATAAATAAACAGAACTTACGCAAAAGCTCGCTCAAATCCTGATTTCTCTGTGTCCTCTGCGTCTCTGTGGTTAATTATTCCGTAATTTTTGCCTAAGTCCTAATAAATTAAGTCAGTAAATTTATGCTTCAGTTTCAACCCCCCGGCTTTGGATCTAAAGTTATTCATACATCTTTAGGGACAATGGTTTACTATACCCAAACCACTGCACCTTGGTTAAATGCTGATAGAGAAGATTTACCACCCCTGCTGTTTTTGCATAACTTTGGCGGTGGGGCTTCTGCTTATGAATGGTCTCAGGTTTACCCGGCTTTTGCAGCTACGCACCGAGTTTTAGCACCAGATTTAATTGGTTGGGGAGAGTCTGCTCATCCGGTCAGAGATTATCAAGTTGGGGATTATCTGACTACTATTGCTGAGTTTATCACCCAAACTTGTGGTCAGCCCGTGACGGTGGTGGCTTCTTCTTTGACGGGTGGTTTAGCTATCCGTCTGGCTATTTCCCATCCTGATTTATTTCACAGTTTGTTTTTAGTCTGTCCTTCTGGGTTTGATGATTTTGGTCAAGGCGCTGGACGCAGGATACCATTGCCAATTATTAATTCGCCTTTATTGGATGATGTCATTTATGCTTTGGGGGCTAAAAATGAAATTGCTGTGAGAAATTTTTTGGAAAATTTTCTGTTTGGGAAGCCAGAAAGAGTGTCTTCAGAGATTGTGGCGGCTTATTTAAGTTCTGCACAAAAGCCTGATGCTAAATTTTCGGCTTTGGCATTTTTGCGGGGAGACCTGTATTTTGATTTGAGTTTGTACATACAGCAGCTGCAAACTCCTACGGTAATTTGTTGGGGTGAGAAGGCACAATTTACTAATATTAAGCTGGGGCGACGTTTAGCGAGTTTGAATCCAGGCGCGATTGGAGATTTTTATGCGATCGCAGATACAGGCATATTACCCCATCTGGAAACCCCATCTGTGATTATTGGTCTACTGCAACGATATATAAACGCACCTAATGTAACATTATGTGAATAAACAGTGCAGAATATTTAACTACCGACAGTGGAATTACTTATCCGTCTATACCGTGGGGATGGACAGATCATGAGGTAGAACTTAAGACTTGGAGAATGTGTTTTTGCCGTACAATAGATATACCTCAGAATTATTTCTCCTAATTTCCCGGTAATTTACGGGTGATTGTCGTAGCCTGATCTACGCTGTTTGTGAACATAACCACATTACCGATAGAATCTGAGTCAAATCAACCAAGAGTAACTAGAAATTCTCATCCTCATTTAGGGGTGGGAAAGTTGTAAACTAACATATATTGTTAACATTAGTAAAGAATCTGAAAAGATTGGGGGAAAATAACTGCTATGAGTCGTGTAGGCGTTTTATTACTCAATCTCGGTGGACCTGATAAGCTAGAGGATGTCGGGCCTTTTTTGTATAACCTATTTTCTGACCCGGAAATCATTCGCCTACCGTTTCGTTGGCTGCAAAAACCTCTAGCTTGGTTTATTGCTTCCCGGCGAACTACAACATCTCAAGCCAACTATAAACAAATTGGCGGCGGTTCCCCACTCAGAAGAATTACTGAGGCTCAAGGAGAAGCCCTGAAAGAACATTTAGGTGGTTTGGGAAAAGAAGTGAATATCTATGTAGGAATGCGTTATTGGCATCCTTACACAGAAGAGGCGATCGCCCAAATCGCTGCCGATCAAATCGAACACCTGGTAATTTTACCACTTTACCCACAATTTTCCATTAGTACTAGTGGTTCTAGTTTTCGGCTGTTAGATAAACTGTGGCGAGAACAGCCAGAACTTCAGCCCACTAACTATACTGTGATTCCTTCTTGGTACAAACAACCAAGTTATCTCCAAGTCATGGCAGAACTCATCGCCCAGGAACTCGACCAACTTCCCAATCCCGATGCAGCGCACATCTTTTTCAGCGCTCATGGCGTTCCTAAAAGCTATGTGGAGGAAGCCGGAGACCCCTATGAACAAGAAATTGAAGAATGTACTGCTTTAATTATGCAGACTCTCAACCGACCTAATCTTTACACCTTGGCTTACCAAAGTCGTGTGGGTCCAGTAGAGTGGCTGCAACCGTATACTGAAGATGCGCTGCAAGAACTAGGCGCAAAAGGTGTAAACGATTTAGTGGTTGTACCGATTAGTTTTGTTTCAGAACACATTGAGACTCTACAAGAAATTGACATTGAATATCGGGAAATCGCCGAAGAGTCAGGAATTCACAACTTCCGCCGCGCTGCTGCTCCCAATACTCACCCAATCTTTATTCAAGCACTAGCAGACCTGGTAATTGATGCTCTGGAAAAACCAGATTTCCAGCTTTCCCAAGCTGCACAAATGAAAAAAAGAGTGAAAATGTATCCCCAAGAAAACTGGGAATGGGGTATGACTACTAGCGCCGAAGTCTGGAATGGTCGGATTGCTATGCTGGGCTTTATTGCTTTAATTATTGAGCTAGTTACTGGTCATGGTTTGTTACATTTCATTGGGCTTTTGCAGTAAATTCACATCAGTGATTTCTTGAGATCCCCCGTATTAATCACGGGGGTTTTGTGCATCACGACTATTAAACATCCTAGAGATTCACTGGCTGCTTCTTTTCAGGGGTCTGGTAAGCACTCGTATTGTTAACACTTTGTGCTTCTACAAAAGCTTCTCGACCTGTAATCAATCGAGAACGACGGTTACGAGTAATATAATTCCACGCCCACTGAATTACTACTACTAATTTAGTATCAAACTCGATTAAGAAGTAGATGTGAATTACTAACCAAAATACCCAAGCAATGAAACCTTTGAGTTTGATTAAGCCTAAATCTACAACAGCTAAATTTTGACCAATCATCGCCAAACTACCCACGTCGTTGTACTTAAATGGTTGCAAATTCCGACCGTGAAGCCGTCTTTGAATCAGTTTGGCGACATACTCTCCTTGTTGCTTGGCTACAGGTGCAACACCAGGTAAGGGTTTATCATTTTGATGGGAAAAGTTGGCTAAATCTCCCACTACGAAAATGTTTTTATAACCCTTGATAGTCAAGTCCGGTTCTACCATCACACGTCCGGCGTGGTCACATTCTACATCTGTAGTGTGTTGTAGAACTTGACCCATTGTTGAAGCTTTTACACCTGCTGCCCATAATATAGTTTTTGAGGCAATGTCTTCAAATTCACCGTTTTCTTTGAAAGTAACGATGTTATTGTCAATATTTGTGACTCTGGCTTTAGTGTGAACCTCCACACCCAAGGATTTCAAAGCTTCTGCTGCTGCTTCCGATAAGTCTGGCGAAATGTATGGGAGAATGCGATCGCGCCCTTGCAATATTAAAATTCTCGTTTCTGAGGTGCTGATATTGCGGAAATCTTCGTGGAGAGTTTTGTATGCTAACTCTGCGATCGCACCTGCTAATTCTACACCTGTGGGACCAGCCCCCACAATCACAAAAGTTAACAAAGCTCGGCGTTTTTCCGGATCATTTTCTTTTTCTGCGGCTTCAAATGCCGAAAATATCCGGCGACGTATTTCTATCGCATCTTCCACCGTTTTCAAACCAGGAGCATATTCTTTCCATTCATCCTTACCAAAATAGGAATGGTTAGCACCAGTGGCGACAACTAATGTATCGTAAGGAATTACCTTATCATCCAAAACGACTTCTTGTGTTTTGGGGTCAATATTATTTACTTCTCCCAACAATACTCGTGTATTCTTGCTTTTCCTGAGTACAGATCGCAATGGTGAGGAAATATCAGCAGGTGACAGCGTACCAGTAGCAACTTGATATAAAAGTGGCTGAAATAGGTGAAAGTTACGTTTATCAATCAGAGTAATATCTACATTCGCTTTAGCAAGAGTCTTTGCTGTATACAGTCCACCAAAGCCACCACCAATGATTACAACTTTATGTCGTCCTGCATTATTCTCAAGTGAAGCTGGCATAAGAACTATTTCCTTGTGTTAAGAGAGTTGTAACTATTCTTAACAGAAATGTAACAAAAACATGGTATATGTTGCGGTTTATTCAGAACACTTGAACAAATAATGAAAGTAGTCAAAGTTACTAACTAGAGACAGAAGAGGCTGACCGTACCAAACTGCTTATCCCACCACATTTATCAGTCTTAATAGGCGTAAAGCCCCCGTCATTGATCCGGGGGATATAAACGAATGAATCTTCCCTTTTCTAAATATCTAGTCGTTGGTAAACCTGCTCTAAATGGCGGAGGTGTTGCTGTGGGTCAAAACAGGTGGCAATTTCTGCTGGTGACAACTTTTGGGTAACACCGGGGTCTTGACTAATTAAGTCGTGGAAG
Source organism: Nodularia harveyana UHCC-0300 (assembly GCF_034931085.1). Taxonomy (NCBI): domain Bacteria; kingdom Bacillati; phylum Cyanobacteriota; class Cyanophyceae; order Nostocales; family Nodulariaceae; genus Nodularia; species Nodularia harveyana. The sequence goes on along the minus strand of NZ_JAYGHG010000038.1, from coordinate 4,388 downwards.
TTGCCTTCTGGCTGATTCCAAGCAGCATGGGCGCTTTTTTGGACAATAGCATAAGCTTCTTCTCGGTTCAGTCCTTTATCTATCAAAGCGAGGAGGACTTTTTGGCTAAACACTACACCGCCGTAGCAATTTAGGTTCCGTGCCATATTTTCCGGGTACACCAGGAGATTTTTCACTAATTCGGTGATTTCTACCAGCATAAAATGTGTCAAGATGCAAGCATCTGGGAAAATTACCCGTTCTACAGAACTATGGGAAATATCCCGTTCATGCCACAAAGCGACGTTTTCTAGGGCTGCACCCGCATGACTTCTGACTAGGCGAGCCATTCCCGTTAACCGTTCCGAACGGATGGGGTTACGCTTGTGAGGCATGGCTGAGGAACCTTTTTGACCTTTGGCGAAAAATTCTTCAACTTCTAAAACATCTGTTTTTTGTAAATTGCGAATTTCCACAGCAAAGCGTTCAATGGATGCTGCGATTAAGGCTAATTGTTGCACGTAGTCGGCATGGCGATCGCGCGAAATCACTTGAGTTGAGGCTGTATCAGCTTTCAGTCCCAGTTTCTCACAGGCGATCGCTTCCACTCGTGGTTCAATATTGGCATAGGTTCCCACCGCACCGGAGATTTTACCCACAGCGATGGTTTCCCGGAGAATTTTTAGCCGTTCTTGATGGCGCAACACTTCCGCTAACCATCCGGCTAACTTGAAACCAAAAGTCATTGGTTCGGCGTGGATACCATGAGAACGACCAATCATCACTGTATTACGGTGTTCTCGCGCCTTCTGGCGAATCGCCTGAATCAGATTTTCCAGGTGTGGAGACAAGACATCTAAACTAGCAACTAATTGTAGTCCTAAAGCTGTGTCTAGGACATCAGAACTAGTTAAGCCCAGATGAATGTAACGTCCAGCATCACCCACATATTCATTGACATTGGTTAAGAAGGCAATCATATCATGACGGACTTCCGCCTCAATTTCTAAAACTCGCTTCGGGTCAAAATTCGCCTTAGCTTTAATTTCTTCAACTGCCTGAGAAGGAATATAACCCAGTTCAGCTTGGGCTTCACAAACTGCAATCTCTACCTGAAGCCAGGTTTGTAATTTGTAAGTCTCAGTCCACAGGTTGCCCATTTCGGGCAGAGTATAACGCTCAATCAACGTTCGCGGCAGAATACAACTGTCATATTCTACAGTTTAATTAACCCAACCATAACTATCAGCCAGCTAAAAAATTCTCAGCTTGCTATTTTATTGCATCCTATCGATAGTCCGATACTGAATTGCTTCGGCGATATGATTAGCTTTTAATTCATCTTCTCCTGCCAAATCTGCAATAGTCCGTGCTACTTTGAGAATGCGATCGCTCGCCCTTGCAGATAACCCTAATTTTCTAATTGCTGCTTCTAATAAACTGCGGCTAGCATCATCTAACTTGCACCATTTTTGCAGATGATGACTTTGGATTTGAGCATTACAACGCAGATTTGGTTCTCCTTGGAAACGGTTAACGGCGCGATCGCGGGCTTTTTTCACTCTCTCTAAAACTGAAGTAGAAGCTTCTCCCGTGGGTTGTTGGGTAATTTCCTCTGGTTTTAAGCGATTCACCGCCACTTGTAAATCAATGCGATCCATTAAAGGACCAGAAAGTTTCGCCCAATAATTCTCCCGTTGTCTCGGTGAACAAGTGCATGGTTGAATCGTATCGCCATAGTAACCGCAAGGACAGGGATTTGTACTGGCGACTAAAGTAAATTGCGCCGGAAACATCACAGATTGTCTAGTGCGGGAAATCGTCACATAGCCATCTTCTAAAGGTTGGCGGAGAAATTCTAAAACATCGCGTTTAAACTCTGTTAATTCATCCAAAAATAAAATACCTTGGTGAGATAAAGAAATTTCTCCAGGACGAGGAAAGCTACCACCGCCAACGAGAGAGGGGCCAGAGGCGGAATGGTGGGGACTGCGGAACGGGCGATCGCGTACTAAGGAACCGCGATTTTTCAACAACCCAGCCACCGAGTAAATCCGAGTTACTTCTAAAGCTTCCGCAAACTCCAAAGAAGGTAAAATACCCGGTAAACGTCTAGCTAACATCGTTTTCCCACTCCCAGGCGGCCCCACAAAAATTAAATTGTGTCCCCCAGCAGCCGCAATTTCCAAAGCCCGACGCGCATGAGCCTGACCTTTGACATCTTTTAAATCTGCACCAGGATAAGCTGTTTTGGGTAACGGTTGGGCAATATCTGGCTCTACAGGTTTATAACGCCCTGGATTATTCAACAAATCCACCACATCAGCGATATTTTTACAGCCGTAAACCGCCAATCCTTCTACAACTGAAGCCTCTTGAGCATTATCGGCTGGAACTACTAAACCTGCAATTCCCATTTTTTGGGCTGTAGCCGCAATGGGAAGCACCCCAGCCACAGGACGTAAACTCCCATCCAGAGAAACTTCACCAAGAAACAGGTAATCTCCCAACAAATCAGGGCTAACTTGCTCAGAAGCCGCCAAAATTCCTATACTAATCGGTAAATCGAAACATGGCCCTTCCTTGCGTAAATCTGCGGGAGTCAGGTTAATTACAATTTTTCGCATCGGGAAAGCAAAACCAGCATTTTTTAACGTGGCTTTAACTCTCTCCTTAGATTCTTGTACCGCCGAATCTGGTAGTCCCAACACCACAATTCCTGGTAAACCCCCTGAAATATCGACTTCAACACCGACTTTCACGGCATCGATGCCTACAATAGATGCACTCCAGACTCTAGCCAGCATTTATTTTTACCACTAACCCTTTAAAATCTTTACCAGATGATTGGGTACAACTGCATGGGTGAAAACACTCAAGAGGATTATTAATAACCAGAAAACAAAGAAAACGTCAATAGGACTTACGCAGAAATTACGGAATAACTAACCACAGAGACGCAGAGGAATAAGGATTTCAAAGAGTTTTTGCGTAAGTCCTGATCAAGTTAAAATAATAGTAGCTAAAGATGTAGGTGACTTATGGTTCAAGCATTAACAAAACCATTAACCTTTGAAGAATTTCTGATCCAATATGGTAACAATCCCCGCTATGAACTGGCAGACGGAGAATTGATTGACATGGAACCAACTGGACCCCATGAAACCGTTGGAGGTAAACTAGCAACTCAACTGGGTATTGCCATCACTACTGCCCAACTTCCCTGGTTTATTCCTCGGACCTGTCTTATTCGTCCTTTTGCAGAAATCGCCACAGCCCGCCGTCCGGATATTGTGGTATTAGATGAAACTGTGCTTAACCATGAACCTTTTTGGCAAAATGAACCAGTCATTACTTTAGGGCAATCAATTAAATTAGTAGTTGAAGTTGTTAGCACCAATTGGGAAACAGATTATGCTCGTAAGGTTGAAGAATACGCTTTGTTAGGAATTCCTGAATATTGGATTGTTGATTATCGGGGATTGGGTGGAGTTATTTTTATTGGTAAACCGAAGCAACCCACATTTACAGTTTGTCAACTTATTGATGAAGATTATAGTCAGCAAAAATATCGTTTAGGTCAATTTATTAAATCTCCTCTTTTGCCCTCACTTCAACTACGTCTCGATGATGTTAGGCCGCGATAAAACAGCGATCGCACGCCCATGAAGAAAAAACACCAGGCGATCGCCTAAAATCTCTAACAGATGACTTAGGTAAATCTGCATGAGTGAAACCACAGAGACGATTTTCAGCAAAATTATCCGCCGAGAAATCCCCGCAAACATAGTTTATGAGGATGACTTAGCCTTAGCATTCACAGATGTTAACCCCCAAGCCCCAGTTCATATCCTCGTCATTCCCAAAAAACCCATAGTTAAATTAGCTGATGCAGAATCTCAAGACCAAGCCCTTTTAGGACATCTGCTATTAACTGTCAAACAAGTAGCCGCAGCAGCTGGATTAAACAACGGTTATCGCGTTGTCATCAATAACGGTGCTGATGGCGGTCAAACTGTCCACCATTTACATTTACATATTCTGGGAGGACGGCAGATGGACTGGCCCCCAGGTTAATCAAACCTCAATGAATCGTGTCTGAAGATGCGATTCATTAGCAAAACTAATTACATTTATAAGTAAAAAATTATTAAAATTGCTTTACAAAACACAACTTATCCTCTAAGGTAGTATTCAAGTAGGCAAGTTTACCTACTTAATTCGTAAACACGAAAGCAATTATAAAAATATGACCACAACCTTACAACAGCGCCAAAGCGCTAACGTATGGGATCGCTTCTGCGAGTGGATCACCAGCACCAACAACCGGATTTACATCGGTTGGTTCGGCGTTCTCATGATCCCCACCCTACTAGCTGCTACCACTTGCTTCATCATCGCATTCATCG